>JBEPWT010000032.1:0-23693 GCA_041642275.1 Desulfopila sp. | reverse complement strand
TGGTAGCCGGAAACCCCCTCGACGATTATTTCCAAAGGACCGCCATACTCGGTGGCAAAGACCGGCAATCCCGAAGCCATGGCTTCGATGACCGTCAGGCCGAATGCCTCGAAAAATGCAGGCTGAACAAAGACGCCTCTTTTGTCGGCAATATAGCGGTAGAGTTCGCCGCTGAGATTTTTGCCAAGCCTTTTGCCGAGCCAGCGGACCTGGCTGTCCAGGCCGAAATCGTCGAACAGCCGATGCATCCTGTGGATCTGTTCCCGCTCTTCCTCGTCGTTTGAGAGATCGGGGTGGACCGTGCCGCCGATGATCAGTAAATTGGCGTGTTGCCGAAGCCTGTCGTTTTGGGCGTAAAGTTCGACGAGACCGGTAAGGTTTTTGATGCGGTCGAGCCTGGCCATCGAAAAGATGATGGGCTTCTCCATTTCTTCATAGCTGCCGCGGCAGTCTTCCTGTTCGCCGAAAAGAAGCTGTTCAATTTCTTCGTGCAGACTGTGCAGCCGTTTGTTGTCCTCGTAGTAGGGAAAGTAAACGGTGTCGTCAGCTCCCGGCGAGACGATATTGAATTTGGGATCGAAGACGTCGACCCCGTGGATTACCCTCTGCAGATTAGGCATGGTAAAGGCGGAATAGCTTTCATACTGGCCGACGACGTCCTTGGAACCGGCGATTTCCTGAAAGGTTGAGGTGATAATGAAATCGGCGGAGTTCATGGCTATGAGGTCGGCGGTGAACTGGCAGGAAAAATGATACTGGTCCTCCATGTCCTGCCAGAACAGGGCGGAGTAGAGATATTTGGTCTTTTCCAGGGCGTGGGCGATATTGCACTGGGTAACCTTGAGGCTGTTGGATAAAAGCGTTGCCACCAGATTACCGTCCGAGTAATTGCCGATGATCAGGTCCGGGCGCCGGCCGAGTTGTTCGAGAATGGCCTTCTCGGATTCTCTGGCAAAGCGCTCCAGGTAGGGCCAGACCTCGAATCGTGAAATCCAGTGGTTTATTACCGAACCGTCCTTTCTTCTGAACGGAACGCGGATAATGCGGACGTTGTCTGTCCCTTCCACCTCTTCTATGGGTTGATTGCAGGTAGTCTCGCCGGCATCGGGAATCAGCCGCGTGATTATGAGAATCTGGGGTTGAATGTCGAGTCCCTGGTTGTAGAGGCGATTCTGCATCTCCTTCTCCAAGGCCCGGACCTGATCCAGGATGTAGACAACCTGGCCGCCGGTGTCCGGCAGCCCAAGGACGTTCTTCTGGCCGAAGAAGCCATGCGGCGACAAGATGGCCAGATTGAAGATCATGGGAATACGGCCGAGGAATTTTTCCAGATTGTGATGGTCGGGAGCCTCGAGCAGATCGGCAAGGATGGAGAAGCTCCTGTGGATATTGGCGCGGGTTCTGCCCCAGCCAGGCTCGAATCCCATGCCTTCGAGATCATCCTTGAAGTCATTCCATTCCGTATCGGCGGACTGGTCGTCGAGGTAGTCCAGAGCCCTGACCAGCGCGGTGCGCAATTGCTTGACGCCGCCGATTTTCTCATTGATCATGAACGGCTGTTGGTTGTAGCCATGAACCCGCAGAAAGGAGTAGAGCAGTTCGTCGCCCATGGTCAGCATTGTCGAAAGTCGGCTGGAAAACCGGCGGTTGAGGAACTCGACGCCGTGGCCGATGGATCGGATTTGATTCATTTTGGGAACATCGCGTTCGAAGGGAGCCAGGTCGATTTCCAGGAGGAAATTGTCGGTTCTGCCGGTAACAAGTGCCTCTTTTACCGAAAGAAAGTTGCCGGCGCTTATCTCCTCCAGCGATTGTTCTTCAAGGTGATAGCGCAGATAGAACCAGGTTGCGACACGCGGCCGGAGGACAAAGTAGAACCAGGATTCGGTTGTCAGGGCCTCCTGCGCCTTTTTCAGGGCTTCGGCAAGCGGGGTAGCAAGCAGATCCTCGCGCCTGTTCTCGGTGCAGAAAGCTTCGAGGCCGTCCCAGAGCTCGCTGCCGAGGATCAGGTTCTTGCTGCGGTTCTGGAGGGCTTGAAGAACATCGTGTACTGTATCGGGATGTTTCTGTCGGTACTCTTGCAACTGCTGCAGAATCATGAAAACTCCTTTGCCGTGTTATCCAAACACTCTATTTGTGGTTTTTGATTTGTCGCTTAAAGGTTTATCATGTATTCATGGCTGTCAACTGGCTGATTTTTTTTCCAGCCCGTATCTGCCCGAAATGGAAGGCGATGGGCTGCAACTGCTCCCTGCGCCGCTCCATAGGCATAAGAGGGTTGTCCCTCTAGCATATAGGGTATATCATTATTATGCAAATTAACAGACGAGGCAGGAAAATGAAGCCGGCGAAGAGAGACAATCCGGCCATTGATAATGAATTATCAAAGAGGAAGACCATGAACAAAAAAGAAGAGTATGTAATGGTTGGCATCGGTGAAATACTGTGGGACATGCTGCCCGAGGGCAGACAGCTGGGTGGAGCGCCGGCCAATTTTGCCTATCACGCCAGGCAGCTCGGTAACCGGGGAATAGTCGTCAGCAGCGTCGGCAACGACGAAGAGGGCGCCGACATTCTCCGCAGACTGGAGCAGAAAAACGTTGAACATATTGTCACTACCAGCGAAGAATATGCCACCGGCACCGTCAGCATTGAGATGGGGAAGGGCGGTCTGCCCTCGTACACCATCCACGAGGATGTCGCCTGGGATCATCTGCTGCTGGACTCCCGTCATTTCGACCTCGCCGCCAAAGCGGACGTGGTCTGCTTCGGCACCCTGGCCCAGCGCAGCAGGGATTCGGCCGAGGCCATTCGCGATTTTCTCTCCCGGACAGCCGATACCTGCATTCGACTTTTCGATGTCAACTTTCGCCAGAAGTATTATGACCAGGAGACCGTTTTGCGGCTTCTGCAGTTTGCCACCATTCTCAAGCTCAACGATGAAGAACTGCTGGTGGTCAAGGATTTTCTGAAAATTGCCGGAGAAGAGACGGAAACGCTGATGGAATTGTCTACGGCCTTTGATCTCGACCTTATAATTCTCACCAAGGGACAAGAGGGCAGCAGGCTCTATTCCCGCCGCCTTGGCGATTCCAGTTTCAAGGCCGATCCAGTTGAGGTTGCCGATACCGTCGGTGCCGGCGATTCGTTTGCCGCAGCAGTGGCCACGGGCGTATGCCGCAACTTGCCTCTTGTAGAAATTCATCCTCTGGCGGAAAAGGTTGCCTCCTACGTCTGCCGCCATGCCGGGGCAACCCCCGAGCTTCCGCCTCTGGATGAATTCATCTGATTGGCTGCCCTCGAACAGGAGTGGGTATCGTGCCGCCGGCGCTTCTGCCGGCGGCTTTCTTTTTGGTCGCTTTCAGACAAAAATGTGGCCGAGGCTACCTCATTGTCGCAGGCGGTCCTCGCCGGAGAAGCCGTTTTCCCCGGGCGGTCCAGCAGGCGATGCTGTTTTTTCTCCTGCCGCGAATTTCCAGAAAAACAGGGCATAACCGCCGCTGTTACAGGCGATTGCAGATATATATGGCGTGATGAGGCGTCCAGGGAAGGCAACGGCCTGGAAGAGCCGTCCGCATGCGTGCCTGCCCTGTTGCCGCACCTCTCGGTCTTGCCGGCCGGCTCCGTGGTTGAATCGGCGCAGCAGCCGGTCAATGGTGTTTCTCTGTGCTTGGCGCGGCGATTGCATTTAAAAAAACTGATACATAGGACACTCAGCTACGCCTCCTGAGGGACCGGATTGCTCATTTCACGGGACGCCATAAACCCGTCCATGGGGGCTTGGCTGCAGCCGTCCTGGCTGCAGACACCCGCGAAACGAGCAACCCGGCCCCCTTGCTAGCCCGAACATTTCATGAAAAATGGACGAAGTGTTACATATAACTTTAAATATCAATTTGTTAAAGCCAATCTCAAGATGATTGTGGATGTAACAGTTTGTACAAAGAGAAAACAATGCCGGTTATGTCCATTTTCACCCTTCGGGCGAGTCGATATGGCCTGCTATCCTTCGTCGCTTCTGTGATTGGCATACTACAGTATAGCCAATCACAGGGCTCCTCGACTAGCAGACCATCTCAACTCGTGAAATATCCGGGCTGGAGGCCAGGCTGAGTTTCATTGGTAATCAGCTTTAAAAAGGCAAGGGAGTTGTATCCGTCCACGAACCATAGAGGAGAAAACAGACTATGAAAGATACATGGGAAAAAATTTTCGAATACGCCTCCATGCCGGTGCACGGCACCCTGTCGCGCAGACTGCGCAAAGGAGTGTCACTGCAGGTAAATGAGGGCAAGGTCTTTGAAGGAGCCGTCATTTTCCTCGGCGAAAAATTCGTCCGTATTACTGAAGAACAGGGAGATATGGTGCTCAACAGCTATTTCGATTGGGCGGCCATAGGGTCCATGAAGACAGTCGGCACAAAAGAAACCGGCAAAAAATAACTACTTTTTACGAGCCCATTAACCTTCTTCTTCGCTGTAGTCGTAGCAGTCGGAAGTAGCTATATCGAACAAGCCGCCGTATTGGTGCCAGCTTTCGACTATGGTGTGGAAGGTGTCGCCGAAATTGCCGATGTCGACGTCATGTTGCCTGGCGGTGGCAATTACCCTCTGGAGCATTTCCGGCCTGGCCTCCTTGCTCTGACACATCTGGGCGATGATATGGGCCAGGAGGAGATAGACGGTTGCCTGTTTGGTGGCGCCGCTTCCCAGTTCGAGGGAGTCCAGATCCTCGTGAAATCCGGCAGCCAGTGCGTATTGAGCCGGCAGGCCCCAGCTGAGAAACAGTTCGGTGGTGAATTCGCCGCTGTCTATGCCGAAGCGGTGCTGCTCCAGTGATCTGGGCGGGGTGTTGGCCGGCTGGTTTTCCAGGATCTGGGCGTATTCCTCGGGAAAAAGCGTAGCCAGGGCCAGACTGCCTATGTGGGCCAGCAGACCGCAGATGAAGATCTCGTTGGGGTCAAAATTACCGTCGCGCCGGCTCAGTTCCCGTGCCGCCAGCGCCTCGGCCAGGCTGGTGCGCCAAAAGAGAGGGTAGTCAAAGTTTTTACAGCTGCCCGCCCTGTTGTCCGCCAGCAGAGAAAAGCCCAGTGCCAGCGCAACTACGGTATTCATGCCGAGTTTGACGGTGGCTTTCTGGATCGATGCCACCTGGACTCCCGTTGCCAGAAAGGCGGAATTGGCATACTTGATGATCTCCGCTGACAGCGCCGGATCGGTCTGAATGAGATCGGCAATGTCGTTGAGGGAGGACTCCTCGCTGTTGCACAGCCGCAATACCTCCATCACCGTCGCGGACGGCGCGGGCAACTGAAAATCCTCCTTAAGCTTGTCGAAGACCGCTTTTCGTCGGTCATCCTCCAGTTTTCCATGTGTATTCTGATCGTTCAACCTTTGCACCCCGCTTTCATCTGGTTTGTCCCGTCATTTCCTTTGAGCAGCTGAGCCCCACAGCGCTGCTGGCCGATGATGAGACGAAGCGGCCCATCAAAGATGACAGGGATTGATACTGACTACTCTTTTTCAGGCTACTTCCAGCAAAGGAATCCGTCAAGGAGGAGTGCCCATGCCAGATTTTTTCCAGAGCCCATCCCGGCGACGTCGATGACTTTTACGAGATTATCAAAAATGATGGACTCGTAAAAAGTCATCTTTTTTGTCATTCCGGCGAAGGCCGGAATCCATAACTAGCTAAAAAAACTGGATTCTGAATCAAGTTCAGAATGACGAAATGGCTGACTTTGAGGTTTTTGCGCGATTATCAAAGAATAAGGATATGCTGCTGTACTGAAGACCCAGTGTCCCGACGGTATGACGCTTTCCCGAGGAGCTGGGGACGCAGGTGCTATCGGCTTCCTTCTTCAAGGTCCATGGCTACCAGTTCGGCATAGTGGCCGCCGCCGGCCAGCAGCTCTTCATGTGTTCCGCGCTCGACTATGCGTCCCTTTTCCATGACGACGATGCTGTCGGCCCGGCGGATGGTGGAAAGGCGGTGGGCGATGACCAGGGACGTGCGGCCGCTGAAACTCTCGTCGATGGCCTGTTCGAGGATGTTTTCCGATTCGGTGTCGATGGCCGCGGTTGCCTCGTCGAGAACGAGAACGACAGGGTTGCGGCAGAGCACTCTGGTAAAGGCGAGCAGCTGTTTTTCGCCGGTGGAGAGCTGTTGTCCGCCTTCACCTATCATGGTGTCGAGGCCCTGCGGCAGCCTGTCGACAAAGCGCTGCATTCCCGTCTGCACGAGAATCCTTTCTACCTGCTGGCGAGGTGTGCCGGTATCCATGACGATATTTGCCAGCAGAGTGTCCTGGAGCAGGAAAATATCCTGGAGTACGACACCGACAAGACGGCGCAGGTCTTTGAGGGCGAAGGAGTTTATGTTGATGCCGTCTATGGTGATATCACCCTTTTGTGGTTCATAGAACCTGAGCAGCAGGTTGACCAGCGTGGTCTTGCCGGAGCCGGTGGTGCCCACCAGGGCCACGGTCTGTCCCTGTTTGATCGTCAGGGTGATGTCGTTGAGTATCTGTTTGTCGTCGTCATAGCCGAAGCTGACTGTATTATAACGGACGTCGCCTGTGAGATCGTCGGTGCTGTGAGGGTTTGGCGGCAGTTTCAGGGAACTTTTGGTGTCGAAGAGTTCAAAGATCCGTTCCGCCGAGGCCATTGCCGACTGGATGATGGAGTATTTCTGGGCCAGCTCGCGCAGTGGTTGAAAAAAAAGGCGCATATAGCTGAGAAAGGCCACCAGTTCCCCCAGGCTGAGGCGCTCCTTGAGTATTTCCGAACCGCCGTACCAGAGGATCAGGGCAATGGCGATTGAACTCATGAATTCGGTGAGGGGCATGAAGGTGCCGAACAGCTTGATCTGCTGGAGGTTGCGCCGGAGATAGCCGGTGCTGAGTTCCTCGTGCAGAGTGCGCGTCTGCTGCTGACGTCCGAAGAGCTGCAAAGTGGAGATGCCGGAGATGGATTCCGAGAGAAAGCTGTTGAGCTTGGCCAGCTGGTTGCGGATGCGCCGGAACTGGGTGCGGGCGAGTCTGGCGAAGAGCCGGGTTATGACGATGGCAATCGGCACGAACAGAGACATCACCAGCGCCAGACGGAGGTTGATGAAAAACAGGATTGTCAGAATTCCCGCCAGGCGCAGCAGATCGTTGAAAATGGTAACCATGATCGAGGTGAACATCTCGTGCATGTTCTGGATGTCGTTGGTCAGCCTGGTGACCAGACGGCCTATGGGGTTGGCGTCGAAAAAAGGAGGATCGAGCCGGAGAATGTGGGCGAAGAGATCCTGCCGGATGCGGTGCATGATGGACTGGCCGACCCACTCCAGGGTCACCACCTGAAAAAAGGTGGCCAGCAGAATGGTGACGACAAATACCAGAAAAACGAGACTGATGGTGGTAATCCCCGAAAAACGCTGATCGACTGTCAGCCCGGTGTTGGTGATGTAGGAGTCGATGACCGTCTGGATCAGATAGGGCAGGGTAAGGGTGGCCCCGGTAATGACCAGCGACAGAACAACACCCGTCAGCAGCTGCCAGGTATGCCCGCGACAGAAGGAGAGAATGCGGCCCCAGAGCTGGTAGTCGCCAAGTACGGCGGTGGAGGTTTCTTCTTCGTAGCCGAAATTTTTCATGGCCGCGGTTGTCCCTGCCCGTCTTCCCGCATCTGTTTGTCGTACATGGCCCGGTAGAGGCTGTTCTGGCGCAGCAGCTGCTCATGGTTGCCGTCGCTGGCGATGACGCCGTTTTCAAGGATGACGATATGGTCGGTCATGGTCAAAAGTTTGAGACGGTTGGAGACCACCACCACGGTTTTGCCCTGGAAATGCTGCTTGAGTCGGGCGAAGATTTCATGCTCTGTTTCGACATCGACGGCGGAGAGGCCGTCGTCGATGAGGAGAACGGGGCGGTCGACCAGCAGGGCCCTGGCCAGGGCCAGACGCTGGCGCTGACCGCCGGAGAGCTTGATTCCACGCTCGCCGATAAGTGTTTCATACTGTCTGGGCAATCCCATGATATCATCATGAACAGCTGCCAGTCTGGCCGCCTGCTCCACCTGCTCGAGAGAGGAGTCTGGGGCGCCGAGGCGGATATTGGCGGCTATGGTGTTGGAGAAAAGCACCGGTTCCTGGGCGACATAGGCGACATGGGAGCGCACTGTATCAAGAGCCAGTTCATTGACATCCACACCTTCGAAAAAAAGGCTGCCGTCCTCCACGGGATAGAGGCGGGCCAGTACCCTGCAGATCGTTGATTTGCCGCTCCCTGTCCGGCCAGTGAAGCCATGAATGCCGGGGCCTATCTCGAGAGTGATGTTTTTGAGCACGGTCTCCTGCGACGACGGATACCTGAATGTGAGGTTCTGCAGGGAGAAGGTCGGTTTATCGGCGGCAACGGTGACAGCATCCGACGGATCCGGCAGTGAAGAGCGCTCCTGCAGCAACGAGTCTATTCTCGACAGTGAAGTTATGCCGCGCTGGACCAGATTGGTGACCCAGCCGATGGCCATCATCGGCCAGATCAACATGTAGAGGTAGGTGATGAAGGCGACAAAATCGCCCATGGATATGGTGCCTTCCACCACCAGGCGACCGCCGAAAAAGAGAATAAGCAGCATGCCCATGTTGCCGACGAGGGTGGCTATTGGAAACATCAACCCCTGAACCCTGGCGACCTGCAGATTGCTTCTGACGTACTTCTGGCCCAGTTTGTCAAACTCGCCGGTTTGAAATTTCTCCATGGTGTAGGCCTTGATCAGCTTGACGGAGACCAGCGTCGATCTGGTGAACTCGGTGAGCAGGGAAAACTGTTCCTGTACCGTGCTGAACCTGCGGTGCAGCCTGCCGGAGAGTATCCTGGTGAAGATGGCGAGAAAGGGCATCGGCAGCAGGGCGAGCAGGGTCAGTTCTGCGTGAATTGTGGCCATGAAGACGATGGCGGCGGCGGTCATGACCAGGGCGTCGACGGCGGCCACCATGCCCATGCCGCAGGCCATCTGTACGGCGATAAGGTCGTTGGAGGCGTGGGCCATGATGTCGCCGGTGGTGCGCTTTTGAAAAAAGGCCTCGTCCATGGTGAGGATATGCGAGAATATGCGGTTGCGGATCGCCCGTTCCAGATAGCGGGAAAAGCCGATAATGGTGTAGCGCCAGACAAAACGAAGGATGGTGACGCCAATGGCTATGGCGACGATGAACAGGGCGTATCGTCCGAGCAAATCCATTTCGGCGGTGCCAGCCGAGAGACTGTCCACGCCCCATTTGAGAATGCGGGGAATGGTGAGCTGCAGGAAATCAACGGCCAGAAGAGCGGTGAAGCCCAACAGCAGTCGCAGCCGGTATTGCCTGAACAGGGGAATGAGGTGGCGCAGCAGCCGGGAAGGAGGCGGATGCTTCGCGGCTTTGTGCCGCATTTTGTCTGTGCTGAGGCTGTGGGAGAAAATCACTGGCTCTGGCGAAGCATCTGTGCCTGTTCTTCCGCTATGGGAGAAGGTCTCAAAAAATGATATATAGAGCGGAGTTACAGCGCTGTGGTTGGTTTGCAGGGGGTATATTACCACACTGTCTGCAATATTATAGGCTTTTCTGCGCTGGAGACAAGCATGGGTTCGGAAGCGCGCATGCCAACTTCACCTGCGGCGGCGTGCTGCAGGAGTGTTTTTACCACGCCTCTTTTGCCAGAATCAGCAGGGAGAAATGGCGCAGGGCGGGTCCTGGGAAATATAAATGGGAATAATAGAGACCTGCAACGACTCCCAGGAATAGCTGAAAAGATGTGATCTCCCCCGAATATTTCCTGAAAAATGGATGGGAGTGTTATATATAATGGTAAATATCGATTTGTTAAGGACAATCCAGGTGATTGTGGAAGTAACAGGTTAAACGAAGGCAACAGTGCCGGCTCTGTGTATTTTCACCCGCCGGGCGAGTTTTTTTATGAATGGTTGATATCGGGTTATTTTCTCACCATGCAGACACTATTCTTGACAGCGCTTATCTGGGCCTGGGCCTTGACGCCGGAAACCCTGGTTTTCGTCGGCCGGGGGGGCGGTCTTGCGGGTATGGCCATGATCGGCTCTCTCGGGACTGGCTGTGTTCTGGCACTGCTGTGCAGTTCGGTGATCCATGATGGGCGGCTCTCAGGTTCGGCAGGGGGAAGTGATTTCGGCGTGATGACCAGGGTGTGGGGGAGGTTTGCTTCCACGGCGCTGGTATTGGGGGGAAGAATCCCGCTGCTGCTGTTTGCCTCGACCGGCATGCTGGTTACCGCAGGCTTTGCCTTTAACGAGATTTATCTTTACTGGTTTCCCAATTTTCTATTCGCCTCCCTGCTGCTTGCAGCTGTCGGGCTGGTACATCTGTTTAGAGAAAAGTACGCCTTTTTCCTGCAGGCGGCGGCGGCAATTCTCGTCATTGCAGCGCTTCTCACCCTCGTTGTCTGGGGGGGCGGCGGAAACGGCCTCAAGGCTTCCGCCACAGCCCCGGCCGCGGGGCAGGGATTCCACCTCTCCCTGGCGGCCCTGGGATTTATCCCTTTTCTCGGATTTGATTTTCATCGAGGTGCAGGACGGAACCGGGTGGTCATTTTCAGCCTGGTCGGTGTTTTTCTGGTGCTGTCACTGTGGGTTTGGCTGGTGGTTGGCCGGGTGGCCGCCGAGACGCTGGCGACGGTGGATGTGGCCTATATGTTCGCCGCCAGGAGTGTTGCCGGCGAGCTGGGACGATATGTCATCGGCGTGGCGGTTATCGGTGGCGCCGTCTGTGGCGTCAACGGCCTTTTCATCGTTGTCCGCAGATGTTTCGAAGATATTGACCGTGAACTGCATGGTCAGGGGAAAAGACGTCTTTATAATGTCCTTGTTGTCGTTTTCGTGCTTACAGTTGAGGCAATGATGCTTGGCGGCGTCGCCGGAGAGGAGGTGCTGGGGCTGCAGATCAGGGCATCGATCGTGCTCTGGCTCTGTTACCTGCTCTTCAGAGTCCTCGCCGGAGCGTACATTTTACGGCAAAAAGGGTGCCGGAAAGGGTGGCTTGGCTACGGGCTCGCCCCGCTGCTGGTGCTCATGGTGCTTGTTCTTGTTTTGCCGCATGAGGACAGGCACTATCTGGCAGTATTTTTGTCGGCTGTCGCCACAGCCGCCGCCCTGCTGTCGCTTGTCTGGCTGAAGGCGGCTGAGCGGTTGAAGAAAAAACAGATCCGAATCTAAAGGGGGTTGTTACTATGAAAAAGATGCTTTTTGTTGTACTGGCGTTTCTGCTGATTCTACCGGCGCATTCGGTCTTTGCCGCCGAAATCAAGACCATTGACAAAGATGAACTCAAGGCCATGCTCGACTCCGCCGATGTCGTCGTGCTCGATGTACGCAGGGGAAGGGACTGGAGTTCCAGCGAGTTCATAATCAAGGGGGCCCGGAGGCTGGCAGACGACGAGATCGCCCAGGCCACGGCCGAGCTGCCCAAGGATAAAAAACTGGTCTTTTACTGTGCCTGACCTGATGAATACACCAGCGCCCGTGTGGCGCGGATGTTCGTCGAAAAAGGCTTCGACAACCTCTATGTTCTCAAGGGAGGCTGGCGCGAGTGGTTCCGCAGCAAGTACCCCTATGAACAAAAGTTCTGAAAAGGCTGCGGCTGTTGCCCTCCAGGTCGGGGGGCAGCAGCCATGCCTGTTTTCGCCGGTGACCGGCAAGGCTGTCGGTGGCGCTGCTCCTTTACGGTTTCGGCGTGGTGGTGATTTTCGGCAGCAGGCTTACCTGCAGCATGCCGGCGGCGGAGCGAATATCACTGACATGGGTGTCGATGGTGATCACCTTGTCGCCGGCCTCGGCGACGATGGGGTGGATATCCTCCAGGGCTATGGGAAATTCCCGGCCGTTGAGAAAGAGCAGCAGGGCCTGGCCGATATCGCCGCTCTCCAGTGCTTTTTCGGCTTCTATTCCCCGAGCCACTAATTTTATGTAGAGTGTCTGCCGGGCTTCGTCGAAGCGGAGCTCGGCCTCGCAGTCAAAATCGACACTGGCGTTGCCGAGCTTGAGACGAATGTCCTGATCGGCGACGCTGGTGACGAGGCTCAGGTCCTGGCCCGTCAGAGCGATATGGCCGATGATCAGATTGTCGTCGAGCCTGAAGCCGCTGATGCCGACAATGGTGATGGTGCCCTCCAGACGCTCGGAGTCGCCGTCGAGGGTCAGCGGCAATGTCTGCGCCAGGACCTCGATGATAACCGACTCCGGAATAGCGATGATGATGGGCGGATCCGCGCTTTCAGCAGTGAGAGCCGTTTGTGCCGGCAGCAGGAAGATGACAGAGGTCAGAAAGATAAAAAGTCGTTTTTTCATTGCTATTTCCTTGAACTGAATATGCCTGAGGCGCTGCAGAGCAGATAGGACCAGATGGCTGCCGTTGCGGCAAGGCCGGCAATGGAAGCCTTATCTCTGTAGGCCTTGTGGTGGATGTGAACGTCATGGCTGTGGATGAGGCGGGCAGCGGTGAACTCCCCTTTGAGGGAGACGACGGCCGACTTCTCGGGCAGAACGCCCTCGACGGCGACTGGTTCACCGGTGAAAAGCGAGATGGTCTGCTCTTCTGCATTATAAAATGCCCGGTCAAGCTCGATCGGCCGGCCCTGGCGCAGGGAGGGCGAGCCGACGGTTTCGAGAAAATTGGAATTGGAGCGTTCCAGGGGAGTCATGAAAAAGAGAGGCAGCAGCAGGTAGAAGGCCAAACCCGGCACGAGCCAGGGCCAGAAAGGTCTTTTTCTGAGGGCTATGCCTTCCCGGACCATGGTCCTGAGCGTAAAAAGCAGATAGACGATGCCGGCGAGGGTCAAGACATAGCCCAGCGGATGTTCCGGCCATACCAGTCCCAGCCGGGTGGACTCGTAGCTCAAGGGGACAAAAAAGTGGACACCGTTGGCCCATTTGATCTGCAGGGCGTCCAGGAGCAGGTGCAGCAGACTGCCGGCGGCGAGAACGAAGAAGACCGGCAGGGGCTTCCGGGCAAAGGAGGCCAGGGCGAGAGCCAGCAGCAGGGAAAAGAACAGGCTGGCCTGGAGCGTGCAGTAGAGGCGGATCTGGAAGGGATCGCCGATGGAGGTCATTGCGGCAATGCGCTGCAGTATCCAGGGTATGTCCGGAATGATTATGCCGACCAGGACCCAGGGGATCTCGACTCTGGCATAGGCCGTTCTGCTGACCGGCGCCTGCAGGGCGATGTGAATCAGTGTATTGGGCAAAGCGTGGGCTGCTCCCGTATTGCTGTTGGATGGGCGTTTTCGGCGTCCTGCCGCACCTCTTTCAAAGGACAGTGGCGGCCGGTGTTTCTTCCGGATGAATCTTTTCTTGGTGTTTCAGGGCGATTTCCGTTACTGTAGGCTGAGTTACGCCCGTTCCCGCCGTTTTTCTGCGGCGGGTCTACTACTATACTGTCTTCCCGATCTTTTGCAAAGGAAGAGGAGGCGACGACCATGACAAAACAGGCATCGTTGCGGACTTCTGCTTTATGACGACTCTGAGGTTGACGGTGGCGGCAGACTGCCTGCTCGAGAATGTGCCGCTGGAGCTTGAAAAAACACTCAAACTCCAGCTGACCATCGACAATCCCAAATATATTGCCGCCAGGCGTTACGGCCGCTGGGTGGGAAAAAAGCTCAAACCGCAGCTCAAATATTATGAACAGCTGCCCAACGGGCTGCGTTTTCCCCGGGGCTTCTCCAATCAGGCGGTGCTGCTGTGTCGTCAGCAGCTGGGAGAATCGCCGGAAATCATCGATAAGAGAAGGGAGCTTGCCGAGGTCGACTACCGTTTCTTCGGCAGGCTGCGTCCCTATCAGCAGAAGGCCGTGGAGGCGGTCGCCGCCCGCTCCTTCGGCGTTCTCGAGGCCGGTACCGGCAGCGGCAAGACCATCATGGCCATCGCCCTGATAGCCAGGCGCAGACAGCCGACTCTTATCATCGTCCACACCAAGGAGCTGCTCTACCAGTGGCGTGATCGTCTTCATCAGTTTCTACGGCGCGATCCGGGCCTTATCGGCGATGGCAACTCTTTTCTTGCCGATGTCACCGTCGCCATTGTCAACAGCGCCCGCAAAAAGGTCGAAGAGCTTGCCCCCCGCTTCGGCCAGCTGGTGGTCGACGAATGTCACCGCGTTCCGGCCGCACTGTTTACCGATGTCGTCTCCGGCTTTGACTGCCAGTATCTGCTCGGCCTGTCGGCCACCGCCTTTCGCCGGGACGAAGGCATGACCAGACTCATCCACTTTTACATGGGGGACCCCGTCTACAAGGTTGACCAGGGCGAACTCACTGCCAGCGGAGCCATCGTCCGACCGCAGCTGGTGCTGCACAAAACTGACTTCGAATACGGCTACCGCGGCGATTATCAGGCCCTGCTCTCGGCCCTTACCACTCACCAGGGACGCAACAGGCAGATAATAGAGGATATAGCCGCCGCTGCCGAAGAAGACGGCGTCACTCTCGTGGTTTCCGACCGGCTCAGCCACTGCCGGGTCTTTGAAGAATCGCTGGTCAAAAAAGGCTTTCGGGTAGCTCTTCTCACCGGCCAGACGGCCGCGGAAAAACGGGCCCTGATCGTCGATGAGGTGCAGAAGGGCGATGTGCAGATACTCATCGCCACTCTTCAACTCATTGGTGAAGGCTTTGACTGTCCCGGGCTGTCAACGCTCTTTCTGACCACCCCCATCAGTTTCGAAGGCCGGCTGATGCAGGTCATTGGCAGGATCATGCGTCCGGCGGCAAACAAGCGTCCGCGGGTCTATGATTATCTAGACCATAGAGTTTCGGCCCTGCGCAAGTCGGCGAACCTGCGGTATAAGACCTTGAGAAAGATCCTGGAGCCGGCGGTGATCCGGGAATAATGCCTCTGGGCAGTATTTGTTTGCCAACGGCGTTGAAAATGTGTAGTGTATAAGGTTCTTCGACGCCCAGGAATATGGTACCGATCAAGCCGGCATCCGCTTTTCGCGGGTGCTTTTTTTTATTATCCGCCAACGGCACAACGCCCGGCCGGAGTTTCCGGCCCGCAGGAATCACTCTTAATGGAACAGCACAAGATCCGTAATGTAGCCATAATAGCCCACGTAGATCACGGCAAGACCACCTTGGTTGACCAGCTTTTCAGACAATCCGGCATGTTCCGGGAAAACCAGGCCGTGGCTGAGAGGCTGATGGATTCCATGGATCTGGAAAAGGAACGGGGAATAACCATCACCTCGAAAAACGGATCCTACAAATATAAAGACTACTGGATCAACATCATCGATACTCCCGGCCATGCCGATTTCGGCGGTCAGGTGGAACGGGTTCTGCGCATGGCCGATGGCGCCCTGCTGCTGGTTGACGCCCAGGAGGGACCGATGCCGCAGACCTACTTCGTGCTCAAAAAGGCGCTGGAGAACACGCTGCCCGTCATTGTCGTCATCAACAAGATAGACAAACCCGCCGCCCGCTGCGACTGGGTGGTCGACGAGGTCTTCGATCTGTTCGTCAAGCTCAACGCTCCCGATGACATTCTCGATTTTCCCGTGGTCTATGCCTCGGCCAAGGAGGGCTACTCCCTTCTCGACCCCGTCGATGCAGTCGAGGGCGGCGGCACCATGGACCACATTTCCGACATGATTATCTCCCATGTTCCGGCACCCTCAGGGTCGCCCGAGGCGCCGCTGCAGATGCAGGTCGGCACCATTGATTATTCGCCCTACCTGGGGCGGCTGGGAATAGGCAAGGTGGTCAACGGCAGACTGTCGATCAACCAGCCGGTGGTCGTCGCCCGCCGGGACGGCTCGATCAAGCCGGTGCGCATCAGCAAATTATATGCCTTCGAAAGCGACGGCAAGGTGGCGGTGGATTCCGCCTCCGTCGGCCAGATCGTCGCCATAGCCGGCATGGAAGACGTCACCGTCGGCGTTACCTTCACCGACCCCGAGTGTCCCATGCCGCTGCCGCTGATTGCCATAGATCCTCCCACCATCTCCATGAATTTCCTGCCCAACGATTCGCCTTTTGCCGGAAAGGAGGGGAAGTTCGTTACCTCGAGGCACCTGGAAGAACGTCTCAGCCGGGAGATACTCGCCGACGTCGCCCTCCGGTTCGAACCGCTCAGCGACAGCGTCGGCTACAAGGTTTCCGGCCGCGGCGAGCTGCATCTCAGTATTCTCATAGAGAAAATGCGGCGGGAGGGCTACGAGTTCCAGGTCACTCGGCCGCAGGTCATCTTCAAGCAGGAGGGCGGCCAGACTCTTGAGCCCTACGAGCGTCTGACAATTGACGTCGATGAACAGTATCAGGGAGCTGTTATTGAAAAACTGGGCAAACTCAAGGGGCAGCTCGAGGAGATGAGCAGCGGCCACGGCATGAACCGCATGATTTTCATCATTCCCACCCGCGGTCTGCTGGGATATCGCTCCCAATTCATGACCGACACCAAGGGCATGGGCATGATGAGCTATGTTTTTGAAAACTACGGTCCCTATGCCGGCGATATAGTCAACCGGATCAACGGCGTCATGGTGGTCAAGGAACCCTGTACCGCCGTGGCCTATGCCCTTTTCAACCTGCAGGAGCGGGGCAAGCTCTTCATCCACCCCCAGACTCCGCTCTACCAGGGGCAGGTAATCGGTGAGAACGCCAGGTCCGCCGATCTGCTGGTCAATCCGGCAAAGGGCAAAAAACTCACCAATGTGCGGGCTTCGGGCAGCGACGAGGCGGTTATCCTCATACCGCCGGTGAACATGAGCCTGGAAGACTGCATTGCCTTTATCAACGACGACGAGCTGGTCGAGGTGACGCCGCAGTCCATCCGCCTGCGCAAGAAAACAGGGGTGCGGGTCCGCGGCTAGAAGCCTGTGTGAGAGGTATTTACGTAACCTGCTGTTGGTCTAAAACATAATTTCTCAAGGATGATGGACTCGTAATCTCGATCTACGTCGTTTCAGATACTGCCCCTGGTATATCGAGCTTTCTCGAAGTCTGCGCTTATCGCAGAGCTCATCCCGGCGACTTCGTTAACTTTTTACGAGATTATCAAGGATCTGTTTGTCGTCGTTTATCGTCGAGCAGGCAGGCCGGTAAGCAGCAAGGAGGAACCCCATGAAGGAAATCGCCCTGATCATCGCCTCCGGTGTCATCGGACTGACAACGTTTGTCGTAATCGCCAAAAAATTCGGCAAGGACTGCATCCCCTGACTGCTGATGTACGGATCCATAGGTATGGGTCTTTTCGCCTATTGGCTGCTGAGCAGGGTGTTTGTCTGATTTTTCCGATCGTCCCCGGGGCCTGCAGGCAGGTACGCATCTTTGGTCAGAGAGATTTTTTCCAGGAAAAATAATCGCCGATGATGCGGTCATGGTCAAAGGCCAGCCGGGGCAGTTCGCCCTCGCTGAAGAGCTCGGCCCTGCCGGCATCATCGCCTGCCACCGGGGTTTTCGCGGCCCTGCCGGTGAAGACCGTGGAGGCCGTGTGCATTCTCGGGTCCCGTCCCGGCTCGGAGTAGGTGTGAAACTGCCGCAGACCCTCAACGTCGAGCCCGGTCTCTTCCTTGGCCTCCCTCAGAGCCGCCTGCTCATAGGACTCTCCGTAGTCGACGAATCCACCCGGCAGGGCCCATCCATGGGGCGGGTTTTTGCGTTCTATCAGCACAATCCTGCCTTCTATCTCGATTATGATATCGACGGTGGGAATCGGATTGCGGTGTTGTTCGATTTCTTTGTGACAATGGGGGCACTCCATGCCAGTCCTCTCTCCAGGAGTCTGTCGGCCGACAGACTCCTAGGGCTGCAGCTTTTTTCCGACCCCGAGGTGGCCGGCCAGATGCTGCCAGTTTTTTATGGTTATGAAGTCGTTCCAGCTGCTGTTCCACGGCTGCCGGTAGAGCAGGGGAGTAAGCTCGGCCGCGGCGACCTGGGCGCAGGTTTCCGCCCGGTCATCGACGAAATAGAGAAGCCGATGTTGCCGTATATATTCTACCTTGCGGTCATGGTCGCTCATGGCGACGAGATCGATTTTCCGGCAGGCCCCGGCCGAGAGGTAGTGGCCGAGCCAGTCGGCCACCGGTTCTGCCAGGGACCGGGCGGTGATGATGGTGAGTCTGGCGCGGCCCGCGAGCTTTTCCAGCACTTCCAGGGCGCCGGGGACCGGCTGCAGTCCCGTGGCCAGGGAATCGGCAAGAATGGTGTCGAAGATGGAGCGGACGACGGTCTCGGGAATGACGGTGCAGGTCTCCACATGGAAGCTGGTGATATCCTCGAGGGCAAAAGAGCAGTAGCCGTGCTCTTCGCAGGCAATCCGCAGAAAGGTCTGACCGATGTCGGCAATGACGCCGTCGAAGTCAAAACCTATGGTTTCAGGCTCTATTTTCAGAAAATCCATATCGTCCTTCAATCTCCTTGATGCGATGGACCAGATAGCTGTTCATGGGAAAGCTCAGGCCGTGCTGCGCACCCAGTCCCACCAGGGCGCCGTTGATGGCGTCGATTTCCGTTTTTCTTCGGCGCCTGACGTCCTGGAGCATGGAACTGATATTGCCGGCGGTGCCCAGGCAGACGGCTTGCGCTGCCGACAGGACATCACCGATTTCTATGTGCAGATGGCAGGCGAGCCTGGCGGCCTCCTCGACGGCTAAGCGCATCTGTTCGCGGGCACGGGGCCGCCTCAGCAGCTCACCGTTGGTACAGTCGTGGATGACGCTGAGGGCATTGATGCCGGCGTTGATGATCAGTTTGGTCCATATCATGGAGAGCATTGCATCGCTGTGCCGGGCGTCGAGTCCGCCGCGCCGGAGAATGGCGATGATTGTTTCAAGCATGGTCCGGCGGTCCTGCTGCGGGGGATCGAGGAAACCGAGGAAGGTCCTGCCGGCTCCGCCATGGCGGACATGGCCGGCGGCCAGTGAGGTCGAGCCTTCGGTGGTTGTGGCGAAGATGATGTCTCCGGCATCGGCGCGGCCATGCAGGGGGCGGACGCGGAGGTGGGCTATGCCGTTTTGCAGAAAGACCAGAAGCGGGCGATTTTCCAGCAGGGGGGCGCAAAAATCAAGGGTGGTCTCCACATCGTAGGATTTGACGCAGACAAAGACCGCATCGGCCGGTGCGGCGCCGGCCGGATCGACGCCGACTGGCACATTATAGCTGCGGGTGTCACCGTTGCTTTCCAGCAGCACGCCCTGGGTGTTCAGGAGCTGTGAGCGTCCGTGGTCATGGTCGAGAAGCATGATGCTGTCTCCAGCCGTGCAGCCTTTTTGCAGAATTGCCGCCAGCAGGCAGCCAAGAGCCCCGGGGCCGACTATGATGATGCGCATGCCGTTTTCAATGTGTGGTGGACGATCAGGTGCCGGCGGCCGGCAGAAGTGGCGGGCGCCGGCGTCTGCTTATTTGCTGATTTTCGCTTGTTCGACGATGGCCTTGTATTCGTAGCCGTGGCCGAAGTCTTTGTCGGCGGCCAGTATCCCTTCGGCGACGACGATGGTGTTGGTTTCCGGCAGGTCCTGGCTGGTGACGACGAGGTCGTGACTGTTGTTCAGCGGATCACCGGTGCCGTCCTGAATATGGATCCAGTTGCGGCCCATGATATTGGGACTGACTTTGACCACCTTGCCTCTGACCCGCACGGTGCTTCCGTCCAGGGAGCCGGCTTTGGCGAAGATCTGGGCGACGGTGTAGCCGTTATCTCCCGAGGCCTTGTCAATCTCCACTTCCTCATAGGGGACGATGGCGCCGGCGCTGCCGGCCGAGACCGGATCTTCAGGCTGGGGAGCTTTCGGCTGTTGCGACTCCGCTTTGACGGCATCGGCAAAAGACGATGAGGGGGCCTCCGTTTTTGCTGCGGCTGCCGGCTCTTCACTTTTCTGCTCTGCAGCCACCAGGCCCGGCGAGAAAAGTATGGCGGCAAAGGTCCGCTCAAGCGTCTGGGAGTGGAAGTCCTTCATGACCATGCCGTCGGCAAAAGTTACGGTGTCGCCCACGGCTACTTTTGTGGTGGGAATGGCCACCCACTTGGAGCCGGTGGCCGTTTTTACGTTCATATAGGTGTAATCCGAGGCGTTCATTGTTTCAAGGACGGTGCCCGATTCCGTCTGCGGCGTCTCTGCGGCAAAACAGGCAGCCGAAAATGCTGTCACGGCCAGGGCGAAGAAAACTGCTGATGGCAGGTGGCGAAACAAACTCATGTGCAAACTCCTTTGATAGTAATGTGGCTAGGTTTCAACGCTAATAGAATTAATCATCCTCGAGCAGGAAGGCAACGTATTCAAGAATCGATCTCGCCCACCGGTCGTAGCAGGCGGGGGTCAGGCTGACACCGTCATCGGCAAAGATTTCCGGGTTGTCGGCGAGCAGGGCAAAGTTGTCGAGATAACAGCAGCCGGTCTGCCGGGTCATGTCGTTGATACTGGTGTTGAGATGATAGATGGCTTCTTCGACGAGAAAGGAAACGCTGATATTGGGCAGGCTGTTGACGATGATTTCCGCTTCCGGGTAGATATTGCTCAGGCGTATGACGATGCGGCGGATCTGATCGACGAAGGTGTAGTCCTGGGCGATGACGTTGTTGATGCCGGTCATGATCAGAATGATATCCGGCTGGGGAGCGCTGTCAAGGATCGATCCGATCCTGGCGAGAAGCCCTTCCACTTTTTCTCTGGCGACACCGTGGCTGTGAACCTGAAAGTGCGGCATGCGGTGCTGCCAGTCGAAGTCGGCAATGAGATTGTCACCGATAAAAAGAAAAGTGCCCTGGGTCATTGTCAACTGTTCGACTCCTTGTCCGCTTTTCTGCTGAAAATAGAGGGCTTTTGCCGCCCGGAACCAGGTCCAACGAGCGCAGTATATTGTTGTTGGTAATTATTTTCAAGCATTTAGAAGGCGGCAGGACAAAAGGAGCAACCATCTACAAGGTCCGCAGGTAATCCGGAAAGAGGGAGGAGGCGGACTTTCAGTCTGTCCGCATAACCATCGCCGTCATTGGGGCGACGCTTATCGTATCCCCGCCACTGTACTGCAGGGCGGAATCGATGGAGACAAAATCGTCGGGCGACTGTTTGGAGGTGTCGACAATCCTGTGCCATTTCTGTGCTGTCTGTTCGGAGGGAGCAGGAGGCAGGGTGAAGTCGACGGCTGCACTTCTGTTGCCGTTGAGCATGATGAAAAAGTGCGGTTCCGTGAAGTCGGAACCGCTGAGGAGGAAAGCCAGGTGGTGACAGGTGGCGGTCCAGTCGGTCTGGCCGGGCTGTTCGGCCTGCCAGATTATCTCGGCGCTTTCGCTGTCATGGTTTTCGGCGAAGAAACTGTCCCTGCGGAAGATCCGATAGTTTTTCCGCAGGTCGATGCACCTGCGGAAAAAGCGCAGCAGTCCGCCATTTTTCTCTGCCAGGCTCCAGTCGATCCAGCCGGTCTCGTTGTCCTGGCACCAGGCGTTATTGTTGCCGTTCTGGGTTCGTCCGAATTCGTCGCCGGCGGTGATCATCGGAACGCCCTGGGAAAGCAACAGGGTAAGCGCCATGCTTTTCATGCGCCGCAGGCGGAGCATTTCGACATCGGCCGGTGCCGGCCGGCCCTCGACGCCGCTGTTCCAGCTGATATTGTGATCCTCGCCGTCTCTGTTCTCCTCGCCGTTTAGCCGGTTGTCTTTTTCCTCGTAGCTGACCAGGTCGTAGAGGGTGAAGCCGTCGTGGCTGGTTATCATGTTTATAGAATTGCACGGCCCCCGTGAGCTTGGCTGGTAGAGGTCGGAACTGCCGGCAATTCGGGTGGCGAGGTTTTTGACGCTGTCCTTGAATCCTGCAAAAAAACTGCGGACATCGTCCCGGTACTTGCCGTTCCATTCACTCCATCGCGCATTGGTGGAAAAGGAGCCGACCTGGTAGAGACCGGCGGCGTCCCAGGCCTCGGCGATGATTTTGGTGTTGCGCAGGATCGGGTCTTCGGCAATCAACTCCAGCATGGGTGGGTCCGGCAGGACTTTGCCCTGGGTGTCGCGGCCGAGAATGGAGGCGAGGTCGAAACGAAAACCGTCGACATGCATTTCGATCACCCAGTAGCGAAGGGCGCTGCGGATCAGCTCCCGAACCACCGGATGGTTGCAGTTCATGGTATTGCCGCAGCCGGAAAAGTTCATATATTCGCGGCTCTCGGGATCGAGAAGATAATAAATCGGATTATCGATGCCGCGGAAGCTCGAGGTCGTACCGGCATAGTCGCCTTCGCCGGAATGATTGTAGACGATGTCGAGAATGACCTCGATTCCCGCCTGGTGCAGGGCCAGGACCATTTCCTTGAATTCGTCGATGTGGTTTTCGACATCGGCGGCATACCCCGACTTGAGCGAGAAAAAGTTGATGGAGTTGTAGCCCCAGAAGTTTTTCAGTTTTTGTCCGGTATCGGGATTGGTGAACGGGTTGTCGTTTTCGTCGAATTCGGCAACGGGCATCAGCTCGACGGCGGTGATGCCCAGTGCTTTGAGATAGGGTATCTTCTCGATTATGCCGCGGTAGCTGCCGGGATGGGCCACCGCCGAGCTGGTGCTTCTGGTAAAACCGCGGACGTGCAGTTCGTAGATGATGGTGTCCGAGAGCGGGATCTTCAGCGGCGTATCACCCTGCCAGTCGAAGCTGTGCTGCGGAATCCTGCAGCAGGGACTGGTGCCGTAGAGGGCCTCCGAGCCCCATGCTCTGGGAGTGAGCATTTTGCAGTAGGGATCGATGAGGACGCTGTCGGCGTCGAAGTAGGTACCGCTCTGCTGGGGATCGGTGGTGCCCCGCAACCGATATCCGTAGCGGATCCTTTTCCAGTAGAGCGGCAGCAGAATATGCCAGACATCTCCGGTACGGTGGTATTCCGGGGAAAGCTCGAAGGAGTAGCGCTCCGTTTCTCCCCCTTCGGAAAAGGTTTCGACGACAAGCTCTACTCCCTCGGCATGGCGCGAGAATAGGGCAAAATTAATGCCGTCCGGCAGGACAGTGGCTCCGAGCGGTAAGGGAAAACCTCTTTTTCCGGTCGAGGGGGAATTTTTTTTGGACATCGTTGATAATGATTATTATGATTGAGAGAGAATGATATTCGAAGACGTTTTCCGTAGTACACCGTATAGTAATACCGGAAACGGGGTTGCACAAACAGTTTTCAACACCAGAGGATAAAGCATGCATCACAGTCTCAAGGTAGGCAACAGAATAGTCAGCCCGATCGACTGGGAGATGACGCCCGATATGAGTTTTGGCACCTATGAATCCTGGGGCGGCCGGGAGCGGGTAAGGGACAATAAGGAGAGGGTATACTATTTTTTCATCGACGACTGGGGCGAAAAGCCCAAGGTATGTCTGATGGAACGGGCCGTAAAGCATGCCAGGATCCTCGCCGAAGTCGACGTTCCGTCGGAGCTCGTGGAAAAATGCGTGAAAAGCCAGGGGGCCGTGGCCAGGTTCGAGCGCAGCTTCGCCGTCGACGGCGATGTCAAAAACTGGCTGGTCCGCCATGTGCTCGAAGGCGATGAAGATCACCATGTCAGACCCGTGGTTGAAATACACCAGCGGGAAAACATGGGAGAGCCGCTGCCGCCGCAGGGTCAGACCCCGGGCAAACACCAGACGGTGGCACTGCCGACGGATCAGGTGGTGGCAGACGATGCCCAGGTAGAGCAGAGAGTGCGCCACTGGAATTTTTATGATTCGCAACTCAACAC
>JBEPWT010000031.1:0-23831 GCA_041642275.1 Desulfopila sp. | reverse complement strand
GTCAGCTCCGAGAGGGATTCGCGGCAGATTATGGCTCTGCCGCCCAGCGAAAGCTGGAAGTAGCCGTTTTCACCGTCGAGAATTTCGACGCCGATACCCCGCTTTCTTGCCTCATCGGTTATTATCCTGGCATAGGTGTTGAGCTCTTCCTCGGGGTTGGGCCCAAGGAACAGCGGCTCGTTGATGGGGTTTTTTTTCTTGATGCAGTACACCGGAACCTGTTCGAAGCCGAGTTTGTCGTAGAGGGCGATGGCCTCCTTGTTGGTGTGCATCACCGAAAGATCGAGGAATCTTCTGCCGCTTTCGATAAAATAGAAAATCAACTCCCGGACCAGGGCTTCGCCCACCTTCGGCAGTTTGCACTGCTGGTCGACGGCCAGCGCCCACAGGCTCGAGCCGTTGTCGGGGTCGTTAAAGGCGAGAAAATGGTCGACGCCGGTGACCACGCCGACTATGTCGCCACTGGTCTTCTCCTCGGCCACAAGGACCTGCAGCGCCGGGTCCTGCAGCGCTTTTTCGTAGAATCCTTTCTTGCTCGGCACCATTCCCCAGCTCTGGTATATCGAGGATATGGCCTTTTCGTCGTCGCCGGACTGCAGCGGCCGAATGACGAGGTTGGACATGTCGAGCCTGTTCAGCCGGTAATTTTCAAAGTCCAGGCGGTAGGTGATCGAAGGATCAAGGAAGAGATCCTGGGGGGCGTAGGAGACCACCACATGCGGATCGCGGATGTACATGCCGATATCCCTCCTGCCCTTTTCCTCCCGCCGGATAATCCTGGCAAGTTTGGCCGGGTCGCTGAAAGTCTGGCCGAATATCAGCCGTCCCCAGCCGCAGTCGACGGAGATCTCGTCTTGCATGTCGCGACGCTGGTCGCCGGTCAGCGGTTTGCCCCAGTGTCTGAGCGAGGACATGCAGGTGGGATCGAGAGGATTACCGCAGTTTTCGCTACTCTTGCTCATCACTTGTACCTCTTCATATGCCGTGGGTTTGCAGCCAGATTTCCAGCAGGGCGATTTGCCACAGTTTGGAGCCCTGCAGGGGTGTTATGTGCCCTTTGGGGTTTGCAAGGAGAAGCTCCAGATATTCCTGGCGAAAAAGCCCTCGCTTTCTCGCTTTTTCGCTGGTGAGAAAGTCTTTAACGAAGCTAAGATAGGGACCTTCTATATGTTTGAGCGCCGGAACGGGGAAGTAACCCTTGGGCCGGTCGATGACCGCAGCGGGAACGACCCTGCGGGCGGCCTCCTTGAGAATCCCTTTGCCGGAATGGCGAAGCTTGAGTTCGGCGGGAATACGCGCCGCCAGTTCCACCAGTTCATGATCGAGAAAAGGTACCCGGGCCTCCAGGCTGTGAGCCATGGTCATGTTGTCGACCCGTTTGACAGGGTCGTCGACCAGCATGACGGTGGTGTCGAGGTGCAGGGCCTGGTCCACCGCATGTTCGGCATGGTCGGCACAGAAGTGACGTTCGACGAATTCGCGGCTGTAGTTGCGGCCGTGATAGGAGTCGTTCACCATCTGTTCATATTCGTGCTGGTCCCGGTCGAAAAAGACCCGGCAATAATCGCCAACCGGATCGCTGCTGTCGACAAGAGGCGGATACCAGTGGTATCCGCCAAAAACCTCGTCGGCCCCCTGGCCGCTTTGCACGACCTTGACGTATTTGGATACCTCGTGTGCAAGCTGATAGAAACCGACATTGTCATAGCTTACCATGGGCTCCGACATTGCCTCGATGGTCCGGGGCAGCAGGTCGAGCAGTTCGGCGGAAGGCACGAATATCTGGTGGTGGTCGGTCTGGAAATGCTCGGCGATAATGTCTGAATAGTAAAACTCGTCGCCTTTTTCACCGCCCGCCTCTTCGAAACCGACGGAGAAGGTGTTGAGATTGACCTGCCCTTCCTCGGCCAGAAGCCCGACCAGCAGGGAGGAATCTACCCCTCCCGAGAGCAGCACTCCCACCGGGACGTCGGCGACCATCCGTCGGCGCACGGCATGGCGGAGGCTTTCGAGCACCATCTCCATCCACTCCTGCTCGGAGCGCTTCCGGTCATCGCTGTCCTGACGTAGACGCAGCTTCCAGTAGACGGTGTCGCTGAAGGTGCCGTCCTTCTGGTAAACTCGCAGGGTTGCCGGCGGTAGTTTGCGTACGCCTTTGAGAATGGTCAGCGGCGGCGGCACCACGGCATGCCAGTGCAGGTAGTGATGCAGCGCCGCCGGGTCGAGGTCGGTATCGACCTTTCCTGCGGCGAGCAGTGCCGGAAGCGATGAAGCGAAGCGTAATTTTTCCCTGCTTCCGGAAAGATAGAGGGGCTTGATGCCGAGCCGGTCGCGGGCCAGGACCACCCTGCCGCTGTCACGTTCATGGATGGCAAAGGCGAACATGCCGTTGAATCTCTTGACACAGGCGGGTCCCCAGGCGTGAAAGGCCTTGATGATGACCTCGGTGTCGCCGTTGGAGAAAAAGCTGTATCCCGCCGCAATAAGTTCCTGGCGCAGTTCTTTGTAGTTATAGATGCAGCCGTTGAAGACAATGTCCATGCCGAGGTGGGAGTCTGTCATCGGCTGGCGCGCCTGGTCGCTGAGATCGATGATTTTCAGCCGGCGGTGGCCGAAGGCGATGCGGCCCTGGAGAAGACTGCCGCAGGTGTCAGGTCCCCTGGCCGTCAGTTTCGCCATCATGGCCTCAATAGCCGTCAAGGAGGCCATTTGCCCCGTGAAATCTATTTCACCGCATATACCGCACATATCGTCGCCTCGTTAATACCTTACCGCAGGAAAAAGAGGGCCACAGGTATTTCAAATACCGAGACCCATAAGAAAATATTGTACAAAAAAGTATTACACAATAATATATCCTGATCATGACATAGTCAAGGTTTAATGGCGGCGCTGATGCAGGGATCGACTGTTTTCAGGTCCAGAAGGGGAATGGGGGACAATGACCGGCAGGGGCAGTGGAGGGAGATGTGTGCCCGCGTCTACTCTCCGGGAATAGGTATCAGGGCCGCGTCCGGGTCTTTTTCCTGCAATGCGTTGACCAGTTCATCGAGCCCCTCCTCCAGGAAGCGCAGCTCATCGTTGCCCAGTTTTTCCAGGGCGCCGCTGAGTTTGCCTTGCGCCGGCTGGGGAGCCTTGGCAAGCAGGGTGTTGCCCTGTTCCGTGAGCGAGAGGTGGACAGCCCGCTGATCGCTCTTGCTGCGCTCGCGGATGACAAAGCCGTCTTCCTCGAGTTTGTCGAGCATGTTGCTGCAGGTGGAGGGATGGATGGCCAGGGAGGTGGCGAGCTGGGATACCTTGATTCCCGGATTGGAATGCAGTTCGTAGAGCATCCACAGCTTGGCGCTGCTCAGACCGCACTCCTTCTCGACATATTTCGAGTGGGCCTGTACCGCGCGAAAAAGAATACGAAGATTCTGGGTAATCGTTTTGATGCGTACTGATCTGTCTTTCATTGTCCCTCGTGAAGGCATTGTGGGGAAATACCCTCATCGCCCGTCGGAATCACTCTCTATGCAAAGGCGTGATTCACAAACGATATAATCCTGGAAGAGACCCGGGGATCAAAGGTCAAGTGATCCCCGGGCTGGTGGTATGCGAGTCGGTTTTACATTGCGGCTTTCTTGGCTTCTTCCAGCCAACCGTCCCAGGTTTCCTTGTTGGCCTCGATCCATTCATCGACGTGCCCTTCGATGTCTTTCTGGCTTTTTTCACCGGCGTTCATGCGGGTGTTCTGCTCGTTGATGTCCACAAGGGGCACGGTGAAGACCTCAAAAAATTTCTTGGCCGCCGGATTGGCCTCGGCAAATTTCTTGTTGGCGACGATGCGGATGTCGGAGACGACAAAGCCGGCCTTGAGAGGATCGCTTACGGCGCCCTCGATGCCGGAGACGGTCATGCGGTCAACTGCCGGTGCCTGGCTCTCTTTGGGAATGATTTCGGGAACGTTTATCCACATGACATCCTCGCCCGGCTTGAGCTTGAAAATGGTCCAGTTGGGGGCCCAGGTATAGAAGAAAATTGGTTCCCCGGCGTTGTAGCTGGCGAGAGCGGCAGCCATTCCGGCTTCGTAGGAAGCCTTTATGGGATTGACATGGTCGTCGAGATCATAGACCTCCATATGGTGGGTGATAACGTTTTCGCAACCCCAGCCTGGAGGGCAGGCGGTGAGATCGGCTTTGCCGTCGCCGTCTTTGTCGAAGGCCTTTTTCACCTCATCGCGCTTGAAGTCGTCAAGGGATTTGATGTCGTATTTCTCCACATCTCTTTTGGAGACGAGGTAGCCCTGCAGTCCGCCCGACTTGACGACATAGCCGTAGACATCGGCGTCATCGTAGAAGCCTTTGGGCAGCTGGCTGTCGTGGTTGGGAAACCAGCCGTTGGTCCAGTAGTCGACATCGCCCAGGGCGACGGACTTGTAGAAAATGGGATTCTGCAAATCCTTGGGTTTTTCGACTTCATAGCCGAGCTCTTCCAGGGCGCGGCGTACCAGAGCTTCCTGGAAGAATCCGGTGTTCCAGGTGGCCCGGGCCGGTTCGACGGTGACGCCTTCACCGGGTTTGTGGCTCATGGCGAAGCTGGTTGTTGCACCTGTAAAGACAAGTGTTGACAGGACAGCGCCCATCACGAGTTTTTTCATCATCTTAAATCCTCCTTTATTCTTTTTTTCCTTTACCCATTGACTGGGTGATTCGATCCAAAATTATTGCCATAAGAACGATCGACAGTCCGCCGATCGTCGCCAGACCTATGTCGAGGGTGTTCAAGCCGAGAACCACCGGGGCACCGAGACCGCCGGCGCCGATGAGAGCGGCGATAACGACCATGGAGAGCGCCATCATGATGGTCTGGTTCAAGCCGGCCATGATGGTCTGCAGCGCCAGCGGGATCTGCACCTTGCGCAGGACCTGCCAGTTGGTGGCTCCGAAGGCCAGGGCCGCTTCGACCAGTTCCGGGTGGACCTGTCTGATGCCCAGGCTCGTCAGTCTGATGATCGGCGGCAGCGAAAAAATGATGGTGGCCAGGACGCCGGCGACGTTGCCCACCGAAAACAGCATGACAATGGGCACCAGATAGACGAAGGCCGGGGTGGTCTGCATGGCATCGAGGCAGGGACGCAGGACGGATTCGAATCCGTCGCTGCGGCCGGCGAGTATTCCCAGGGGGATGCCGACGATGGTGCAGAAAATCACCGAAGAAAAGACCATGGCCAGAGTCGTCATGGTATCGTCCCACAATCCCAGCAGGCCGATAATGACCAGGGTGACAGCGCTGAAGACAGCCAGCTTGATGCCGGAAACGCGCCAGGCGATGACGGTGATGACGGCGATGATGACCAGCGGATGGACGAAATGGAGGCCGTTTTCCAGACCGCTGAGGGTAAATTCCACCGGCCACTTGATGATCTGGAAAAACCAGCGATAGCTTCCGACCAGCCAGTCGACGAAGTGGCTTATCCATATATCCAAAGGAATGACTTGTTCTTCAAATCTAAGCATTGCGGTGTGCTCCTGGGAATGGTGGAATTTACATATTGCCGTAGTTTTCGGTGTTCTCGGCCCGATGCAGGGTACGGAGAAAACGGTTTTTGCTGACCGTGCCGAGGTATTTATTGTTATCGTCGAGCACGGGAACCGGCCAGTTGTGCGATGCGACCAGCGGCAGTATGTCCTGCAGGGTGTCCGTATCTTTTACCGCCTGGGCTTCCTTGAGAAAGGCGCCCTCGATGCCGGACTTGCCGACCTCGCTTTTCTCCAGCAGGTTCTGGAGTGAGTCAACGGAAACCACCCCGTAGTATTCATGGTTGGCTTTGAGGATATAGGCATATTCACGGTCGGTGCTGTTGAGCTTTTCCAATATGGCGCGGGGGCTTCCCTCGCCCTTGCGCCATATATAGGTGGGCTGGGCGTCGCGGACGATATCGCCGGCGGAGATCACGCCGGTGGGGTCGACGCCGCGGAAAAAGGCGCGAACATAGTCATCGGCAGGATTCTGCAGTATCTCTTCGGCCGTGCCGACCTGGACGATGCGGCCGCCCTCCATGATGGCGATGCGGTCGCCTATGCGCAGAGCCTCGTCGAGGTCGTGGGAGATGAAGATGATGGTGCGCTCCTGCTGATCCTGCAGTTTCAGCAGTTCATCCTGCATCTCTGTGCGGATGAGAGGGTCGAGGGCCGAGAAGGCCTCGTCCATGAGCATGATGTCGGGGTCCACCGCCAACCCTCTGGCAAGACCGACCCGCTGCTGCATGCCGCCGCTGAGTTCGCTCGGGTAGGCCTTGCCCCAGCCTTCGAGTCCCACCTGCTTGAGGGCGACGAGGGCGCGCTCTTCCCGCCGTGGTTTATCCATGCCGTCGAGTTCGAGGCCGAAACAGACATTGTCGAGCACGTTCTGGTGCGGCATCAGGGCAAACGACTGAAAAACCATGCCCGTCTTCTTGCGGCGGAACTTGACCAGCTGGTCGTTGTTCATCTTCAGCACATCTTCGCCATCGATCAGCACCTCCCCCGCCGTCGGCTCGATAAGGCGGTTGAACATCCGCACCAGGGTCGATTTCCCCGATCCCGAAAGACCCATGACGACAAAAACCTCGCCCTTGTTCACTGAAAAGGAGGCATCGTTGACGCCGATGGTAAGACCGGTCTGCTCGTAGATTTCTTCTTTGGTCTTTCCCTGGTTTATAAGCCGAAGTCCTTCCTGAGGGTCGGATCCGAAGATTTTGTACAGGTTTTTGATAATTATTTTTTCCATAATGTAGTCAGACAAATCCCCGAGTGTTTGGAAACTGTTTGGAAACCTCTACCTTGTATTTGTACCTTGGGTAAACGCTGAAAAGCTCTTGCCAGAGACGGTGCGGCAACATGCATATCTCTTTTAGCCATGAAATATACTGCAGCAATAGAATTAGTATAATCATGGTGCAGTCTGATTTGCAAGGAAAATGTTTTGTGTAAAAATATATTTTACAAAACAGTATTCTGAAATACTTCGATGACTTTTTACGGGATTATCTGGGATTGGCATACTCAAGTAGAGCCAATCACTGGTCTTTTCGACTGGCAGGCCATCGCAACTCGTGAAATATCCGGGTCAGAAGGGGATGGCGGTGGTAAATCTCTGGCGTGTTTTCGAGCAGGGATGGAACAGAGTCAGGGATGAGGCGTGCAGCATCATTCTCTTAGCCTGCCCGGCCCTGCCGTAGAGCGTATCTCCCTGTATGGGGCTGCCGAGGCCCAGCCAATGGGCGGCATGCAGGCGCAACTGATGCGTTCTGCCCGTCAACGGCTTGAAGAGGACTCTGGTGCCGGCGGATTCCTCGCTGATTTTCCACCATAATGTTATTCCCAGTTTACCGCCTTCGGGATCATATATCTGGTAGGGCCTGCGGCTGGTATCGAGACGGAATTTCAGCTCTATTCTGCCGCAGTCTCTGCTGAGCCTGCCATCGAGCAGGGCGATATATTCCTTGTCGATGTCTCGCTGGGCAAACTGCTGCGACAGATTCCGGTGGGCGTCGACGGTACGGGCCAGGACCATGAGGCCGGAGGTGGCCATGTCGAGGCGATGGACCGCCGGCTGACGCGGCATACCGGCAAAGCGTCGGCGAAGCCGCGATTCGACGCAGTCCTGCTTGTCCGGACCCCTTCCGGGCACGGCGAGAAGGCCGCCGGGCTTGTCGACAACCACCATGTGTGCATCGGCATAGACTATTTTCATGGGACCAGTAGCTGTTGCCTCTCCTCAAGGCCGCAGAGAAGAAAGCCCATCAGCGGCAGGCACTTGTCTGTGCAGGCGGGGTAGAAACGGCCGTGCACCCTGTCGTTGGACCTGGTGGTCCTGCCCCAGTAGAACTCAGCGATTCCCAAGGGGGTAATATCATGTAAAACAGCGTAGTTGAGCAGCTTTGGCGCACAGCAGTCGCCGGCGCCGGTGGGGATGCCGCGGCGGCCTGGAAAGAAATCGCTCAAAGTTGCCGTCTCTCCTCTGAAGTTCTGCAACTGGTAGAGTCCGTGCAGCCTGGCCATAAGTTGCCGGGAAAGAAGCTTTCTCCTTTTTTTGAGCAGGAGGAGAGTGCCGTCGTTTTCCATTGTGGTGTCGATGATGGCGCCGAGACTCTTGATCTCTTTTTCCGTCGCGGCATTGGTCTTCTGCCAGCTCTGTTGGTCAAAAAGTGGCGGTGCCCAGCCGGCTATGTTCCAGAGGCCGTTGAATTGACCGGAAAAGGCGCGCAGAACCATCCGGCCGCCGCGGCTGTCGACCCCTTCGAGAACGCCAAACATCTTTCCCCTCTGCCTGCTGAAAAGCGGCAGGGTGGAATGGCTTCCGGGTTCGGGGTGCGGAGAGGCAATATCCAGGCAACCACGAGAGATAAGCTGCATCATCAGTTCCGCGCAAAAAAACGGAGTCCTGCCCGGCCAAAGCCGGTGCTCTCCACCGCAGCGGCGGCAATACCCCTGCAGAGCGGAAGGCCTGTGTCGAAAATCGGCGTGGGGCGAGAGGGTCATGGGAGAGTGGGCCAGTTGCCGTTTCCCCACCTGCCGGGGACCGGATAATTTCAAAAATGCAATCTGAGGCAGGGCAGCTGTTGAAAAAAATTCTGGGCGTGGTATATCTGCTGTCTTGGCCTGATCGGTTAGCAAGAGAATATTCTTTTTCAGGGAGCAGGTAATGCTGCGATTGTCAGATATTCGTATTCGTCCGAAACTCCTCTATCTTTTTATACAGACAGGCCTGTTCCCCGTTCTGGTTGTCGGTTTTCTCTACAGCTACTGGACCGAGAAATCGCTGATCGAAAAATCGTTTGATAATTTAACCACCATCCAGACTATCCGTAAAGGTCAGATTGAAAATCATTTTGGCAGGAGCTTCGTCGATATCCGCCTGCTGGCCGATTCCGAGCGCATATATAACTTTGTCAGGCAGATAGGCCCCTACCGCGAAAAGATGGTGGCCTCTTCCCCCAGCGGCCTTTTCGATACCTCCAGCGCCGAGTATCGAGCACTCGTCGGCGGCATCGCCAAGCAACTGCAGGATTACGCCTATCTCAACGGTTACAGCGACCTTTATCTGGTGGATGCCGATTACGGCAACATTGTTTATTCGGTTCAGAATCAAGGAGATAACGGCAAGAATCTGCGTCACAGCAGTTTGAAAAGCAGTGCTCTGGCCGAGGTCTGGAATGAGGTGATGGCATCTTCGGCGACGGTCATTTCCGATTTTTCCCCCTATGCGCCGGCCGAGGGCAGAGAGGTTGCCTTTATCGGTCACCCGGTGACCAATCTCTTAGGTGAGAAGATTGCTGTCGTCATTCTCCGCTTCAACGAAAACCTTATCTCGACGATAACGGAGTCCCGCAAAGGTATGGGGCAAAGCGGCGAGTCCTATCTCATTGGCCGGGAAAAAAACGGAGGAGGTTTTGAGTTCCGGAGCCGCCTGACAACCATGGGCGAGGGCAAATACGTCATCGGCTACGATCTGGGCAGAGATCTGGCCTATTGGCAGGATGCCGTCGAGTCGGGAAATGCCGGAGGGCACGGCGTCTATACCGATAGTGCCGGCAAAACTGTGCTGGTGGCCTATGATAAACTGAATATAGAGGGCCTTGACTGGTACCTGATATCCAAGATCGATAAATACGAAGTCACGGCGCCGCTACGCCGCATATATCGCAACCTCGCTATCTTTGTCGCCTTTTTCACGCTGCTCACAGGGGGCTGGGCCTGGCTTCTTTCCCGGGGGTTCACCCGGCCCATCCTTAGAGATATCGAATTTGCCGATGCCATCTCCCACGGTCACTATGATTCCATGCTGCCTACGGACCGGAAGGATGAACTTGGTGATCTGGCCCGGTCTCTCAACGAAATGGCTGTCAGTCTCAAAGAGGTGAACTGGCTCAAGTCCGGCAAGGAGCAGCTCGATGATGCTATCCGCGGCGAGCTCGACCCGGACCAGTTGGCCCGCGGCTGCATCCGGTTTTTTGTCCATCACTTCGAGGCGCAGCTCGGAGCGATCTATCTCAACAATCAGGGTCTGCTCGAGTTGAGGGCCTCCCATTGCTTCAGTGACCGTCAGGGAAATTTCAACAGTTTTGCCGTTGGCGAGGGCATGGTCGGCCAGGCGGCGCTGGAATCGGAAAGTATCTGCTTCTCGCAGATGGACGAAGGTGCACCAGCGATGAACTACGGTGCCGGCGAAGCTCCGCTGAAACACTATCTGGCCGCTCCCATACATGCCGACGAAGGCGAGGTGGCCGGCGTCATGCTCATCGGTTCCATGCACCCCTTTGACGATCTGCAGAAAAAATTTCTCAACCAGAATATCGCCAATGTCGCTGTTCTGTTCAGTGCTGCCCGGTCGCGCATGAGGATTTCGGAACTGCTCGACGAGGCCCGGCGCCAGCAGGAGGAATTGAAGGCCAGCAACAGCGAGCTCGAACGCCAGGCCAGAGCCCTGCAGGAGTCGGAGGCGGAGATGCAGGCCCAGCAGGAGGAGCTGCGCGTCACCAACGAGGAGCTTGAGGAGCAGACCCGGGCGCTGAAGCAATCCAAGGCCGAGCTCCAGGCCCAGCAGGAAGAACTGAGGGTTACCAACGACGAGCTTGAAGAGCGTAGCCGGGTCCTGGAAGAGCAGAAAAACCAAATCTGGGCCACGAACAGCGATCTCAAGGAAGCGCAGGAAATTGTAGAGAGAAAGGTAGAGGAACTCGAGGTAGCCAGCAAATACAAGTCGGAATTTCTCGCCAATATGTCGCACGAGCTGCGAACGCCGCTCAACTCCATTCTCATTCTCTCCCAGCTCCTGGGAGCCAACAAGGACGGCAATCTCACCGCCAAACAGGTGGAGTCGGCCCGGGCCATCAACTCCTCTGGCAGTGAACTGCTCAAACTTATAAATGAGATTCTCGATCTCTCCAAGATCGAGGCGGGCAAGATCGATCTGATCATCGAAGAGGTAAAGCTCGTCCGCATTAACGAGGATCTGCACCGCATGTACAAGGATATCGCCGACAGCAAGGGCCTGGACCTTGTTTTCGCGGTGGCCCCGGGACTGCCGAAAAAAATCATAACAGATGAGCAGCGGCTGCAGCAGGTGCTGCGCAATCTTATCACCAATGCCTTCAAATTCACCAGGGAGGGAACGGTTGCCCTGGAGATCTCCCGGCCCAGCGCCGCGCAGGTGGCCGGCATCTCCCTTGATGTCGAAAACTCGCTCGCCTTTGCCGTCAAGGATGAGGGCATAGGCATAGCGGCGGAAAAGCAGAAGGGTATTTTCGAGGCCTTTCAGCAGGCCGACGGTTCCACCAGCCGCAACTACGGCGGCACCGGACTGGGACTGTCTATTTCCCGGGAACTGACCCGCCTTCTCGGCGGCGTGATACTGCTTGATTCCGTGGAGGGGCAGGGATCCACCTTCACCGTCGTTCTTCCGGAAAAACATGAACTGAGCGGGTCCGGGCAGCAAACGGAGCCGGAAGTGGAAGGCGAGGCCGGTGCGCGGCCCGCTGAAGCGGCCGCGGCTCAGGTGGCCGTGAGGGAGCCGGACGCCCGGGCAGCTGAGAAGGAAACGGCGAAGGGCAGAGAGGAGGTGAAAGATGACCGCAAGGAAGTGACGCCGACCAGCAAAAGCGTTCTGATCATAGAAGACGATAATAATTTCTCCATGATCCTCAGGGATTTTGCCCGGGAGCGGGGATTCAAATGCATAATTGCCGAAGATGGGGAAACCGGTCTTCACTTTGCCGACTACTACCGCCCCAGTGCCGTTATTCTCGATATCGGCCTGCCGGGCATCGACGGCTTGAATGTGATGGAGCGGCTGAAGAACAACCCCAGCCTGCGCCATATTCCCGTCCATTTCATGTCTGCTGCCGACAGTTCCATGGAGGCCCTGCGCATGGGGGCCATAGGCTACCTGACCAAACCGGTGTCCCTGGAGAAGATGGACGAAACCTTCCGCAAGCTCGAAACCATGATCGACAAACCGGTAAGCCGGCTTCTGCTGGTGGAGGATGACACCGTGCAGCGGGAGAGCATCAGACAGCTGATTGGCGATTCCGATGTCAAGACAACGGCGGTGGCCACTGGCGCCGAGGCTTACAGGGAGCTGGAATCGAGAAGCTACGACTGCATGATTCTCGATCTGGGCCTTGAGGATATGTCCGGCTTTGACCTGCTGGAGAAGATCCGTGCCAATGAGGCCATGTCGGGGGTACCGATTATCATCTACACCGGTCGGGAGCTCAGCGAGGAGGAAGAGGTGAAGCTGAGCCGGTACGCTGAGTCCATAATAATAAAAGGGGTCAAGTCGCCGGAAAGGCTGCTTGACGAGTCGGCTCTTTTTCTCCACAGGGTCGAAGCCGAGCTGCCCGAAGAAAAACGAAACATGCTGAAAATGATGCATGATGGGGAAGGGGTGCTCTCCGGCAGCAGAGTGCTGCTGGTTGATGATGATATGCGCAACGTTTTCGCGCTGACAAGTGTCCTTGAGGAGCGGGAGATAGAGGTGATTATAGCCCGTGACGGCATTGAGTGCCTCGAGAAACTCGAGGAGATCGAAACGGTCGATGCGGTGCTCATGGATATCATGATGCCGCGAAAGGACGGATACGAGACCATGCGGGAAATCCGCAAAAAGCGTCAATATCGTGATCTGCCGATAATTGCCCTCACCGCCAAGGCCATGAAAGGCGACAGGAGCAAGTGCATAGAGGCCGGCGCCAGTGACTATCTGGCCAAGCCCGTGGATCCGGAAAAGCTGCTTTCCATGCTGCGGGTGTGGCTCTACTGATGTCTTCGCCAACGGATGAGCATATTGCCGCCATGGACAACGAAGACCTCGAGATCGGCCTGCTGCTCGAGGCGGTTTACCGCAAGTACGGCTATGACTTCAGGAACTATGCCGGAGCGCATACCAAGAGGAGAATAGCCCAGAGAAAAAATCTTGCCGGTCTGAAGAATTATGCGGAGATGATTCACCGAATCATTTACGATGAGAAATTCTTTTCGGCGCTGTTGCTCGATCTCTCCATCAATGTCACCGAGATGTTCAGGGATCCCTGGTTTTACAAGGAGGTGCGGCAGCTTATTGTCCCGCACTTGAAAACCTATCCCTTTGTCAAGGTCTGGCACGCCGGCTGCTCGGCGGGGCAGGAGGTGTACTCCATGGCCATACTGCTCGAAGAAGAGGAGATGAAGGAGCGAGCGCAGATCTACGCCACCGATTTCAATGAAATTGTTCTCGCCAAAGCCCAGAGCGGTATCTATCCCATCGAGGTCATCAGACAGTATACCGCCAATTATATACAATCGGGGGGACGCGAATCCTTTTCCGATTACTATACCGCCGACGACAAGCATGTCATCCTCGACAGCCGGCTGCGCAAAAAGATACTTTTTTCCTCCCACAATCTGGCAACCGACGGCGTTTTTGGCGAGATGAACATTATATTCTGCCGTAACGTCCTTATATACTTTAATAGGGAATTGCAGGAGAGGGTGCTGGAATTGTTCTGCGACAGTCTTTGTCCCGGCGGCTTTCTCTGCCTTGGTTCGAAGGAGAGTCTGAGATTCTCGAAGCTGGCGGACAGCTTTGAAATCGTGGCGGCACGGGAAAAAATCTACCGCAAAAAACGTCTGCAGGAGTAGAGGGAACTCTGATCATGATCAAGTCCGGTGTCTACGAGGCGGTGGCCATAGGTGTTTCGGCAGGAGGCATCGCCGCTCTTGAAAAAATACTGCCCTGCTTCGCCCCAGACTGCGGCCTGGCCATTCTTGTGGTGCAGCACATGAGCCCTGGCGGAGGGCACTATCTCGTCGAGCACTTTTCCGCGGCCTGTGATCTGCCGGTAAAGGAGGCAGGCGACAAAGAAAAAATCGAGCCCGGCACCATCTATTTCGCTCCGGCGGATTATCACCTGCTGGTGGAAAAGGGAAAAACCTTCGCCCTGTCGGCGGAGGCCAAGATCAATTACTGCAGGCCCTCCATCGATGTGCTCTTCGAGACCGCCGCCGAGGCATACGCCAGCACTCTGGCGGGGGTGATTCTCACCGGCGCCAACAGCGACGGTGCCGGCGGACTGGCCAGGGTCAAGCAGCTCGGCGGACTGAGTATCGTCCAGTCACCGGAGACGGCGGAGGTCGATACAATGCCCCGTGCGGCCATGGAGGCTGTTGAGGTGGATTATGTTCTGGCATTGGCTGATTTGGGGTCCTTCCTGGCGGCACTGAAGAGTAACGGATAAAGCATGGATAAAGCAAAAATTCTGATAGTCGATGATCGGCCCGAAAATCTTCTCGTTCTCGAATCACTGCTGGATTCGCCGGATATTGAACTGGTCACGGCCGGTTCGGGCAACGAGGCCCTGGCCAAAATCCTCGACAATGACTTCGCTCTGGTGCTGCTTGACGTGCAGATGCCCGGCATGGACGGCTACGAGGTCGCCGAGCTGATGCGCGGCAACCGCCATACCCGTCATATACCCATTATATTCGTTACCGCCAAACACAAGGAGCAGGCTTCCATCTTCAAGGGCTATGATTCCGGTGCCGTCGACTATCTTTTCAAACCCCTGGAACCGGTCATACTCAAGGGCAAGGTCTCCGTATTTCTTGAACTTTACCGGCAGAAGAGGGAGCTGGAGGAAAAAACCCGCGAACTCGACAAAAGGCTGGCCGACCTGCAGGAGCTGAAGGGGCTGCTGGAGCGAACCAACGAGCAGCTGACGCATCTGTCGAAAATGGACGGGCTCACCGGACTGCTCAACCGGCGCAGTTTCGATGAGATCTATCATGATGAATGGCAGCGGGGCAGACGCTACGGAGAACACCTCTCCATTCTCATTATCGATATCGATTATTTCAAGGCCTACAACGACCACTACGGCCACACCCTGGGCGATGACGCCCTCAAGGCCGTTGCCCAGTGTCTGGCCGGTTCGGTCCAGAGACGGGTCGACCGGGTGGCCAGATACGGCGGCGAGGAGTTTGTTGTCGTCCTGCCCCGTACCGAGCTTGAAGGTGCGGAAGTCATGGCCGAGACAATCTGTAAAAACGTGCGCCGGCTCAACATCAGCCACGACGGCGCCGTGGACGAAAAACGGATCACGGTCAGCATCGGCGTATCGTCGGTGGTACCGAAGGCGGATATGGATTCACTGCTGCTGGTAGAGTACGCCGATGCCAAGCTCTACGAAGCCAAGGCCGGCGGCAGAAACCGATGGTGTTCCGGATATATGCTCCCGGAGCAGGGAGGGCAGAATGCGACGGGTCGCTGAGAAACAGGAAAAGCCATTTTCGGCTCTGCATCCTGAAAAGGTGCTGACTCTTGCCGAGCAATCCCTGCAAAAAGAGTTCACCAATCTCTATCGGCCCCTGAACAGCTATATCAACCGGGTCTTTGAACTTGAGGACAGCAACGGGGCCGGTATTATCGTCAAGTTTTACCGGCCGGGCCGCTGGACGGCGGCGGCCATCGCCGAGGAACATGCCTTTCTCCAGGAACTGGCAGAATTCGAGGTGCCGGTAATCGCTCCCCTTGTCTTGGCAGACGGTACGACTCTCGGCTGCTGGCGTCAGATTCACTACGCTTTCTTTCCCAAATGCGGCGGCCGGAGCGTCGACGAGTTCAGCGACGACCAATGGCAGCAACTCGGCCGACTGGTCGGCCGGGTCCATGCCACGGGCAATATCCGTCAGGCACCGAACCGGCAAAGGCTGGTTCCCTCGGTCTCCACCCTCGGCCAGCTCCAGTTTCTCGAGGAGCACGGGCTGGTCGCTTCCGATGTGCGCAGCGCATTTTTTTCGCTCGGCCGTCGTCTGGTAAAGGAGATCGACGCCCTGTTCGACGGCGTCGCCCTCCAGCGCATTCACGGTGATCTCCATTTTTCAAATATTATTCACCGCCCCGGTGAATCCTTTTACCTTATCGATTTCGACGACATGGTCACCGGCCCCCAGATACAGGACGTCTGGATGCTGCTGCAGGGCTATGGGGAAGAGAGCCTGGTGGAACTCGATCTCTTTCTCGAAGGTTATGAGGTTTTTCATGCTTTTGACAGGCGAAGCTGCCGCCTGATAGAACCGCTGCGGGCCATGCGCTATATCCATTACCTGGCCTGGTGCGGTTATCAGGTGGTGGAGGACGGCCATACCGCGGTGCTGCCGGACTACGGCACTTCCTCCTTCTGGCAAAATGAGACGACGGAACTTGCCGATCAGCTCGAACGGGTTCACACCGCCAAAAATCCTTTTGGCTATTTGTAATCGCTCGGTTTCGCGCCTCCAACGGAAATTATCCTTGAGACGGACCGCGGCCGGCAGCAGCAATACCGGCCCGCTCAAAACCTTCAGCGGAACAGCTGCTGCATCCTCTCGCTCAGTTTCATGTTGTGCTTGCGGGCGGCCGCGGAAACCTCGGCAAAATCGATCCCATAGTTTCGACCCAGAGCCTCGAGGTCAGGTGTCGAGGGACAGATTGCATCCCAGGGGATACTCTTTTGAAAGAGCAGGGCGATCCGGTTCTCGCGTTTGCGCACGGGGATGAAGATGCTGCCGGCAAAATGTTTTGTCATTGCCTTTTTAACACTTTTGTAGACCGCCGGGTTGCCGCTCCAGAGATTGCAGCAGACGACGCCGGTATCCGTGAGTCTGGTGCGAGCCGTCTTGAAGAATTCGCTGGAGTAGACGGTTCTGGCCATGCCCGTATCGGTGAAGGCATCGATGAGGATCAGATCGAAAAGGTGTTCGCGGCTGAGATTTTTGAGGTAGTGCAGGCCGTCGTCGCAGTGGATACGGATGGATTCGTTTTCCGGCAGCCGAAAATATCCGCGGGCCACCCTGATGATGTTTTCGGAATAATCGACGGCGTCGATGCGGCATGAGGGCAGAAAGCGGTCAAAGAAATGCAGAAGGGAGCCTGCTCCTATGCCGATGAGCAGGACCTGTGACGGACTGGGGCGGGCAAGCAGGGCGGCGGCCATCATATACTGGGTGTATCTGAGAACGAGCATGCCGGGATCTTTGAGGCACATTCTGCTCTGGACCACATCTCCCTGGAAATAGAGAGAGCGGTATTGACCCTCGTCGACCACTTCCATGAAATTTTTTTCTTTGTGGCTGTAGAGCAGGTTCTTTTCCAGTGCAGTCATCGGCTGCCTCGCGTGAAGATGGGGTCAGCGGCTGCAGCCTCGGACGGACAATGTAGTGCGGCATCCGGCTGCCGGCTGCATAACTGAGAAAACAAAGCGTCGTCCGGACGGATATATAATGACACCGAATGAGAGCAATGTAAAGCAAACGGAAAACTGATTACGTATGAAACTCAGCTACGCCTCCCGAGGGACCGGATTGCTCATTTCACGGGACGCCATAAACCCGTCCATGGGGGCAAGGCTTACGCCGTCCTGGCTGCAGACACCCGCGAAATGAGCAACCCGGCCCCCTTGCTAGAGGCCAGGCTGAGTTTGATTGGCAATCAGCAACGGAAAAGTCAGGGATGAGATCGTTTTCGGCAGAAGCGCCAATTGTGCAAAGCGATCAAATTGCTTGACTGAAAGTGTATATTCCTGGCATAGTTAGAGATGATGGGGTGGTGGAAATGGTGCGACGGGCACACTATTGAGGAGATTATGGTGAGCGAGGCGGGAAAAAAAATACTGGTGATGGACGATGAGGAAATTGTAGCGGATATAGCCGAGCAGATGCTCTCCTATCTTGGATATCAGGCCGTCGTTGCCGGCAGTGGTGAGGAGGCTGTCCGGCTCTATCGCCAGGCCCATGAACAGGGCGATCCTTTCAGCCTGGTCATTCTCGATCTTAATGTTCCCAAAGGTATGGGCGGCAAGGATGCCGTAGTCCATATCCTCGAAACAGATGCCGCCGCCAAGGTCCTGGTCTCTTCGGGCTATTCCAGCGATATTATCATGCAGGAGTACAGAAGCTACGGTTTCTGCGGCTGCATAGCCAAGCCTTTCGACCTCAAGGGACTGCAGGATGTTCTCGACAAGGCATTGAGTTAGGAAAAAAACGCCGGCATCTCACACGCTATTTCCTCTTTGCCACCAGCTATGAGAATAATCCCGGCCGGCAGGCCCCATCTGAAAATAATCTATTTTACGGCGATTATCACAATCTGTTCGCTCTATGCGGCTCAGCCTATCCAGCCGGTCTTCCAGCAGGAGTTCGAGCTCACCAATCTTCAGGCACTGCTGTTCACGACCCTGATGATGTTGCCCCTGGGCATTGCGCCGCTGTTCTACGGCTTTCTGCTGGAAACCTTTTCCGCCAAGCTGCTGGTGCGCGGCGCCGTACTCATGCTCGGGCTGCTCGAGCTGGTCTTTGCCTGTTCGACGAGTTATTTCTCCCTGCTGCTCATCCGGGCCGTCCAGGGGCTGATGATCCCGGCCATCCTCACCTCTCTTATGAGTTATATCTCCTTTACCTCGGATCGCCAAAACGTCCAGCATTCCATCGCCGGCTATATTGCCGCCACCATTGTCGGCGGCTTTATCGGACGTTTTCTCTCCGGTCTGTCAACAGAGCTTTTCGGCTGGCGGTATTTCTTCGTCTTTCTGGGGCTGCTGCTCATTGTCGCCTTCTATCTTCTGCGCATTCTCGAAAAGGATGCCAACATGGAGTATGCCAAGCCCAAACCGGCAGAGGTACTGGCCCTTTTGCGCCACGGCAGGTTTTTTTGGCTCTATGTCGGCATATTTTCGATTTTCTTTGTTTTTTCGGCAATGATGAATTTTCTGCCCTTCGCCCTCAAGCAGATAAACCCGGGTGCGGGCGAGGCAGGCATCGGCTTTCTCTACTTCGGTTATGCCATGGGGATTTTTGTCTCCCTCAACAGTCGCCGGATTATAGAAATTTTCGGCAGCGAGTCGGATGCCATTCGCGTCGCCATCGTCATTTTCTTTGCCGGCACGACTCTTTTCATGATCGAAAACTACCAGGTGATGTTCGCCGCCATGTTCGTTTTCTGTACAGGCTTGTTCATGGCTCACTCCCTGCTTTCCGGTTTGGTCAACAAACTCTCGTCGCAGAAGAAGGCGATCGCCAACGGCGTCTATATATCCTTCTATTATATGGGCGGTACTTTCGGTTCCTTTTTACCCGGATATTTCTTCGAACATTACGGCTGGCGCGGTTTCCTGATATTTCTGCAGGCAATGCTGGTTTTTTCCTTTTTCTGCATCAATATGATGAAGAAACATGTTTCCGCCCTTTAAAGATGATGGACTCGTAAAAAGCTCGATCTACGTCGTTGTAGATCTGAAACGGCGATTTGCCGTACCGCATGTACTGTCAAATCACCGTTTCAGATACTACGCCTAGTATATCAAGCTTTTTCCAGAGCCCATCCCGGCGACTTCGATGACTTTTTACGAGATTATCAAAGACGGCCATGGCGCAAACTTCCCACAGACCTGCCGCCCGCCCTATGCCGCATCACCGCAGGGCGTCCCTGACGGCGGCGCCGAGCCGGTAGAGTGAATAGGGTTTGCGTACGAAACGGGCGGCTCCCATGGCAAGGGTCTGGCGGACCTCGGTGTCTTCGGAGAAACCGCTGACAATGATTGCCTTCTGCCGCGGTTGTCTTTCCAGAATCGCCGCATAGGTTTTTTTGCCGCCCATGCCCGGCGACATGAGCATGTCGAGCAGGACCAGATCGAAGTTCTCGTCGATGCGCAACAGGGCTTCTTCACCGGAACTGGCCACGTGGGGAGTGTAGCCAAGAGTCCGCAGAATTCTGCTGGCGATATCAAGCTGACGCTCCTCGTCGTCGATGATTAGAATCTTCTCGCCGCTGCCCTGGAGCTCCTCATCGATTTTCTCATCTTCGCCACCGCTGATTTCAGCCATGGTCGCCGGCAGCAGCAGCCGAAATATCGCTCCGCGATCCCCGTTGCTCACCGTAACAGAGCCGTCGTGATCCTGGGCGGTATTCCAGACGATGGAGAGCCCCAGGCCGGTGCCGCTCTTCCCCAGTTGCTTTTTTGAGTAGAAGGGTTCGAAAATATGGGCCATGGACTCGGCGGAGACGCCGGGGCCGGAGTCCTCGACCTCAAAGGCCACGTATTCGCCCGGATTGACGTACTGATGATCTTCGGCAGAGGCGGTAATCTCGAGGTTGAAGGTGCTAAGGCGGACGGTGCCCCCCTCCGGGGCGGCCTCATAGCCGTTGATCACCAGGTTCATAATCGATTTTCTGACGTGCAGCGGTGAACAGTGGCTATTTTTCAGATGCGGGTCGAGTTGCAGTGAACATCTGACTCGGGGAAAACGTTCCTGCAGGCTCTTGAACTCAGGCGAGTCAAAATAGGATAAGATGATGGCATTGAGATGTACCGTTTGACGAACGGCGGCTGCGCCGCGGGCCATGGTCAGGAGGTCGTCGACGATCTCGGCCGCCTGTTCGCCGGATTTCTTGATGGCTTCCAGCTGGGGGCGAATGGGGTGATCATCTGCGAGTTCCAGCAAAAGCAGTTCGGGGTAGGAGACGATTCCGCAGAGTATGTTGTTGAGGTCATGGGCAACGCTGCCTGCCGTCATGCCGACGGCCTCCATCTTCATGGAACGGTGCAGCTTGGCCTCCATCTCTTTCTGCTTGCTTATATCCATGAAAAACATGAAAAGAAAGCGCTGGTCTTTATAGGTGAAAAAGCTGCTGTGAAGTTCAACGGGAAAGGTGCTGCCGTCCCGGCGTCTGAAAACGGTGGAAATCGGAGAAGATGGCGTCTGTTGCCGGGGAGCCGTAAAAGCTGTGGTCGTCGGGGTCGCAAGAGACAGGTTTATTGATTGCGGGTCAAGTTGCAGAAACTCCTGCAGATCGTAGCCGAGACCGGCGGCAGCGGCCTCGTTGGCATGAACGATGCGGCTGTGGTCATGGTGAAGCTGTAGCCAGAATATCGGAAAAGAGCAGGAGTCGACGGCATACTGGGTCACGAGCAGCTGCTCCTGGGTCTTCTTGAGGAGTTCGGACTGTCTGGTGATTTCCGTATTGCGTCTTTGCAGTCTGCTGTTAAGCTTTTTCAGGGTCACCTGCCGGTAAAAGAGCAGGATGAAGATAACCGCGGCAGCCAGGGCGAGGCGAACGATAAGGCCATAGTCGGTGCCTTCCTCGTACTCAACGGATATCCAGCGGTTGAGGATTTCCTGGTGTTCTTCTTCGCGGATGGATTCTATGGCCTTGTTCACAGCGCTCAAAAGCAGCGGTTCATCGTTGCGGACACCCATCCGCAGCTCCAGTGTTTCGCCGGTATCGCCGGCGATTTTAAGTTCGCCGGGATAGTGCTGAAGTGTATAGGCAAGGGTGGGAAGGGAATCGATAAAGGCGAAAAGTTGGCCCTCGAGGACCATGGACAAGCCCTGTTCAAGGCTCTCCGCCTCGACGAAGGCCAGGTGGTCATGTTTCTCCTGGAGCAGGGGGCCGAAGGCGTAGTTTTTGGTGTACCCCAAAGATCTGTTGCGCAATGCGCCGAAGTCGGCGATGAAAGGTGTACTGTCTTCGGTGGCCACCACCAGCGGGGTCGTGAAGTAGGGGGTGGTGAAGTGCAGGTAGAGTCTTCTCTCCGGTGTCGACATGGCCAGGGTGATGAGATCGCATTGGCGGTTTTGGGCAAAATCGAGGGTCTGCTTCCAACTGGGACTGGGGACCAGTTCCAGAGAGAGGCCGAGCCGTTTGGCGACGAGACGCAGGTAATCGGCGGCCATACCGACATGCCTGCCGCCTGTGATGCTTTCCAGCGGCATCCAGTCGGGATCGGCGCAGATAGAGAGCTGATTTTTGCGGGTGAGGTAATCCTGTTCTTCGCCGCTGAGCATGAGGCCGTTTTGCTGCGGACGCCGCAGATGCCATTTTTCTCTGAGGAGTTGACGTTCTTCTTCGCTTACGGCGGCGGCTGCCTTGTCCAGAAGTGCCAGCAAGGCGGCGTTGTCGGGGTGGACGGCGATATGATGGGGAGCGGAGGGGAAAATGATATTGCCGGTGATGGGGACGCTGCTGACTTCACCGAGGAGATGTTCGGCGATGTAATAATTGAAAACAGCGTGGGCGCCTATGGCCGCGAAGGCCCTGCCGGCCATTACCTGACGGACGGCCTCCAGCAGGTTTTCAGTGGGAAGGAGTTTGATATCGGGATAGTAGCGTTTAAGCAACTCTTGCTGGGCATACCCCCGGGCCACTGCCAGGGTAGTGCCGCGCAGCTTTTCCAAATCGGCCCGGTCGCTGTTTTCCTTCAGGGTCAGAAGGCCATTGAAAACATTGACGACGCTTTTTTCGGAGAAAAGAAAGCGCTTTTTGCGCTCCGGGGTAATGGTCATGTTGGTTATGCAGTCGAGTTTGTTGTCGGCGAGCATATCGACGTACTCGCTCCAGTTCTGTCCGGAAACGAATTCGACCTCAACACCGAGTTTTTCGGCGAGCAGCTGGATATAATCGTTGACAAATCCCTGGGGACTGCCATTTTCTACATAGTTATAGGGAGGCCAGTCCACCGCCAGCTGCACCCGGAGCCGGGGGTGGTCCTGCAGCCACTGGCTTTGGTCGTCTGAAAGGTTGATGTCCAGACTTTGGGCGGTGCCCGCCGGTGGCTGGCAGGCGAAGAAAAGAAGGATCGACAGCAGAATTGCCGGTAGATGGCGGATGTGGTTGACTCGTTGTACAGGCATGAATGGTATGGGCACCTCTCCAATGGGGGATGGAAAATACTCCGATTCCGACAGGTCATCAGGGAGATGGTACACTCCGCGGGACCTTTTTGCACAACATTCTTCTTGTAAACTAAGGGGCCAGTGAGAGAGAAGAAAACCACAAGGAGCGATTATGCAGCAGACAGTGGAAATCGCAACACCTCAGCGCGAGACCCTCATCGACATAACCGAACAAATGACAAAACTGGTGCGGCGAAGTGGCGTAAAAACGGGTATTCTTTGCCTCTATGCCCAGGGCGCCACCGGAGCCCTGATGATTCAGGAGAATTGGGACGATTCGGTTCAGACCGACGTCATCGAGTTTCTTCGAAAGATCATTCCTCGGGGCGTCTGGCTGCATGACCGCCAGGACGGCAATGGCGACGCCCATATCAAGGCCGGTCTGGTGGGTCCTTCGGAGACCATTCCCATCATCGACGGCAGGCTCGGACTGTCACGCTGGCAGAATATCTTTTTCTGCGAGTTCGACGGGCCGAGGAAGAAAAGGACCGTGGTCTGTACACTTTTGAAGGCGGAGACGGACTGAGTCATGGTACAAAAGATTATCTCCGGCGGCCAGACAGGGGTGGATCAGGCGGCCCTTGATGCCGCGATGGACGTCGGCCTGGCCTACGGAGGATGGCTGCCGGCGGGGCGAAGAACCGAGAGAGGTCCCCTGCCGCAGCGCTACGCCCACATGCAGGAGCTGCCAACGGAATCCTATCCCGAGAGGACGAGAAAGAATGTCGAGGCCGCCGATGCCACCCTTATCATCTCCCGAGGCAGTCTTACCGGCGGTTCGGCCCTGACGGCGAAGATCGCCGCGGAGGTGGGCAAACCGTATCTGCATATAGACCTGGAGCGATTGCCCGTGGCTGCCGCCTGCCTGGAAGAATGGCTCAGGCGGCATCACCCCGAGATCCTCAACATCGCCGGTCCCCGGGCCAGCTCCGATGCAAAGATATATGGCCAGGCCTATGCACTGATAAAACAGATCCTGAGCCGTCAAAATTGAGAGCCGTTTGTCGACAGGGGGGCACGGCTTGAATGCAAAAGCCCAAAGGAAGAACAATGAAGGTCAAGGTGATGTCTTTCGGATTCAAGTATGGTATGCCCGAAGAGATGAATTTTCTCTTTGATGTT
>JBEPWT010000030.1:0-25204 GCA_041642275.1 Desulfopila sp. | reverse complement strand
ATCCCTGGGGGCTTAACTGCAGCCGTCCTGGCTGCAGATACCCGTGAAAAGGGCACCCTGTCTCTTTGTAATTGGTCAAGCTGAGTTTCAGGGGTAATCAGATAAACAAAAATAATTATCAGACCCAAAACGAGTTCGGCCGCCGCCAGACATGGTCAAAAAAGGTGGAAATGGTCGTCTAAAAAAGCTAGGCTTGGCCCGGATATGGTATGGTATCTGGAAGCGGTATGGTATCTGGAAGCAAACCGGCTCCCTTGGCGGCGAGCCGGCCGTGGAGGTCAATGCGGGAGTCAATGAGGAGCGGCGGATTTGATTTTCTTTATCAAGAGGATGATGAAAGAAGTGCAACGGCGGCAGGGTATTTCCCTGGTGGTCATCTATGTCCTGGTTTTAATCGTCTCGAGCCTGCTGGTGATGTCGGTCGAGCCGGCGGAGTCGGCGCTCACCAGTTTTGCCAACGCCATGTGGTGGTCGGTGGTTACCAGCACAACGGTGGGATATGGCGATATCTATCCGATTTCGGCGTCAGGCAGGATCGTGGCGGTGCTTCTGCCAATGTTTCTCGGCATCGGTCTCAGCGCTGCCTTTATCACCTATTTAGCATCGAGCATAATCGAGAGGAGGGACAGAAAGATGACGGGGGAGATTGAGTACAGCGGCAGCGGCCATATCGTGGTCGTCGGCGCCACGGAGGAGACATCCTTTCTCATAGAGCAGATCCTCAAGGATGACGGCAGCAGCGATGTAGACATAGTCCTGGCCGCCAATCTCGAACAGCACCCCATGCCGGGAAGGGACAACGTTATCTTCGTCAAGGGCAAGGCCGAGATTACGTCGACGCTTAAGCGGGCAGGTATCAGCAGGGCCCGAAGGGTGGTTGTCCATACCGGCAGCGACGACGAAACCCTTTTCGCCCTGGTCAATGTGATGAAGCTCAAGGGGGAAAGTTGCGATGTCACCGTTCGCTGCATATCGACCGAGGCCCTGGAGACCTTCAGGAGCGTGCCGGGCAAGTTCGAGGTTATCGTCCAGATGACCGCCGAGATGCTGGTCCAGGCGATGCAGGATAAAACCCATATTCCTCTGCAGGTGCTGCTCACCAATGACGAGCAGGAAGAGATATATTTCGTTACGGTGCCGGAACTCGAGAGGGAATGGTCCTACTGGCAGCTTCATAACTATCTCAAGGAAAGGTACGACTACCTCAGTTTTGCCCTGCAGACGGATACAGGAAAGGTAGTCATCAACCCCGGCGCCGGCATGAAGGTAGAGGAGAGATTCGGCATCTGGCTGATAGCCAATTCACGGCCGACGGGTATAGACTGGCGGGGATGACGGCCGGCGAACCCTTTTTTCAGAGGAGGATATGGTATGGATGACATAAGCCTGTATCGGAATTTTCTTAAAGACAGTATCCGCAAGAAAATCGATTTCCGGTCGAGCGACCAGAACAGAGGGGTACCCGTGCCTCCGGCCCAGCAACCCGTCGACCCGGGGCTGCCCCGCATCGACCTGCCCGACTGCCGGTCTTTTTCCGAGGCCGTGCCGAAAGTGGACCTTGCCGCCGCTATTGGCGGCCGAAAAAGCAGGAGACGCTTCAGTGAGGCTTCCCTGACACTGGAGGAGCTGGCCTTTCTGTTGTGGGCGACGCAGGGAAGAAGAGAACCAGACCGGCAAACCCCGCATTTTCGCTGCGTGCCGTCCGCCGGCGCCCGGCACAGTTTCGAGACCTATCTCTACCTCCAGAAAGTAGAGACGCTGGCCAAGGGCCTCTATCGTTATCTGCCGCTGTCGCATCAGCTGGTTTTGCAAGCCCCTCTTGACGCCGCCACCGGCAAGCAGCTGAATAAGGCGGTTTTCGGCCAGCATTTCGTCGCTGAGAGCGGCGTCGTCTTTATCTGGACCACCGTGCCCTACCGTATGGAGTGGCGTTACCTGCAGGCCGCCCACCGGGTCATTCTCCTCGATGCCGGCCACGTCTGCCAAAACCTCTACCTGGCCTGTGAAGCCATCGGCGCCGGAACCTGCGCCGTTGCCGCCTATGACCAGGAGGCCATGGACGCCCTGCTGGGGGTGGACGGCGAGGAACAGTTCACAATCTACCTGGCGCCGGTGGGAAAGGTGGACATCGCTTCCTCTGAGAGGGCCTGATATTTCACGCTGCAGCCCGGTCTTTGAAAAAATGTCCTGGCGAAATCCTTCCACGGCAGGCAAATCGAGCAGTGCGCCGTCTATGGCCCCCGTTGGGGGAGTACGCCAGTGCATCCCTCTGGAACTCAGCTTGTCCAGTTACAAAGAGACAGGGGGCCCTGTGGAATCCCACCCAAGCAGTTGCAATACCGTTTTTTCAGCTGTGTTTTTCACGTTTACATAACGCTTGGATAGCTGAATTAGCCAAAAACGAAGAGCGGCTTTTTGCTGAACCAGATTGCACGGCAGCGTCTATTTTTTGTATAAGCAGTTTGGGAAGGGTCACGGTCGCTTTTTCAGTCTTTCCCAGAAAAGCAGAAACGTCCAGATCAGCAAAAGCCCACGTTGCACCCTCAAATTCCGGATTGCCCTGGTGATCTTCTATTCTCGATGCCTCAGGTGCTATTATTCCATCATCTGCCAGCATTTCCAGGTGGCTGCTGATTGCCTCTATTGCATTTTCGATTGCCTCATCAATGGTATCACCTGCAGAGTAACACCCAGGAATATCGGGAACAGTGATCCCATAACAAGAATTATCATCTTTATGAATAGCTAGTGGATATCTCATATCATTATCCCCGCTTGCTTCAAAATACTGGCAATAGTCTTTTGCGGTAAATCCTTCTTCGGATGTGGCAGCGTTATTAAGCCCTTTTTTTCGGGATGCTTAAAATGGTGATGGCTTCCTTTTGTCCTCACCAGATACCAGCCATCTTCTTCAAGCATCTTGAACAGCTCCTTACTGGTCAAACTTTACTCCTTATGAAAATATATACCGCCAGCGGTATAAAAGCAAGTTGGTTTTTATACCTCTAGCAGTATAAAAATGTGATTTATTCTTGTTGATGCTCAACGGTATAGCATCCAGAATAGACCGCATGAAATCAGTAACAGGGTAATGCCTTACCTTCCCGGTTTTCGTTGTCTGCCGCAACTGTCCGGCAACCAAAGAACGTCTGATAATAATTTTCCCATCCAAGATGCAGTCACGCTGCAAGCCCATGGCCTCCCCTGGGCGCACACCATATTCCTGCATAAAATAGAAAATGGGTCTGCATCGTTTTGGTATTTGCTCTAGAACTGCATTGTCAAGCCAGAACAGAAGCAAACAAATATTTGTTATAATTGATTTTGTGTAAGAAAAAACTGGCGGAGGAGCAGGGATTCGAACCCTGGGTGGGGTCGCCCCCACAACGGTTTTCGAGACCGCCCCGTTCAGCCGCTCCGGCACTCCTCCTCACGAAGGACATTCATACCTGCAGGCGGTGTTTTTTGCAAGGCTTGAGTTGACCTTTCCTGTAGAAACAGAGCCTTATCCGGCACCGCCTGGACGGAGCAGGCGCGATTCTAACAGGAGTGGCGTTTTCCACCAGGCGCAGGCCCTGTTCAAGCGTTCTCAGGCGGCGGGGTGATAACTATTTCTTCGGGAGTGGCAGGCGGTGAGGATCGATCCCATATACCGTCGCCAGATAATGGAGGTACTCTTCATCCTCGCACATCGACTTGCCGGGTTCATCGGAGATCTTGGCCACCGGCCTGCCTGCCGCCGCCACCATCTTGATGACGATATCAAGAGGGACATTGCCGACATCGTTGGTGAGATTGGTGCCGATGCCGAAACTTACTTTGACGCGTTTGTTGAATGCCCGATAAAGACTGATCATTATGGGAAAATCAAGACTGTCGCTGAAGACCAGTGTTTTGGTCAGCGGGTCTATTCCCATGCGGAGGTACATGGCGATGGCCTTGCGCCCCCACTCGACCGGCGGTCCGCTGTCGTGACGGAGCCCGTCATAGAGCTTGCCGAAGTAGGGGTCGGAAAAGTCGCGAATAAAGGCGTCCATGGAATAGCAGTCGGTCAGGGCGATGCCCAGACGGCCGCGGTACTCGCGGACCCAGCCTTCGAGAGCGGCTTTCTGGGCATCGGCCAGCCGGGTGACCGCCTGCCAGGCCTGGAACCATTCGTGGGCCATGGTGCCGATTGGTTTGATGCCGAGGGTTCTGGCGAAATGGATGTTGCTGCTGCCTGCCAGATGCCGGGGTACCTGCTCGATGAGCATTTCCAGGACCTGCCTCTGCCAGCTGCGGCTGGCCCGTCGTCTGGTACCGAAATCGACGAAGACAAAATCATCGAGGTCGGCCTCGGAGCGCAGCAGATCGATTTTTCCCTGCAGCCTGCGGCGGCCGCTTTCTTCGGAAAAGCCATTGCAGGTGATCAGCGTGTGGAGTTCGCTGATTATCGCCAGCAGGTAGATTTCAAAGAGGGCGACATGGATAAGCGGCCCCTTGATGCGCAGGTCTATGGCGCCATCCTGCTTGTGCAGGTGAACGAAGCGGTCGTCGAGCCGGAATATTCGCAGAAATTCTATGAAATCGGAGGAAAAGAAGGGAAAATCTGCCAGATAGCGCAGTTCCTCGTCGGTGAAGGAGAGGCTGCAGACATGTTCAAGCTGTCTGCGGATGTGCGGGGTCAGATCGGCAAGATCGGCGGTATGACGGTTGCGGCAGGCGAATTTCCACTCGACTTCGACGGTGCGGAATTCCGGCGCGTGATAGAAGGCCTGGAGCATGGTGATCTTGTAGAGATCGGTGTCGAGGAGGCTTTTGATCAGGGGGCCGGTTTCACTGCAGCTGCTCATGTCGGTTCCTCGCGCTTGTCCTTCTTCTCTATAGCTGGGCGTGCCTTCGACGCCGATGTCCTTTTCGGGGTGCCGCCGGCTCCGTCGTAATGCCTGTGATATCACGGCGGCGATGCTGCGACTGCGGCCGGAGTTGGCTGGGTCAGCTAAAAGTCTTCTATCTGCCGGCGAAAGCGGCGAAGCTGCTGTTCTCGAATTGTGTTGTGATCGAGGCTGTATATATCCTGGGGGAAGAGAAGTTCGGCCACACCCGTATCGAAGATGCGTTTAACCTCATATTCGTCGTGAGCCACATCCCGCTGATAGATATAATTGAGGTAGCTTTTGTTGGTGTGGAGGATGAACTCCACCCGTATGCCGCCAAGGCGGGCGAAAAATTTAAGCATCTGGGTCTGGTCCGAGCTGCCCACGGCAGTGTTTTGGTATTTTTCGCCGGTAAGCGTGTCTGAGATGTCCTCGAGGGTCATGAAGGAGTCGATTCTGAGGGCACTGTGGGTGAGGTGCTGCTGGAACTGTTTGACGTCGTTGGGGGTATTGAGAACGGCCATCAGGCCGAGCTCATCGTCCACGGCCGCCGCCGGGTTCTTTTCATTTTTGCGCAGCAGCTTGAGAACCTTTGCCTCCGGCGTCTTTTTGCGGATGGTGACATAGATGGGATACTCATGCCCTCGTGAGGAGAAGCGCCGGCGCTTGATGAGGGTGACCTTCTGGCCGGGGAGGTCCTGGAGCGACTGCAGCTGTTCCTCCCGGACGACTCTGACGTCGATGCAGGCAAAGGCCTGCGGCTCGTGATGGCTGACGAGATAGGCTATTTCCAGCTCTCCTATCTTCATCGACGGGCTCCACACATGTTCATTGAGAAAAAAGAGAAAGTCCGAGAATTTCTGCTCTATATTGGTCTCCCGCTCGCGCTGGTCGATGGAGCCCGCCAGGTTCATCAGCGTCAGCTTGCGTTTGGCCTCGAAGCGTGCTTTCTTATGATATCTGTCGTTGAAGACGATGAGCAGCAGGTCCAGGGGGTTGCTGGTGATCTGGATCTCGTTGGTCGTTTCGATGTGGGAGGTATAGGGGGCAAGGACCTTGGTGCGCAGATAGGTGATGACGTCGTTGGCCGTGCGCGCAAATTCATTGAGCCTGCTCTCTATCTCGCGGATACTGCAGTTCATGCCGAACATGTTGCCAAGCAGTTTCAGCGAGCGCTCCTGGCGGGGAGTACGGGCGCTTTCATTATCTATGAGGTGCTGTATCTGGCGAAAGGAGTCGACATTGAGAAAATCGAAAATCTGATTGCGGACGCTGCGGTACTTGGTGACGTCGATCTGCTCACGGCAGTATTGTCGGACCCATTCCCTTGTCTGCGGCGAAAAGGGCTGGAAGGAAGGCACGCTTTCCCGGCAGGAGAACAGACCGTCCTGCTTGAGAGAGCTGAAGATAGATTCTTTGCCAATAATTTTCATCGGCTGCGTTGTCACTATGGGAGAGATACCGGCGCCGCCTTGTGGCCCGCCGTCAGAATTTTTTGTTGAAATAGGGCTCCAGCACCTCGGGAATTGTGAAAGAGCCGTCTTGCTGCTGGTAATTCTCCATGATCGCCACCAGGGTTCTGCCCACAGCCAGTCCGGAGCCGTTGAGGGTATGCACCAGGGAGCTCTTTTTCTGGCCTTCCGGGCGGTAGCGGATGGCTCCCCGGCGGGCCTGGAAGTCGAGGAAATTGGAGCAGGAGGATATTTCCCGGTAGGCCTGCTGGCCGGGCAGCCAGACTTCGATGTCATAGGTCTTGGTCGCCGAGAAGCCCAGGTCGCCTGAGCAGAGGGTGACGACGCGGTAGTGCAGTCCGAGCAGCTGCAGCACCTCTTCGGCGTCAGCCAGCAGTGTTTCCAGCTCGTCCCTGGAGTTTTCCGGTGTGGTGAACTTCACCAGCTCAACCTTGGTGAACTGGTGCTGACGGATCAGCCCCCGGGTGTCGCGGCCGTGGGAGCCGGCTTCGGAGCGGAAACAGGGGGTATAGGAAGTCAGCTTGATCGGCAGGTCCTTTTCGGCTATGGTCTCGTCTCTGTATATATTGGTGACAGGAACTTCGGCTGTGGGTATGAGGTAGAGATCCCAGCCGTCAATTTTGAAAAGATCCTCCTCGAACTTGGGCAGCTGGCCGGTGGCCGTCATGCTGGCGCTGTTGACCAGGAAAGGCGGCAGAACCTCGGTGTAGCCGTGTTTTTCGGTATGGAGGTCGAGCATGAAATTGGTCAGTGCCCTGTCGAGCTTGGAGGCCAGCCCGCTGAGAAGCGAAAAGCGCGATCCGGACAGTTTGGCGGCGCATTCAAAATCGAGGATCTGCAGTTTTTCTCCGAGTTCGTAGTGGGGCTTTGGGGGAAAATTGAATTCGGGCTTCTGGCCCCAGACCTTGATCTCCACATTATCGGCGTCATCACTGCCTTCAGGGACTGAATCGTCGCAGAGATTGGGAATGGCCATGACGATTTCCTGCAGTTCCTCCTGAATCCGGGTAAGAGAGGCGTCGAGTTCCTTGATCATGGCGCTGGTCTTTTTCATTTCGACGATCAGCGGTTCGGCCTTCTTCTGCTGCTCCTCGTCTCCCCGTTTGAGTTCGGCTATTTCCCTGGAGGCGCTGTTGCGGACATTTTTCAGGTTCTCGACCTGTGATAGCATGTCGAGACGCCTGCGGTCGGTGGCGAGGAAGCGGTCAACGATATCGGCGGCGATGCCGCGCTTGGCGGTTTTCTCCTTCACCAGATCGAAATTATCTCGTATGAATCGTAGTTCAAGCATGGCTGCTGTGTTCAAAAAGGCTGAATTATAAGTGATAAAAGGTCAATAGTCCAAGAATTATGTATCATGGCTGGGGGGCGAAAGCAACCACTGATCTTTGCAAAGGACCATTATTGATTCTGATTACGTATAATCCTCAGCTATCGTTGTCCTGTCTCAAAACATGTTGCTGAACATTAGGGGTAATCAGGTTGTTTTATGATGGGGGCTTTTCGCCATCTCGGAAGAGGACCGTCCACGGAGGAGATGCAGGGGGATTTTGGTCGTCCGGCAGTGCAAGATAATTGCTTTTGTCTGCCCTCTCTGCTATCTTCCGGCGCATACACATGGGGCCGTTTCTCGCCACCTGCCCCCTGGGGGCACTACTCGACGTTTATGGAAACACATACCAAGCTGGTCATATTCCTCAGGGAAATCCGCAGATCGGTTCGCAAACTGGCTGTGGCCATAGCCCTCACCACCACCGGCATATTCTTTCTTGCCCCCCGGCTGCTGGCGGTGGTTCAGGATCACCTGGCTGACAAGCTCTATTTTTTCTCGGTGGCCGGGCCTTTTCTCGCCCATGTCAAACTGGCCCTGTTCTGCTCTTTGTTTTTTCTCATGCCGTGGCTGATGACGGTGTTGTGGAAATCCATGGGCAAGCCTTTCGGCGTCAAGGGAGGGCAGCTTTTCACTTTTATATTCTTCACCTGTCTGCTCTTTTACTGCGGAACGCTGTTTTGCTATTTCATTACCCTGCCCTTCGGCATAAATTTTTTGCTGGGTTTCGGTTCCGAAGAATTGCGTCCGGTGATATCCATCGGCAAATTCGTCAATTTTACGACGATTTTTATCCTGGCCTTCGGCATCATTTTCGAGTTGCCGATTTTTATGGTTTTTCTGGCCAAGGTCGGGGTCTGCACCAGAGCCTTCTACGAAAGAAGCAGGCGCTATGCCCTGCTGTTGATCGCCATAATTGCAGCGTTGCTAACGCCGACTCCGGATGTTGTCAATATGTCGCTCATGGGCGGTCCGCTCTATCTTTTGTATGAGGCGGGTATCGTCATTTTGAAGATAATGAGGATACGATGAAACCGGCCGAAAAAAGGAGCCTCAAAACTCTTCGAGCGGCAGGCCGTGTGCCTGCAGAAGGGCGGCGGCAACTCCCATTTTCCCAGATACACCGCAGGAGGGGCTGCCGGATTTGAGGATGGCGCCGGCCACCGGCTGCGCCGAAGCGATTGCCAGAACCTGTTTGGCGCCGCGGACGAAGGCCTCGCTGACATCGATTCCGCTTTTGGTCACAACCCGGGCCCGGCCTGCGAGTACGTCGGCGCCGTTGCCGGAGACGATGTCGGCGGCCTCCCGCGGGGTCGGCAGGCCGCCGAGCTGTTCGGGACAGACCGGAATCCACTGATGCCCCTGCAGGCGGCGCCGGCAGGGAGCACTTGACTTGAGTTTCCCGTCGTATCGCGTACACAGTCCCATGAGACAGCTGCTGACCAGATAGAGAGAGGACGATGAGTTCATGACAGCCTCGGTAAGAAGAATAGGATGAAGACCGCACCGAAAAAAACACTTTCACCGCTGCAGCGCAGCAGGCTGGTGAAGGTACTCCTGATTCTGGCATGCGCCGCGTTGCTGTGGCTCGTCTTTGCCCCCGACATGGGACTTTTGTCGGTAAAGAGGGAAAACGATCGTCTGCAGGCGCTGCAGCAGAAAAAAGAGAAACTCCAACAGGAAAACGCTGCCCTGCGCCAGGAGATAGAGCGCATCCTGAACGATATCGATTATTTTGAGCAATTGGCCAGGGAGAAACACGGCCTTCTCAAAAAAAATGAGATGATCTTTGATTTCAGCAAGGATGAGGCGGAGTAGGAAGTGCTCCGCCGGCGACGATGATGCAGCCGGACCGGCCGCAGAGGCTATGCTCAGGAGAAACCGCCGCGGGGACTGCAGCCCGGGCTTTTCTCCGATTTCGGCGCCAGACTGATTCCGGCGGAAATCAGTTTTGTGGTATCCTTGCTGCCGCAGTGTTTGCAGCTGATATCCCGGCTGTGGTGCAGCGAGACGATTGCTTCAAAACTTTTCCCGCACTTTTCGCATCGATATTCGTAGATAGGCATTCTTTACTCACCTTGAAAGGGTATTCGGTATCTAATCACGTTCCACGGTAAGCATCATTCGTCGAGAAGAGAAGTGAGGATGTTGCATTGCCGGCATTTTTTGATCTTCTCCTCATCGTTGAGATCTTTCACCTCGTCGCATTTTGTGCCGCTGAGAAACCAGCAAAGATGGCCGCTCTGGAACTCCCAGGCCGGACATTCATGCTTGATGCTGCACTGTTTCTTTTCCCAGCAGGGGGTGAGGGTCTTGTGGCGGGATCGTTGTTTGCAGAGAAGAAAGAACATCTGGCGTTCGATGTGCGAGGGTATCTTGCGCCAGCCCTGTTCGTAGCTGTGGACTGTTTTAAGCGCCATCCCGAGAAGCTGGGCCAGTTCTTTCTGCGTTTTACCAAGTTTTTTTCTGGAGACTGCAAACTCTTCCTTTTCCAAAACCATTGCCTCCCGAGGCTTGTGATGGGGATAACCGTTCGCTCACGCTCAGTATATTGCCTGCATAATGAGCATTTGCTACTATCGGCAGGAGAAAAAATGATTGGGCACAGATAGGAGGTGCGCTCGATTTTCCATCCTGTTGCCTTTGTAGTATACCACAAAAGTCATAAATGGCACTCAAAAAAGGGATGATGAATAGAGTTTTTATTTATGTATTTTCGGCACTTGTCGGAACATTCTGGTACTACATTGTGTCATTTTTATACTACTGTGTGGTTGGAGGAGAAATGCAGAGGCAAAAATGGCGATGATGAGAGTGTGTTATTTGAACAAGATAGCCGGCTTTTCAAAGATGCGATCCATGCGTGCATATGATATATTTTGTCAGCGGACCCGTCGTCCCGACCGGCGTTACCGAGGCGGCTGAGGACCGGCAACGATTTTCGAAAGGACTCCTTCAAATTCCTGTGCCAGGATTCCATGGCCGGCAGCCTTGGGTGAAAAAAAGCGAAAAAATGTGTGATCCTTGTCTGCGGAATGGGTAAGATGCGGAACCGGGAGGATGAAGCCTCCCGGTGTTTATGGTTGCATATGGTGCCGGCAAACTCCCGCGTCCAGCTCGTAGTTCAGAAAGCACAATATAATCGCGGCCGGACTGACCTGAGTTTTCAGCTGTCGCTGGAAAAGCAAGGAACCTCAGAGAAAAGGCGAGATGAGATGGGCAGGGCTGATATCGAAATAATAAGGCACATCAGATCTCTTTTGCAGTACCAGGCTCTTATGGGGCTGAAAGGCTGTTCATCATCCATGGAACTAGCCGATTTTCTCCAAGCGGCGCCGCTTGTTGGCAAAAGGCAGGCAACGGCTGTCGATGCGCCGCAGCGACCACCTGGTCCTTCAAAGGTAGAGAACGCCGAGACAGCGGATGCAGTCGAAACCGTGGAGGCAATAGCCCACGAGGTAGCCGTCTGCAGGGCCTGCAATCTTCATCGTCACAGACTGCAGGCCACAGCCGGCAGAGGCGGCGGCAGGGTCAAGTTGTTCATTGTCGGCGGCTGGCTGCAGACGGGGCCGGGCGATGATGAACTCCTCTTCGGCGTCGAGGAAGACCGGATGGTACAGAAAATGCTGGAGGCTATCAATCTCGCCCCGCAAGAGGCCTACATCACCAATGCCATCAAATGCGGCATAGCACCGGAAGTGCAGCCGCAGGCGGAAAACATCGCCTCCTGCTATTCCTACCTGCAGAGGCAGATTGCCGTCACCAGGCCGAAGGTCATCTGCACCATGGGTATCGTTGCCACCAGAACACTCCTTCATGCTTCCCAGCCGCTGTCTCAGCTGCGCGGCAGGTCGCATTCCTATCGTCTGGGACAGGACAGGATCATTCCCGTGATGCCGACCTATCACCCTACCTTCCTGCTCAAGAATCCGGAAATGAAAAAGGCAACCTGGACCGATCTCCAGCGTATCGCCCAGGAACTCGGCAAGTAGCATCGAAAAGGGTGGTTTGCCGCTCCGGCGGTCACCGCCGGATCCTGAGGCAATCGCTTTTTTTGGGGTGTTGCCTAGCCCTGGAGACCGATATCCCCCGGGAGTTTCAGCGCATGGCGATAATTCCCCGTCTGCCCAGCTCAAACAGAAAGGTGGTAACCGATTTTTCGGCCTCCTGTATGGTAATGCTGTAGGAGGCAGCGAATCGACTGATGATCCTGCCGACAGTGCGGCTGCCATCGATTTCCTTCCAGACATGACTGCCCATGGCGTCAAGCTGCAGCTTTTTCGTCGGAAACTCCTGGGACTCTTGAAACCTCCGGAACAGCGAAAGGAAAAACGGCTTTATCGGCAGTGGGTATTCGATAACTATTTCGCCGGAGTCCAGCTGCCAAAAGGAGACTGATGCATTGACCACCGGTGTGCACTGCAGCGCTTCCTGGCGGTTGAGGCCCGAAGATACCGGGACTTTTTTAGAGGGAAAGAATTTCATAGCTTGCACAGATACGGGAATGAACCTCTGTCGCCTGCGGGTGGACGGTGTATTGGAAAACACCCTGCAGGCGGTTTGCCTGATGATTATGCCAGAAAGCCGCCTCTATGAAAGGTTTTTGGCGCCGCAGCCGCAGTCCTATCTGGTGGAGGATGCTGGGAGAGCGCCTGTATACAAGGCTGCCGTCGGCACCGGAAGCTATTTCCTTCCGGCCGGCAAGACCAAGAAGGGTGGCAAAGGTTTCCTCCAGGCTGCCGGCCTGCAGCCGCAGATCGGCAGGGGCCATGCGGCAGATCTGCAGCAGACTGGTGGAATTCTCAAAATACAGGGCCGACAGCCCTGCTTCCATGACAAAACGGGCCAGCCGGTATCCCGGTGGGATGTCGATCTGAAAATCCTGGATCTTCCAGGTAACCTGTTCCTTTTCGAGGTTGGGGCAACAGATGGTGGCGAGGATGCGCCAGAGCTGGTCCCTGTCCTGTTCCGCATGGAGCTGCACCATGATATGGGTACTACTTGCTCTGTGCAGAAGTAAAACCAGGATCATGCCGGAGTTTTCGACACTGCAGCACTGCACGTCGAATTCTGCAAGGGCCTTTGTCACGACTGCCGGCGTTTTCCGCAGGGCAAGCCTTCTTCCGCTCAGTTTCGTGTACTGGTCTCGTGCCGATTTGAAGCACCGGTCGCAGGTTTTATCAGTTGTTTTCTGCCAGCGGATTTCGAGGACAGCCTGAAAGGAGCGCTCAAAAATTAGATGCTGATTGCCGGCAGCTCGCACTTCCAGACTCTGCGGCATATCCAGGGAGATACCGTTCCAAGAGATCTGGCGCAGGCCTGGCGATGGGTGCTCATTCATGAAGATCGCTGGTGGAGGCGAAGGTCCTGTGGCTGAACTCGAGGGGCAGCAGAAACAGGCCGGAGACATTATTGAGGAAGAAAGTATTCCCAGCCGGTTTTCTTCAACTCCTGCTTGCGCCGCAAATCCTCGGAATTTTCGGCGGCCTCGCATTCCTCCAAAAAGCAGAGATGCTCTTCTTCCATCTGTTCGGGCAAATAGAGTTTCACCTGGTTGCCGATACTGGCGTTCTCATCCTGGAGATTGTGCTGGAGTATCATATTGACCTGTCTGCCCTGGTCATCGACGAACTGCCATTTCCAGATATGCTTGATGCCGAAGGAATCGCCTTTCCAGATATGCGGGGTGCCGAATTTCTGTTTATAGCGTTGAAGCAGGGTGTCGAAGAATTCCTTGCTTGAATCCTCGTATTTCATCTGCAGTCTGACGATGACTCCCGGAGAGTCGCAGATGCCGTAGGAAATGACCCCTTTACGGAAACCGTGCCAGTCGAAGACAACGATCTCCTTGAGAAAACTGGAGAACTCGAAGTCAGGATAGGCCTCGATGCTGGTGCCGAGTTCAATGCCGGCAATCTTATGGGGAACCTCGACGGCGGCTGCGCTCTGGAGAGGCATGATGGCTATGAGAGCCGCCAGGAGGAGATGTCTGTATATGTAAGTCATTGCATTCACCACTTGTGTCGATACACCGCGGCGTGGCCATCAAATGGAGGTGCCGCCTTTGACCAGCAGGGTATCAGGGACTTTGTCGAGGAGAAAGGAGGTCTGGTCGATGAGCCGCTCGACGCGGAGCTGGACGATTTTTTCGATGAGCCTCTCGCGTTGCAGGGGAAAATTGTCAAGCACCTTCTTGAAACTTTCCCGCGTGATAATCATTATATCGCTTTCTTCTTCGGCAGAGACATTGAAAAACCATTTGAACCTGGCCAAAAGCGCCAATTCTCCAAAAAAGGTTCCGGGGGGAAGATGCTGCAGGATATATTCCTTGCCGGCGTGCAGTGTCGAGACGCTGGCACCACCGGAGATCAGATAATAGGCTTCAGCCGTCTCCGCACCCAGGCTGATGATTGCCTGGTCTTTCCTGTACTTCTTCCTCTGGGCCAGATAGGCGAAGAGTTTTACCACGTCGGTGTCGATGCCGCTGAAGACCGGAGAGTGCCGCAGTATTTCGAAATCGCTGGTAAGCTTGCATTCGGCTTTATTCTCCGGATTCTCCATTTTCATTGACGAGCTCATACAGTACTCCTTTGGCTGCAAGCAAATCGTCGTATGTTCCTGATTCGACGATTTTTCCAGCCTTTAATACTATAATATGGTCATATTCTGAAATCATGTCAAGGCGATGGACGACGGCGACGACGGTGGTATTGCCCTTAAGGTTATCATTTATGTAATTCTGTACTTTGGTCTGGGAGCTGTTGTCAAGACCTGAAGTGGCTTCGTCGAGAATGAGGATCGGCGTTTTCTTCAACAGGGCCCGGGCCAGGGCGATTTTCTGTTTTTGACCGCCGGAGAGATTGTCCCCCTTGCTGCCGACATGAAAATCGAGGCCGATTTCGATGATTTCGTCAAGAAGCCCCTCTTTCGAGAAATGGTGCAGGGCCAGCTCGCCAAGCTGGGTGCGGATGGCGTCCCTGTCGATAACCGTGCCGAAGAGAACATTATCGAGCAGGGTATGATTATAGAGGTACTGGCTCGAGCAGTATGGTGTGAAGATGTTTTCATCCTCTTGCTCTTTCTCCTTCATTTTATCGATGGGGACGATCTGTTGCTGGATGGTTCCGTCTTTGCACTGTTCGATGTTTATATGCTCGACATTGAGCAGATATTTGCTCCTGACCTCGACGATGGTTTGCCGCAGCGACTCGGAGATGGTGAAGATCTTGTGTTGGCCGGGAATGTAGCGCAGGGCCAGCTTGAGCAGGTCGTCCTTTTCCTTTTGCTCGAGATCGCGGCTCTGCTGTTTTTTCAGTTTCTGGATGATATCGGCATAGCGGTCGAATTCATTGGGCTCCATGGGACTGCCCTGGAAGAAGAATTCGTCCTGGCGCATGTCCCGAAGGAGGGTGACCGTGGTTTCGGCGATGTTTTGGCCAAGCTGGAGCAGGGTCTCTTCGAGGTCATGAGTGTGGAGAAAGGTCTGAAAACGCTTTCTCGTTGCCAGAAAATCGCTGGTGTTATTGTCCGCATACTCGCCGAAGATGATATTCTGGCCGATGTTTGAGTATTCGAGAAAGGTCTCGGCGTCATAGAACTCGACGACACCTTCGAATTCCTGGCGCAGGGTTTCATGGACGATTCGCCGCATGGACAAAATTTTGTCGGCAAGACCGCGGGCCTTCTCCAGGGGGATTATGGAGCGGAAGCCCCAGCGGATAATATCTTCTTCGAGACCGACTTCCCGCACCATGTCGATGACCGTGTCCCGGTCCGGCAGATCGATATCCTTGCCGGCGAAGCGCAGGGCTTCGCAGGAGTAGAGAAGATTGTCGTTGACGCTGCCGGTAAAAATAAAGGGATGCTGGGAGACGGTGCTCAGGTTTTGGGCGATGTCGAGTTTGCTGAGATCCTCGATGTTGTAGTCGTCGATCTTGAGTGTCCCCTCGTTATGGGTGAGCAGCTGGCTGAGAAGGTTGGCCAGGGTGGACTTGCCGGAGCCGGAAAAACCGATGAGCGCCAGGTGCTTGCCGGCCTCCAGGTCCAAGTTGATTTCTTCGAGGAGTCGTACGTCCTCGTTGATCTGGAAGCCGACATCCCTGGCCTCGATCTTGCCCTTGAGGGTTTTCGTCTCCAGGTCCTTGGGAATGTCTATGAGTATTTCCTCCGGCATATCGAAGGTTTCCATGATCTGCTTATAGCGCACCTGGGCATCCTGGTAGTCCTGGTAATACATGATTATTTCCTTCCAGGGATCATAGACCTTTTCGTAGGCGGAGAGAAAGGCGACGAGGGCGCCGATGGTGAACTGGCCGTTGATCGCCAGGTAGCCGCCCACCAGAAACAGCAGGAAAGGCCCGAGGCTCTGGAAGAAGTTATTGCTGAACTTGATGCCGTACTTGAAGATGAACAGTCCCTTCATGGTTGTGTAGAACTTGGTGATGAAGGTGTCGAGCTTGTTTTGCTCCAGCTGGAAACTGCTGTTGCTCTGCACTTCATGAATGCCTGAGACCGATTCGTTGACCAGGTTGGCCATGCTGCGGGTGGTGCGAACCCGTTTGCGGTTGAGAATGTTGTAGCGTTTCTGCAGCATGGGGATGACGATGAACTCGAAGGGATAGATGAGCGAGGTCATCACTCCGAGGAGGGGGTTGAGATAGATCATGTAGCCGAGAAAGGCGATGAAGGTCAGAACCGAGGCAGCGGGTATGGCCAGTGCGCCGCCCAAAAAATTGCCGACGGCGTTCAACTCCGAGGTCATGGCCGAGATGATGATTCCTGCTTGGGTTTTATGGAAAAACTGCAGCGGCATCCTCAGAACATGGGTGTAGAGCTGCTGGCGCATGTGAATAAGTATCTTCTGGCCGATGACCGACTGGAGGACGTTGATATAGTATTTGATGAGGCCGGCCAGGAGCACCGCGCCCATATACAGAGCGCAGTAGAGATAGAGCAGCTCGAGTTTTTTGAGATTGATGGCGATATTGATGATTTTGCGCTGCATCTCCAGCGGGTAGACCTTGAAGAAGAGGCTGACGATTATCAGCAGCAGCAAAAAGAGCTGGAGTCCTCGATACTTGGTGAGTATCCAGTAAAACAGGGGTTTTTTGGTGATCACCGGCTTTCTCCCGTGGCAGGATTCTTTCTTTCTAAGAGTTGGTCGGCCGCCTCGATATTCCAGGCAAACTGCAGAAAAACGGTCAATGTCATCATAGCATAGCAGAATATGTTCGTAATTGCGGCAAATCTCCTGCCGATTTTGCAGAGGGTCAGCACCTGGCAGCGCATAAAAGGTGTTTGCTGTAGGGAGACAGAACTTCTCGCAGACGTTTCATCAGTAGGCCGCATCAAGTAGTCCGCACCAGTAGGCCGCATCAGTAAGCCATGTGGCCCAGCGATTTGATGATGAGGGCAAAACCCATGGCGAACATACCGGTCAGGCCCATGCCGCAGGAAAAACCGGCCAGCAGTACCGGCGCATACTGGCGCCACATCTTGCCGTAGCGTTTGTAGAAATAATATCTGCCCAAAAGGGCGCCGACCACCTCCAGGATCATACCGTGCGGTGTCGACTGGCCGAGACCGCGAACCACGCCGTAGATGAGCAGCACCGGCAGCCCGAAAAAACTCAGCACCCCGTACATGACGACACCGAAGGCCAGACCGGAAAAAACGGTGACGCCGCTGAGCGCCTGATAGAAGAGCGAATTGCCTTCCAGGGTCGATGTCTGCATGAGCAGGGTGTTGAGGGCCTGCAGATGCCAGAGTTCCTGGGCGTAGGGATAGCTCGACGACGGTATAGGCGCCAGCCTCCAGATAAATTGAGAGAACAGCAGGCTGGCGGTCATGACGATGGGAAAGACCACCAGTTCCGCCTTGATGATGCCGCGTATGGAGGTGCCGGTGAGTTCTATCTGGCGAAACTGGACGGTGGCCTCGCCGTAATTGTGTATGGGAATGGGCGCGTACCATATTTCGATGCCCTGGTAGCCGAAGAATCTGGCGCCGGCAATAAAGCTCGCCTCCCGCACCAGCGGCAGACTGACGAATTGACCGGCGATGCCCTCCATGCGGGCGGTGATATAACTGATCACCGGCGTATAGATAAAGCCGTAGGCGAGAAAGAACACCCAGGGAAAGTTCGGCACCAGAAAAACGCAGAGAACCACATAGGCGCAGGTGGAGACCACGTAGATGGCAATGGAGATCCAGAAATTGAAATCACCCCTTCCCTTGGGGGGATTGAAAAGATCGGACCAGGCGGTGTTCCCGTCTTTGGCCTCCCGGAAGCTGCGGACGACGGACCAGACGCCGATGGCGCCGATGGCCAGGCCCAGGCCGATGCCGAAACTCATATAGAAGTCGAAGTTATTGGCAAAAACGGTATCAACGGTCTTCATGCCGGGATGCCAGCGATGCAGGATGCCGTGGGAGTAGAGGACGGGATTGATGATGATGGTGATTATCAGGCCGATAAGCCCGCCGATCACCGCCCAGAAGGGAATGACCATGCCGATGAAGACCAGACCGAGATCGAGCTGGATGCCGGTGGCCACGGCAGGCAGAATATCCTCGGTATGGCTGGTCAGTTCCACCCACGGAATCGGGATGATGCGAATGGATTCGGTGAAGATAAGCCCCGAGACAATGGGAATCAAAACATACACCGCCCCGAAAACGAGGCCGATGACGCCGCCTATGGAGAAGACCCGCCATTTCCAGCTGGCCTTTTTCTCCTCGGCCGATTCGGCCAGGGCCATGGTTCCCAAGGCCGCCACGGGAGCCATGGGAAAGGGCAGTTTCTCGACGTCGGAGGTGATGCGGTAGAGGGCGTAGCCCAGTCCGAAATGATCGATGCGCTGGATGATCTGGGAGCCCACCAGCAACAGTATGGGGATGAGCCAGTCGCGATGGAAAAAGGTCCTCTCGACCAGGGACATCGAATCCGCCCCGGGCGCCACCCAGGTGGGGATGTATTCCGTGAGGCCGAGCATTCTGGCGGCATCGGACTGGACCAGATACTGGTTCCACAACAATCCTGAAAAGGGCGAGGCCAAGGCGGCGCCGGCCATGTAGTAGAGGAGAAATATTTCCTGCTGCTTCAATTCGGAATGGGCGCGTTTGGCCACCTCGGCAAAGAGAATAATGGTCACCCAGCGGGCGGCGGGGCCGATGCCCTGGCCGATGACCAGCTGCAGATACATGGAACCCGGCATCATCAGAAAACCTATGAAGATGGCGCCTATGACGGTCTTCCAGTCGAATCCCTCTTCGAAATGGTCCGGGGTGGGCAGAAGATCCCTATATTCTTTTAGTTCCTTGTCATCATACATGATGTGATTTAAACCCTCCCCGGGAGATGGTCAGTGATGCTGCGGCGGATATTGTCGGCATGTGGTCTGTTTCCTTTGTGCCTGCTGCTAATCCGGCAAAACCTGGTAGCCGATGTCGGTGAACAGACCGACGATGGCCCAGATGCCGCCCATGAGAAAATCACCGATGATCAGTCCTATGAAGAACAGTTGGAATTTACGGAAGAATCGTATGCCGCCATAGCGCATGCAGAGCGCGTTGCAGGCCCAGCCGATAAAAAAGCTCACCCAGAGGATGCGCATGGCGGAGCTGTAGGCGGTGAGATAGCCAATGGGATGTATGGGCCACCAGTAAAACCGGTGATAACAGAAAACCAGCAGCAGCATGACCAGGGCGCCGATGATGGCAAAGGTGAAGACCCAGGCGCCGGTTTCCGGCGGATCGGTGATCAGCCGGTAGATGTTCTCATAGACGGTGGCGGTGGTTCTCACCGCCCATTCCTGGTTGAGTTCCCGTATGCCGTAGCGGTAGCACAGCACCATCATGGCCAGAAACGAGGCTGCCAGGGACAGAACAATGGTCAGCCCCAGGCCGCCGAGAAGCAGGGAGGCCGGATGTTTGCCGTGATGGACCTTTCTACCGTGAACCAGCGAAGGCATTAATGATTCGCGCAAATCGACAAAAAGCGCCTTCTGGGTCATGCCGGCCAGCAGTCCGTTGGCCCCGGCAAACATCTTGGTGCCCGCCAGGGCGATGAGACCATCGAGCGGGGCAGCGGTGAGGGTGAAGTAGGCGATGCCGCCCTGGCAGATGATTCTCGTGGCGACGATCATGATCATGAAGAAGGAACAGACCACGACCACGGCGGTCAGCAGATCCATGCCCAGCACCATATACCAGCAGACCAGCGCGGCGATGCCGCCGATCATCGTCCAGAATGTCCAGCGCACGTCGATCCATTCAGTGCGGTCCGCCTCCGCCGGCTGTTTCCGGAGAAAAAAGGAGGCCCTGGCGACTTCACCGAGATGATACCTGGCCAGCCAGACAAGAAAAACGAAGAAGACGCCGTAGGCACCTATCATCTGCATCTCTTCCGGCCGCGACAGTGTCGGACCGAAGGTCACGCCAAGCTCCGAGGCCGGAATGATGAAGCCGAGGACGGTCAGCACCCCGAAAAGCAGGCAGCCTGCCAGATAGAAGAACCAGAAAGAAAAGGAAATCTGTCTGGAAGTGAGGAAGGCAAAGCCGATGAAGGCTGGATAGAGATAGATCTTCACTTTCTGAAAGCCGGCAAAGAGACCCTGGGGGGGGAAGTAGTCCCCGGCCAGTACCAGGGTCGTCAATTTCGGGACCGACGGGTAGTAGAAACTGAAACCGTTGAGCAGATGCAAAAAAAGCGGAATGGCCAGCCCCGCCAGCAGGAACTTGTTCAGCAGAAGATCGGCAAGGGTTTTGTTGTTGACCGCCGTGCCGATCATCTCCGGAACCTTCAGCAGGGGGAAATTGACCCGCTCGTTGTGAATCCACTGCCTGGAGAGGATGTTGACGATGCTGATCATGACCACATAGCACAGCAGGATGAAAAGCGACCAGAAGAACATGGGGTTTAGCCATTGCAGCCAGGGAATAGTGCGGACGACCTCGAACCAGCCCATGTTCCTGCCGCCTTCGATGCCGCTGTAAAGCAGCTCGATGGCCCTCTCTTCGGGGATCAGCGCTTTGGGTACGAGCGGCAGCAGATTCTGGTGCCACATATTGCCGACGGTGGCAAAATGGACGGGAGCGGTAAGGTTGATGAGAAAGGTTCTGGCAAATCCGGTATAGGCGATGCCGGAGCCGATCACCATCTGGACCCAGACGACCACGAGTTCTGAGCCGCGAAGCAGGTAAGGGCGCCGGTTTATCCTGCCGACGGCGGTAACCAGCAGAGCAAGGATAAGGAAGATGAAAAAGGGGGCCAGGGGAAAATGGCCGCCGCCCAGGGGCGTGGCCTGGCGGTAGATATTGTTCACCGGCGTCAGCAGACAGATGAGTATCGCAAATATCAGACCGATCAGTATCGCCCGCGGCCGTATCGCTCTGCCTTGTGTCTCAGCCATGGTAGTTATACGGCCTCCGTCCGCTCGGGGTGGGTTTGTGGTGGGGGCTCCATGGCCCGGCGCAGGATTTCTGCATAGGCTCTGTGACCCTCGTCGTCGATGGAGCGCCAGATGAGCAGCTGTTTCCGGAGGTCGTGGAGAAAACGGGTGTTGACGCGCCGCCACATTTCCACCTCTCCCGAGTGGCGCTTCAGGGTGATTTTGATCTCGAGGTATTTGACATTTTCCCGTGCCGGGCAGAACTGGATGTCGACCTGCTGCATGATGCCGAAATCAAAAGGCGCCAGCCATACCTTGGCCCGGATATGCATGCAGCATAAACTTGAGGGTTGGGCCGTCCGGTTGACCAAATCCTCTATTTCACTGACCGAATCGCAGGAAAAGATGATTTCCACGGGTCCGGTGGAAAACATGCCGTGGGATATATCCTGGTGACTGGAGAGATAGCTGTAGACGAAGCCGCCGATGGACTCGTGTTCCTCGTATTTCATGAAAAAGGGCAGGGTCACTTCGATGGTGTTATCCACCGGTGCCGGCAGCCTGAAGGTCTGCTTGACGTCGGGGATGGCGATTTTGGCCGCGACCCTGGAGGGATAGATGACGGAGATAAGCACCACGGCAATGACCAGCAGCATGGCGGCCACACCGGCCAGGGAAGAGTAGTTCACCGTTATTCCGGCCCAGAAGGTTGTATGGGAAAAGAGGGCGGCCGATGTCTGGGCGAGCAGGTACCCAAGCACCACCGAGATGACCGCCAGGGCCATGGCCTCGGCTATGAAGAGAAAAGAGACATGAGTGGGGGCAAGCCCCACCGAGGTGTAGACGGCGATCTCGTTCTTGCGCTCGTAAACCGAGCTGATCATGGTATTGAGGACAATGAAGATGGAGATGAGCAGGGGAACGAGAATATTGGGGACGCCGCTGTAGCTCAGGGTGTCGCTGGGGCTGAAAAACCAGACGCCGCTTTTGTCGCCGGCGAAGATGGGCAGGCTGAAACGGTCTACCAGTTGTGCGGCGATCTGCTGGATATCCTCCTGCGAACGGGGACTGATGGCTACGCTTTTCAACTCGCCGCCCATGGCGTAAAGGGTTTTCGCCGGAATGATGGCCACCTGGTTGCCGGGCGTGTGCCGGTATCTGCTCTGCAGGGAAAAGACGCCTTCGCCCGATTCCACAGCCTCCTGTTCGGCCTCGGAGAGCTCGGCCGAGGTTTCCTGGGGAAAGGTCACCGGCGTCAGCGGTTCGCCGTCGAGGTCCCTCAGCGAGTCCAGGCGCTCTCCGGGGTAAGTGCCGACGACTCTGTAGGGCGTACCCCAGAGGTAAATATCCTTGCCCGCCGCCTCGTCGCCAAGTCCCAGCTTTTCCGCTGTGGAGTCCGCCAGCAGTATGGCATACCTCTCTTCGGGAACAAACCACCTCCCCGAACTGAGGATCGATGCCACTCCGGTAATATCCTGCTCCGTATGGTCCATGCCCACAAGGCCTTGCAGTTCCGCCTGATGGTTGTCCCGGTAGAGCGGAACCTGCACCGGCCTGGTCATGCTGCGCCCTTCCAGCCAGACCCGGGAGGAGGTCACCCGGTCGCCGTAGAGATCGATGGAAAGAGCTCTTTCCGCCTGCCTCGGCAGGCTCTGCCAGTTGATGGCCTTGAGCAGCAGGCCGGCATAGGGCGTGTTCTCCTGGAAGAGCAGTTTGTTGGCTTTCATGCTTGACTTGACCGTGGTGAAACTCATGATGGTGAAGGTCAGGATGATCAGGGTCAAACAGGTAAGCACCGTACGTATGCGGCGTCTGCGAAGATTGGAGACGCCGAGGAAAAAGGCGGCGACAAAGGCCTTCCAGTGGCTGATTTCAGAAGGCCGCTTATGGCTTGAGTGACGCTGCAGGTGGATCATCTCCTCTTCGAAGCGGAAGAAGATGATAAGCGTCACCATAAAGGAGAGGCCGATGATGAAAAAGGCAAGAATGACGACCATGGGGCTGTAGGCGAGCTGAAAGGCCGGGTGGACCGAGTAGATGACGGCGATCAGCAGTACCAGCAGCAGGCCGAAGGCGACAAGGCGTTTGTAGATATTGGCGTAGTTGAAGAGGAACCGTTCCAGACAGAAGGCGAAGGGGACGAACAGGGCGACGTAGAACAGAACACCGAAGAGCACGTCCTTCTGGGTTTCCTCCACCTGCACATAGACACGGCCGGCCAGGGCCAGCGCCTGCAGCGCCGACTCCCGAAAGGTTCCGTAGTCCATGGCCTCCAAAGCCTCGGTGCTCTGATTGAGGGCCTTGAGACCGCGCTCCTGAAGAGAATTTACCTGCGGGTCGACGATGCCGTGTTTTTCCAGATTGTTGATGCGCGGATCGAGCAGAGCCCACATGTCTTTGGCGGCGTGGTAGGTGGTGTTGGGAATCGACTGATAGACATTCACCGGATAGCCGAAGCCCACCGGCGATTCTTCCGTACTGTTGGTGAGGATAAATTTACGGGCGAGGACGGTGTCGGAAAGGGTCAGTTTGAGCCAGGTTCCCGGTTCGGTATAGATCGAGGCGATAACCGACTTTCTGGTATCTATCCTGCTGTACCAGAAATGGGCCGGTGGCGCGTCCCGGCGGCCGTCGAGCAGGTCGAGCTTGGTCATGTATCTGAAGTTGCGCGGTTCGAGCAGGTTGAAAATGGTTGTCTGCGTGCCGCTGAAAAGCGTCAGATCGGTTTTCATGTCGGCGCGCCGGATTTTCAAGCGGTAATTGTCCTTGCCCGTTTCCTCCTTGTCTATGGCCCATCTGACCTCGCCGGTTTGATCATCGAAACGGTAGCCTTCGATGATCAGTTTGTGGATGACATTTTTCCTGTCGGCGATGCCTTTGATGGTGAAATAGCCGCTGCTGTCGACCATCGCATAGTATCTGGCCCTGTCCTGAAAGGCCATGATGGTAGTTTCCCGGGCCGGGTAATCGGCAAAGAGTTCGCCCTGCAGCAGCAGGTTGGCCCGGCCGGTGGCAGTGGAGAAACCGTCGCGCGGCATTTTGCCGGTGGAGAGCCTATCCGCCCTGCTGATGGCGCCGATGAGGTGGGAGACCAGCTTTTCCTGTTCGATCAGGCGCGGCAGATCGACGGCCGCGGCGACGTCATCCGGGGTGCCCCAGTGGGCGCGGCCGTCTCCGGTGGTGGCCAGGGTGATGCCCAGATAGCCGGCAAGAGAGCTTACCTCTCCCCCGTGATAGGGCTTGCCTAAAAACCAGGTGTCCCAGGTCCGCATTCTCGAGGGTGTCAGAGTATCGATATAGGCGGTGCCGCTGCCGCTTGCCGGCGCAGCCTGGCGCATGACATCGCCCAGGGCGCTGTAGATGCCCGTGCGGTTGATATTGGGTTTGAGCGGATAGAGCCAGCCTTCATGGAAGGCGCCGACACCGTTGCCGTGACTGGAGAGGTGCAGGGAAATAAAGGCGGCGATATCATAGTTGCCAAGGGCCAGCTGCAATTCCAAGGTGGTGGTGACGGCATCCAGATGCGCATTGCGCTTGGTGATGATCCGCTGGTGCTCCTTTTGGCTTTCCGGTATGAGCCCCCGCAGCAGTTCCAGTTCGAGAGGGGCAAGGTCGGCAAAGCTTTTCTTCCAGCTTAACTGGCGCAGGGCGAAGCGGCGGTCCACCAGTCGGTCGATTTCGGCCGTGTCTTCCGCCTCCTCCCGGTCGAGGCGGAGTTGGACCAGACGTCTGGAGACCTGATCGATCTCGGCCTTGAGAGTGTTTTTGATGGCCTCCTGCAGCAGCTCGTCGCGCTGGGGATCGGCCGCCAGGGGAAAGGCCAATTCGTCCAGTACCGCCAGGCTGGTTTCGGCATCGCTGATATCGGAATGCAGTTGTTGCCGGTACTCACTCACTTCGCCTTCATCGGTATGTGCGGCCCAGACTATTTCACGCATGCCGGCAAGCGTCTCGTTGTGGCCGCTGGTGGCCAGCAGCAGCACCGATCTCCCCGGCGGATTACGGCTGAGTTCTTCGGCCGTTTTCAGAAGGGTGACGATGGAGGTCGCCTCATCGGCGCCGGGCGCCTTGCCGGGCAGAAAAAAGGAGCTGTCGTAAAAGGTCTCGAGGACCAGAAGTTCTTTGCTCAAACGCGGATCTGCGCCTTCGATGAAG
>JBEPWT010000029.1:0-25232 GCA_041642275.1 Desulfopila sp. | reverse complement strand
ATCAAGAAGGTCGATGCCAAGCAGCTGGAACTGCCCATCTACGAGCAGGTGATGGAGAAAATCGGCAAGCCCATCGTCTTCAACATCGCCGTCCTCGGCGCCCTGGTGGGGGTGACCGGCATCATCAAGCCCGCCTCTTTGCTGGCCGCCATCAAGGACCGGGTGCCCAAGGACTTCATCGCCCTCAACACCGAGGCCTTCGAACTGGGCATCGACATGGGCGCCGATTTCTCCATGCGCTGACATGCAGCTGGCAATACCCTACGGCTCGACAACCTATTCCACCCAGGCGCCCGACAACACCGCCCTGCTGGCGCCGGAACAGCCGCAGCGCCGCATTTCGCCTGCAGCCTTCGCCGAAGAGATCCGGCATCACCTGCAACAGTGCCCCCTAGATCTCAGCGAGGTGATGATCGTCGTCGCCGACAAGACCAGACTGTGCGGCTACGGCGAATATCTTCCCGTTCTGGTCCAGGTTTTGCGAGAGTTCGGCCTGAATGACAGCAGACTGCGCTTTATCATTGCCTACGGCACCCATCCCCGGCAGAGCGATGCCGAATGTTGCCAATGCTATGGTGAAACCTACCGCCGTCATGTTTTTATTCACCACGACTGCGACAGACCGGAACTCTGCACCGATCTCGGCACAACCGCCAGGGGCGTGCCCATCCGTGTACGCACAGACCTTCTCACGGCCTCCAGTGTCATAACCATGGGCCCGCTCTGCCACCATTACTTCGCCGGCTACGGCGGCGGCCGGAAACTTATTTTCCCCGGATGCGGCGAGCGGCAAGCCATATACGCCAACCACGGACTCTACCTGGACAGGACAGCCGGCCGACTCCAGCCGGGTTGCCAGCCCGGAGTACTCGACGGCAATCCACTGGCGGAAGATCTCTTCGAGATCGCCTCCACCCGCTCCGCCGATCTCGCCATTCACGGTATTCTCGACTCCCATGGCCGGCTCTGCGATATCATCACCGGCTCCTCGAAGAAAGACTACCTCCTGGCCTGCGCCCGCCATGCGCGTCTCTACGAATCCGAGGCCGGCGCCTCGGGCACCGTCATCGCCTCCTGCGGCGGCTATCCCAAGGATATCAACTTTATCCAGAGCCATAAGGCCATTCACAATTCTTCCATGTTCGTCGCCGACGGCGGCACCCTGCTCATCTTCGCCCAGTGCCGAGACGGCATAGGCTCAGAGACCTTCCTGCCCTGGTTCGATCTCGGCGGTTTTGCCGGCGCCTTTGAACACCTCAGCCGCGGCTACGCCGGCAACGGCGGTACGGCATTGGCCATGATGGCCAAAACGGATCGTATCCGCATCGCCGTGGTCACTGAACTCGACGAAGCGATCTGCAGCGCCATCGGTGTGGAAAAATTCAGCGTCGCCAAAGCACTGGAGCATATTCAACACCTCCGTGAACCCGTCAACTATATCGCCAACGCCAGTCTCCTGGTCCGGAAGAGTTCTGTCGAATAGTTCCCCACCATATCCTCACCCACCTCGGCTTCGATCCGGAAAAGGAGTTCAGGCTGGTAAACCTCGGCTATGGGGACAGTACCGACGCCCTGCAAAACGGCATCATCGCCGGCATGAATATACCGGCGGGTCCGCCGGTCAACTCCGTAACCCGGGCGTTTGCCGCGATAAGTCCATAGTCCGTCTCTTGTGCGGGAGTGGTTTATATGATGCCCTTCTCCCTCTGGGCCTGGATGGCGGTGATGGCAATGGTGTTGACGATATCGGCGATCTGACAGCCGCGGCTGAGATCGTTGACGGGTTTGTTTAGCCCCTGCATGATCGGACCGATGGCTACGGCACCGGCCGAGCGCTGCACCGCTTTGTAGGTGTTGTTGCCGGTGTTGAGATCGGGGAAGATGAATACCGTGGCCTTGCCCGCCACCTCGCTCTGGGGCATTTTGGTGCGGGCGACGGTGGCATCGACGGCGGCATCGTACTGGATCGGACCCTCCAGCGGCAAACCGGGCTGCTGTTTTTTGACGATTTCCGTAGCCTCCTTGACCTTGTCGACATCCTCGCCCTTGCCCGACTCGCCCGATGAATAGGAAAGCATGGCCACCACCGGTTTGACCCCGAAAAGCTCCGCGGTTTTAGACGATTCGATCGCTATTTCGGCGAGTTGCCGGGCATCGGGCCGGGGGTTGACGGCACAGTCGCCGTAGACCAGGACCCTGTCCTCGAGACACATGAAAAAAACCGAGGACATGATGGTACTTCCCTCCTTGGTTTTTATAAACTCCAGCGCCGGACGCACGGTGTTGAGGGTCGAGTGGACGGCACCGGAAACCATGCCGTCGGCATGTCCCTTATAGACCATCATGGTGCCGAAATGGTTGACGCCGCTCATCACATCCCCGGCATTGTCTTCGGTGATACCCTTGTGTTTACGCAGTTCGAAATAGGTATCGACATAGTCGTCGAAATTTTCGGAGCCGGTGGGTTCGATAATCTCCACATCGGGCAACGCCAATCCCAATGAGGTTATCTTTTTCTCTATCACCTCTTTTCTGCCCAGAAGAATAACATCAACGGCATCACGGTGAATGACGATTTCCGCTGCCTGGAGAATTCGTTCCTCCTCGCCTTCGGGCAGGACAATGGTCTGCTTGTGTTCGCGGGCCCGCTTTATCAGGCCGAACTCGAACATCTTCGGCGAGGTGAACAGCATGCGGTGGCGGATAATCGACTTTCTCAGCTCGGTGGTGTCGACGCTGGACTCGAACAGTCCCAGCGCTTCGGCGATTTTCCGTCGCGACTCCGGCGCGATGGAGTTTTGAATACTCTCCACCATGGTGGCGGTGTTGAAGGTATCCTCCCTCACCTTGACAATGGGCACCAGGTTTTCCATGCCGTGGAGAAGGTTGCGCAGGAGCTGATCGGGTTCGAGATAGCCGGTGAGGACAAAGCCCGCTATGTTGGGCATGGTGGAGGAGCGGTAGGCGGCCAGGGTCCCCAGGATAATATCGAGCCTGTCAATGGGCGTGATCACCAGGCTGCCATCGCTGAGGCGGGGCAGATAATTGCGCAGGTTCATGGCGGCGACGATGAAACGAGAGACGGGGCGATTGAGCTGCTCCCTGCCGTAGATGACCTTGGCGTCGAGAGCCTCGACTATCTCCGCCATGGTCAATCGGTCCAGACTCTCCTCGTAGGGGATGGAATAGAGCTGTTCGACGCGGCCGGCCAGGTTTTCCTTCAGGCTCTCGAGCACAGGCCGGTGTACATCAGCGGCTGTCTTGTTGACGATCAGGGAAAAAATCTTGGCTCCCCTCTCCTCAAAGGATTCGACGGCAAAACGGCAGCCGCTGACAATGTCCTCCACCGTCCGCTGATAGCCGTTGGATATCAACAGCACGGGGCAGCCGAGGTTGTTTGCTATCTCCACATTAAGCTCGAATTCCAGGGAAGAGGAATCGCTTTCCAGGTCGGTGCCCAGGCAGAGGACGAAATCATGTTCGCTCTCCAGCTCCTTGTATTTATGGAGGATGCCCTCCACGAGTTTATCGTGTTTTTTTTCGGAAACCAGATTCTTGGCCTCCTCGAAGGTGTAGGCGTACATCGCCTCGGCGGCCGGATCGAGATCATAATGACTGGCGATGAGATGGATGATCTTGTCAGTGCCCTTTCCCCGATTGATGATGGGCCGGAAAAAGGCCACCCGGTCAATATTCCTTACCAGAAATTCCATGACGCCCAGGGTCACCAGCGATTTGCCGCTGCGCTGCTCAACTGCGGTTATATAGAGGTTTTTTGACATTTGCGCTCCATCCTATGGCAAGTGGAATCGGCTCGGCTCCTGCTTCACCGCTTGAGCAACAGCGCTGCAAGTCGCCCCCAGCTGTGAATACTGTCGAATCTGCTGATTCTACTTTAAAGTCTTCTCTCATTTTTGCCATGACTTTTCTTTCCCGCCTTTTCGCGGCGGCCCCTGCTGGAAAAATTTGTACATTGGCCTGTATTTCCGCTACGCTTCTAAATGGAATCCGGTCCCTCTGAAACTCTGGCTATTCAAGACAAAGAAAGGGGCGACAATCACATCAGCGTACAACTAGGAGACTTCGATGCTAGGCTTCAATCTGACCCCCGAACAGCTGACCCTGCAGGAGACGGCCCGACAATTCGCCCTGACCAGGGTACTGCCCGTCGCCTGGTACTACGACGAGCAGGATGAAACACCCCTGCCCGTCATCCGCCAGGCCTTCGAGGCCGGGTTTGTCGGTGCGGACATCCCCAAAGACTACGGCGGCAGGGGGCTCGGTCTTGTCGAAGCGGCCCTGATCACCGAAGAAATCGCCGCCGCCTGTCCGGGCCTGGCAACCTCCATCTTCGACACTTCACTGGGCATGGAACCGCTGCTGCTTTCGGCCAACACCGCCGCGAAAAAGCATTACCTCCCAAAAATCGCCCAGGAATTCAAACTCGCCGCCTTTGCCACCTCGGAGCCGACCATGGGATCGGATGTGGCCGGTATCCGCTGTCAGGCTTCGGCCGACGGCGAGGACTACATCCTCAACGGCAGCAAATACTGGATCACCAACGGCGGGATCGCCGACTATCTCTCGGTTTTTGCCACCGTCGACGTCAAAAGCAGGCACAAGGGCATATGCGCCTTTTTTCTGGAAATGGACTGGCCGGGAATAACCGTCGGCAGAACCATTCCGAAAATGGGCCAGCGCTGCTCCAACACCGTCGGTATCAATTTTAAAAACGTGCGCGTCCCCAAAGCCAATATCCTCGCCCAGCCCGGTGAGGGATTCATCCTGGCCATGAGAACCTTTGCCAGGACCCGTCCCATCATCGGTTCCTTCGGGGTCGGCGCCGCCCGGGCGGCGCTGGAATACAGTCTTGATTATGTCAAAAAGCGTCGGGCCTTTGACGCGCCCATTGCCGGATTCCAGGCCATCCAATTCAAACTGGCCGAAATGTACCAGAAAATCGAGACATCCCGTCTGCTCACCTGGAAGGCCGCCTGGGAATCGGATCAGCTGCAGGACAACACCGTAAGCGCCTCCATCACCAAGCTGTATGCCACGGAAACCGCCTTGGAGGTTGTCAACGAGGCACTACAGATCTTCGGCGGTTACGGCTATACGAAGATGTTCCCTCTGGAAAAACTGCTGCGGGACGTGCGTCTTTTACGCATATACGAGGGTACCAGCGAAATCCAGCGTCTCATTCTCTCGGACTATCTGCTGGAGAAATACCGGCCGAGCCTGCCGCCGCTGGAAGATCTCGCCCTGCACAGGCAGGAGGATCCCCTCGACCCCCAGGCACCGCCCGCCGCCGGTAAAAGCTGGCGCTGCCGCATATGCGGTCATGTCCATTACGGCGAGGAGCCTCCGGAGGAGTGCCCCTATTGCTTTTTCGCCGCCAGCGCCTTCAAGGCGGTCAAGGCCTGTTGAAAGGTATCCGGGGTTTCCCCTGAAAGTGGGCATATCCGGTTCCATGGAGCGAGAATGCTCTTTTCGCGGGTGACTGCGGCCGCTACTCTCTGTCTGCAGCCGTCAGCGCTTCTGCGAGCAGTTCGAGAATATGGACCGCCTCGACCTCCAGGCCGGCGTGGTTGATGCTGTCCTGCAGCCCGATGATGCAGCCGGGACAGGCCGTGGCGACTTTCCGGGCGCCGCTGTCGCGGAGGCCCTCTATTTTTGCCGCACCTATGGCTTTGCTGGCATCATAGTGGGAGACGGAAAAGGTCCCGCCCAGGCCGCAGCACAGCGATGCGCCTTCCATTTCAACGAAGTCGGCATTGGGCAGGGCCCTGAGCAGAGCGCGGGGGGCGGCGGTGATGCCGTGGTTTTTCAGGTGGCAGGGGTCGTGATAGGTGACCCTGGGCCGCTTAGGCCACGGCGTCATGGTGCGCAGCATGTCAACGACGCCGTTTTTTTCGAGGAATACGCTGAAGTCGACAACCTTGTCGCTGAGGGTATTGTCCGCCTGCTCCATGGTGGCGTAATATTGGCCAATGCCGCCGTAGCAGGAGGCGCAGGCGGTGATGACGGCGCTTTCATCGTATCTGCCGAAAGCGGCGATATTATTTTCGGCCAGCTCCTCGACGGCGGTGCCGGCTCCCGAGGACAGCGCCGGTATGCCGCAGCATTTCTGCGTTCTCGGCACATGCACGGAATAGCCGAGCTGGTTGAGGATATTGACCATGGCCACCCCCACATCGGGATAGACATAGGTAATCGAGCAGCCGGCGAAAAATCCCACCACCGGCTTATCCCTGTCGCCTGCGGTAAATTCGGGGACCCGCTCAAAGAGATTGCGCAACGGCAGTTTCGGCAGCGTCCGTTTTTCCATCTGCGGCAGGGGGAAACGCAGACGCAGGCCGCTTGATTCCGGCACCTTTTTCAAGACCAGCGGCGAAAACACTGCTCCGCCTTTGGTTACGGCTCTCATCAGCGTCCGGGAGCCGGTTACCGCCGATACTGATTTCCCGATCAGCGACAGTCCCTTGTTATCGGTTATCTCCCTGCGTATGGCCGCAACTATCTCCGGAGTGGCCACCTTGTTCGGGCACGTGTTGACACAGGAGCCGCAGAGCAGACACATGCCGATATTCTGCTCGAGCCGCTCTTCGAGGCCCACGCCGCCATCGAGCAGGGAGGCCGCCAGGGCGACCTTGCCCCTGGCGACGTCACCCTCTCTGCGGCTCAGCCGGTAGGCAGGACAGTGCGCCTGGCAGACGCCGCACTTTACACACTGGCGAATCTGCTCCTCAAAGTCTTTAAGCTTCTTGTTCTTGCTCATATTCGATGACAGAGGCCGGTTTCGTCTCGGCCTCAAAAAAGATTTTTCCTGGATTCAAAATATTGTGGGGATCAAAGGCCTTCTTGACGGCCCTCATATAGCTGATCGTCGCTGTATCGAGTTCCATGCCGAGAAAGCGGGCCTTGGAGGTGCCTATACCGTGTTCGCCGCTGAGAGAACCGTTGAGGCCAACGGCGGCAGTGAAAATTTTTCCCATAACCTCTTCAACGGTTGCGGCCATGCCCTCCTGCCGCATATCGACCATGACGTTGACGTGGATATTGCCGTCGCCGGCATGGCCGAAATTAACAATGGGGACCTGGTATTGTGCCGCAATTTTCTCAAGGGCCCGAATCATGTCCGGCACCTTCGATCGAGGAACGACGATGTCTTCGTTGAACTTGTCGGGATTGATTTTGCGCAGACTCGGGCTGACGTTGCGGCGCACCTGCCAGATCTTTTCGGATTCCTCCGGGGTTTCGGCAATACGGACATCGACTACCCCCAGGGGCTGCACGACACTGAGAATCTGCTGCGCCTGCTTTTCCAGGAGGAGCGGGTCGCCGTCAACCTCGATGATCAGCAGTGCCCGGCAGGCCGGCGGCAGAGGAATAGGAGAAATGTCGCGGATGCAGCCGATGGTGGCCGCATCGAGAAACTCAAGCGTCGTCGGCACGATGCGGGAACGGATAATCTCCGATACGGCGCCGGCCGCGCCGTCGATGGTTTCAAACTGGACCAGCATGGTCTTTTTGGCCTCCGGCTTCGGCAAGAGCTTCAAGGTTATCTCGGTGACGATGCCAAGGGTGCCTTCCGAGCCGACAAAGAGCTTGGTCAGATCGTAGCCCACTACGTTTTTCAGCGTCTGTCCGCCGGTGCGGATGATCTCACCGCTGGCGGTAACCACCTCCAGACCGAGCACGAAATCCTTGGTGACGCCATATTTGACGCAGCGCGGACCGCCGGCGCACTCGGCGACGTTGCCGCCCAGGGTGGAAAAATCCTTGGATGCGGGATCGGGCGGATAGAAAAGACCCAGTTTTTCAACCTCTTTTTGCAGATCGGCGGTGATCACGCCCGGTTCAACCACGGCTATGAGATTATCGCTGTCGATTGCGCGAATGGTATTCATTCTGGTGAGCACCAGGACTATGCCGCCATGCACCGGCAAAGTGCCTCCGGTAAAACCGGAACCCGCACCTCGAGGGAGAATGGGGATTCTCTTGGTATCGGCCAGCCTGGCTATCTTTCTCACCTGCTCCGTATTTTCGGCATAGACGACCACGTCGGGCAGAAACTGCTCCTTGGTTGCATCGTAGGAGTGAGTGATCCTGTCGCTATCCGCCACCGACACATTGGCGGCGCCGACTATTTCTTCGAGCCTGGAAACCGTTTGCCTGTCAATCATCGCTCACCTTCTTCTGCCGCATACCGGCCGTCTGGGCCACTCTCTGCATATCTGTATTCACTCTGACAAAGTAAGAACTGCTGCTCGAACTGCAAAAAAAAACTGATTACGTATGAAACTCAGCCTGGCCTCTAGCAAGGGGGCCGGGTTGCTCATTTCGCGGGTGTCTGCAGCCAGGACGGCTGCAGCCAAGCCCCCATGGACGGGTTTATGGCGTCCCGTGAAATGAGCAATCCGGTCCCTCGGGAGGCGTAGCTGAGTTTCATTGGTAATCAGCAAAAAAAAAGCCGCCGCTCAAGAAAAGATCTTGGCCTCCGAACCGCCATAAAACCATCGCCATGACCGGCGGTGCTTGTCCGGTAGTGCTTGTCGGGGAATGGCGGCAATATGCCTGTCGCCCCGGATACCGCCGGCAAAAAATTACCGGCCTGCGGCGCCGGAATCCCCCACGAATCCCTGACAAATCCCCTACTATAGGGATGGGCGCAAATTCTGCAAGCACATTCCGGCCACCGACAAGCATACCAGATAAAGTATAATGCGCTAGTTGAAACATACCATTTGACGAATGTCGGCCGCTCCGGTATGGTGAAAACTGCGAGGTGTCGTCCGTCTTCGCGCATTTTTTTGGCGATTGCGGGCGGCCACGAGGGAATTCCGTGCGAATCGGAAACGGGCCCGCCGCTGTAACCGGGGACCAGCCTGCAGCAGGCCACTGGCAAAACGCTGGGAAGGCGCAGGTGGGGGATGATCCGGAAGTCAGAAGACCTGCCTCGCAAAAGACTACAGGCCTCCGAGGATCAGAGGCCCAGAGTGCATCTGTGGTGAAATCAGGGACCCCGGATCATGACACTGGTCCGGGGTTGTGTCTTTCCGGGCCTCTACTTCCAGCAGAGGAGAAAACCATGTTGAAGTGCGAGATTGCATTTGCCAAGCAGGCGCTGACGGCAACCACGGATTGGGATATTTTTCAGGCTATCCTGAGAAAATGTTTCAGAACACGTCCACAATCTCCTGCCAGGGCGCCGGCTGCCACGGGTAAAAAATAACCGCAACGACGGCAGCTGCACAGCCCCTCTGTTGCGCAGCTGCCCGTCGACGGGCGAACCATCTCGACTCGTCAAATATCCGGGCTAGCTCTCCTGGCGGATTTCCCTGTCATGAATGCCCATGAGATAGAGCAGACCGTCGAGACCGACGCTGGAGATGGTATTGCCGGCCTTTTCCCTGACCATGGGCTTGGCGTGAAAGGCGACGCCGAGCCCGGCCAGACTTATCATCGGCAGATCATTGGCGCCGTCTCCCACGGCAATGGTCTGTTCGAGGTCAATATTTTCCTTGCGGGCTATTTTTTTCAGGAGCTGAGCCTTCATCTCACCATCGATTATCTCTCCGGCTACCCTGCCGGTGACCCTGCCGTCGGCCACATCAAGCGTATTGGCATAGACATAGTCAAAACCCAGCTTCTCTTTGAGAAAATCGCCGACGAAGGTAAATCCGCCGGAGAGTATCCCCAGCTTATACCCGAGCTCCTTGAGCGTTTTCGTTACTATCTCCGCCCCTTCTGCCAGGGGAAGAGCAGCGGTGATATGCTTGAGCCGCTCTTCCTCGAGGCCCTCAAGCAGCGCCACCCGACGGCGAAAACTCTCCTTGAAATCTATTTCTCCGCGCATCGCTGACTCGGTGATCGCCGAAACCTCGGCGCCCACTCCGGCAAGTTTGGCCAGCTCGTCTATCACCTCCACCCGTATCAGAGTGGAGTCCATATCAAAGACCACCAGCTTCCTGTTGCGGGTGTAGATGTTGTCGGCATAGAAGGAAATGTCGATACCGTTGTTTTTGGAAATCTCCATGAAACCCCGGCGCATGTCCTGGGTGTTTTTGGGCTTGCCGGTGGCGCTGAACTGAATGCTGGCCCTCGGTTTCACCTGCGGCGTTGCCAGCGAAATCCTGCCGGTGAGCCGGGAAATGGAGTCAATATTCAGCCCGTTTTCATAGATGACCGTCGTTACGGCGGCAATCTGCTGCGCCGTGAGTTTTTCTCCCAGCAGGGTTATCTTGCGCCGCTCCCGACCACGGGCTCTGACCCAGGATTCGTAGCGCTCATGGTCCACGGCCTTGATATCGACGGCGAGTCCCTGATTGTGCCCCTCGTAGAGCATGTCCTTATACAAGGAGGGAAAGTCGGCGGCCTGAGGGATTTCCACGAGAATTCCCAGGGAAATGTGCTCATGGATAACCGACTGGCCAATATCCAGTACATTGACATCGTACTGGGCGAGAATCGTCGCAAATTTGGCATTCAGTCCCTTCCGGTCTCTGCCGGTAATGTTGATCAGTACTATTTCACTCATGCAAAGAGGTCCATGTCGGGGTGGGCTACCCCGGATATTTCACGAGTTGAGATGGTCTGCGCCATCCACAATCACCGCGAGATTTTTTTATCAATTTGATATTGAAAGTTATATGCAACACTTTGTCCATCTTTGGCGAAATGTTCGGGCTACGGCTTCTGCGACGCCTCATACTCTAGATGGCGACGGAGATCGCAGCTGGCAGTCACGGCAATAGTTGCCTTTTTCTCTCGTTTTGGCAACATCTCTGTTGCCGGAGGCGAAAAACCATGGCCTGAAGATGCGCCGCCTGTGCTAGGATTCCTTGCCGACGCCTGGATCGGCAGGCAGTTCGATGATGAAAACGGTTCCCTTTCCCGGCTGCGATCTTACCCTGAGCGAGCCATTGTGCTGATCGGCGACGATATAATAGGAGATGGAAAGGCCAAGCCCGGTCCCTCTGCCGACATCCTTGGTGGTGAAAAAGGGTTCGAAAATCTTTTTGCAGGTGCTGCTGTCCATTCCTAAGCCGTTGTCTTCGATTTCAACGATTACGCCGTCCTTTTGCCCCTTGACCCTCAAGGCCAGAGTCGGGACCTGACCGGATTTCCGGTTTTCGGCGAGGGCATGGGCGGCATTGCGTATAATGTTGAGAAAGACCTGCTGTATATTGATTTTTTCACACTGTATCATCGGCACATCCTCCTGGTAGTCCCTGCACAGGCAGATCTGGCGAAAATCGTAATTCTTTTTCAAATCATAATCGGCTTGGCCCAGGTCAAGAGCGTTGTCGAGCAGGGCGCGCACATCGGCTTCGACCAGGGAAGAAGCGCTTTTTCTGCTGAACGACAGCATGTTGCGGACAAGCCTGGCTGCCCTTTCCGTGTCACCGCCGATTATGTCAAGCAGCCTATCCACTCCCCTGTTCTCCAGGTAGCGCCCCAGATCCTCAAGGCTCAGTCCCAGTTCGGCTGCGGCTTTTCGGTTCTGCTCCAGTTCAGGCGAGAGACGCTTTTTCACCACCTGCAGGCTCTGGCTGACAGAGGCCAGAGGATTATTGATCTCATGGGCAATGCCGGCCGCCAGGCCGCCAACGGAGAGCATTTTTTCAGACTGTATCATCATCTCCTCCATGGCCATCCACTCCGTCACATCGTCAAACCGCAGGACGGCGCCCCGACGATCCTCGAAGATCAGCGGATAGATGGTTATCGACTCATAACGGAGACCGTCATCACTCTCCAAGGGTATCCTGCGGATTTCCATCTGCCTGCCGCTGGCGATCACCTGCACAATCTGATCGCGGTACATGTCGAGGCGGGGCATCAGAGACAGGAGATGGCGATTTTGGGCATCGGCATCGCTGATGCCGGTCTGCTGCTCGGCCTGTTTGTTCCACTGCATCACCCTGAGTTCGCCATCGACTCCTATGAGCATCGATGGCATGGAGTCGGTGATATTTTTAAGAAGCCGACGCAGCCGAATCATCTCCTTTCTGCCGACAACCCTGGTGACATGCAGCCACATTCCCTCCAGCAGCAGGGCAATCTGCCGTTTGTCGTCGTCACTGTAGCCCGAGGCTTTGTTGCAGACACCGACGACGGCGACAATCCTCCCATTTTCAAAGACGGGGAGGTCGAGCCGATGGCTGATATCGCCTTCAATTGCAAACAGGGTATGGGCCGAGGAAGACGAGACATTGCGCTTCTGTTTCGGGTGCTGATTGTGAACGACCTTCTGCAGATCGAGATCCGAGGCGACCCAGCTGCCTCTGGCTATTTCCAGGCACCGATACCGGTCGCCGTCGCGGACGACCTGGGCCTGGAGAAGCGTCTTCTTGTCTTCGATGGTGACCAGGTAGGCCGCCTCGCTGTCGGCGATCTCGGCTATGCGCGGCAGCGTGAAGTCATAAAAATCACTCAGGCTGGAACTTTCCATAAGACCGAGCTGAAGAAGGGTATCGAGACGTCTTCCGTCCCGCTTGATGACCTCCTCCTGAGCCAGCCGGTCGGCATTCATACGGTTTGCATATTCTCCGAGAACGGCGAACTCCCTGAAACCAAGTACTTTTTCCTCGACACGGGCCTTGGAGTCGACGGCCTTTCTGAAAAACTCGTTAAAATGGTCTATGCCGCTGCGTATCCGCAGGGAATAGAAATAGGAAAGACACAAAAGCGCCGTCACCGCCAAAGTAAACAGCACCAGGAAGAGCGCTGTGTTTTTGAAGGCAATATTTATATAGGTCTTGGTTTCGGCCGCTATGGCCTTTTCCATTTCAACCATGGAAATCGAGGCGGCGACAGCCCAGTCCCAGTCGGCATAGCCTCTCACATAGCCAAGCCGCTCGATGGTTTTTCCTTTTTCCAACCCCCGGCCGCTGTAGAAAAAATAACCGCCGTTGTCGGTCTGTCTGGCGTGTTCGAGTATCTCTGCGCCGTATCTCTTTCCTCGCGCATCGACGAGGGTGGCCATCGACCGTCCCCGCAAACTGCTATTCCTGCCGCTGCTCAATATAGTGCCGTCGGTTCTGAAGAGGGTTATCTCACCCTCTTCTCCAAAACGGATGCGGCCGAGGCGGTCGAGAATATCGTCCTGGGTACGGACCAGCATTTCATCGACATATATTCCAGCGCCGATGAACCAGTCGAACGGGCTGAAATATTTGACAAATGTGATTTTCGGAGAACTCATCCCTTCGGTTTCCGGTTTACTCCAGGAATACAGAATCTGTCCTGCCCCTTTGGCCTTGACGGTATCGACGATGAGCTTTGCAACCATTTTGACCTGCGGATTTTCGTGTTCGAGCAGATTGGCTCCTTCAAACTGTGGGCTGTCGGCAAAAAGATCGAAGACCCCGGTGGAAAGCCTGCCTGCAAAATAATAGCCGAGACCGTTGTCCCAGCGGATGGGACGGAGCAGTTCCACAACCATGCTCCGCAGTTCGTCGATGGAACTGTTCTGGCGATAGATGCTGTAGACGTGGGCGGCAATCGAATAGGCTGCCTGGACCCTGTCCCTGATCTCGAACTCGATCCGGCTGTCCTGCTGCGCCCTCTTATATTCAATAAAGTCGGTCACTTTGTGAACTTCTTCACGCAATCTCTTCCGATACTGCTGATTATAGTTGGTACGGATATTGGCGACACTGTCTTGATAGGCTTCGTATTCGCTGTAGGCCCAGAACGAGCCGATGAACAGTCCCAGGGTGACGATGACTATCAGAGAGGTATAAAAGGGAGCTGATGATAAAGACAGCTTTCGCAGACCTAATAATGACATGTCAGAATTTCTCTGCAGGGGCTCTTCGGCGGCGACGATCGAGGCATCGCCTGTGGAAAACGACACGGAACCGGCTCTGCCACCATAGAATTTCCCTGCCGATAAGGCAAGTATTTCCAGCACCAACACCTTATCAACACCGTATCAATACCTTTTTAGACGGCGATAAAAAGGTACTTGACATATTAGGTCATTTGACCTATTTTTTTGCAGAATTCAACGCAGCGAATTGACACGGAGCATGCACCCGCCAAAGGCGGCTGCCAGTGCAGATCGCAAAACATAGAGGATGGAACGCCGGACAGCGATGACGAGACGATCCGCCGACAGCCGCAGGGCGCTGCTTATCTCAGCCGGTCAGCTTTTCGCCGAACAAGGATATGATGGTGTCACCACCCGTGCGATCAGCGAGGCGGCAGGGGTTCATCTAAGCGCCATACATTATCATTTCGGCACCAAGGAAAGTCTCTATCTTGCGGCCTTTCGCTACGCCCATGAAAAAGAACGACGCATCGACTTTCTCCAACTGGTGGCGGAGAACCCAAAACTGGGGGCAACCCCCGAGGGCCAGGCGGAAATAGTCGAAAAGACGGTGCGCCTGTATTTCCGCAACATTTTTGCCCCCCGCAGGCCCTCCTGGGAGGCACGACTGCTGGTACGAGAAATAGTCAGTCCGTCAACGGCGCTGCCTGTGCTGGCGCAAACCTTCATGCAGTCAAGCGTTATCGGCTCAGAGAAATTCTGTAAAATGGTCAAACCGGAAATGACGGAGAGACAGGCGGCCATCTGGGCGGACACGCTGTTCAGTCATGCTTTTTTTTACATACTGGCAGCCAAACCGATTGCCATGGTTCGCGGCAAAAACTGGTTGAATCCCGATTTTTTTGACGACGCCGCCGCAATGGTCGCCCGTTTCATGATACACGAACTCGATTTGCCACTGCCAGAGACACTGCAATCCACTTCACGCGGCTGAGGCCGCAGTCTGGCAGACAAGGAGCAACACGCTCTCCCTCCAGCAGCTGTTTTTCCGAGGCGGCTGCTGTCACCATAAAGGGCATCCGTCCCCCCGGATGCCCTTTCCTTCTCTCAGCCACCACCCACCTTCTTGTCTTTTTACGGTTTTGCCATATCCTTTACACTAAGAGGCTCGTCTCAGCTGTTCCCATAAACATCAAGGAGGATAGTATGTTCAGATCATTCACCTATGCACTTCCATTTGTTTTTCTCCTGTTTTTCAGTGCCGCTCCGGTGCTGGCACACTGTGAAATCCCCTGCGGCATCTATGACGACAAGATGCGTATTTCCATGCTCGAGGAACATATACGCACCATCGAGAAATCGATGAATATGATCACTGAGCTTGAAAAAAAATCCAACAGCAACCAGCTCATCCGCTGGGTCATGAACAAGGAGGACCACGCTAATCAATTCCAGGAGATCGTCAGCCAGTATTTCCTGACCCAACGCATCAAAGCCGACCACGGCGATTACGGTGCCAAACTCGAAGTACTCCACCAGATGCTGGTTTATGCCATGAAGTGCAAACAGACCACGGACCTGGCCAACACCGAAAAACTCAAAGAGCTGGTGACCGAGTTCGACAAGCTCTATTTCGCCCCGCACGAGTAGCTCTCATATCCAGCCGGCCGCCGGCGCCCTGCCTGATTTTGCTGCAGTCAACGCCGGCTGCCGCCTTCCCGGGCTCCTCCGCCTGAAGGTGCGGCCCCTTTAAAGCCAATTTTCCCGCCCTTCGACCACGAGAAGGCGGCGACCGCATTTTCCGCACTTTTTTTCACCGCTCCCCGCCGCTCTTGTGCCACATTGTAACACATCAAAACCTCGACGCTTTTCGCCGGCGTCATCCTCATATCATTTTTCCTGAAATACTTCTCAAATATAACTGGCATTATTTTTTTTCCCTGCCGCGGTACAACTCATACCAAAATAGCGGAAAAACGTCGCTGATGTAGTCATTTATCTTTCGTTTGGACAAGCTGTTCTCGCTGGCAATGATTATACTACAATGTAGATGTATTTAAGCAATCGCTTCGCCTGTCTTGCAATGTCAGGCAAAGCGGCCACACAGGCAAACCCCACAGCCGATCGCTCGACTTCGATGAAGCGGCATGCGGTTGCAGCAGGCAAGGAGCAGGACGTGAAGCGCAACTTTAATGACGATATTTCCACACCTGAAAAATTCGTGGTGACCCTCGAGCTCGTTCCGGGTCGTGAAATAGCCGGCCAGAAGCTCGACAAAATCAAAAAAATAGCCAGAGACGCCTGTGATGACGGCCGCATCACCGCGGTCTCGATCACCGACAATCCCGGAGGAAATCCGGCGCTCAGCCCCGACGGCCTCGGCTACGAAATGAAAAACCAGGGAATGGACGTCATCGTCCACTTCACCTGCAGAGACACAAACAGGGTCGGCATGGAGAGCCGGGCTCTCCAACTCGCCCATATGGGCATGAAAAACATCCTCGCCCTGACCGGCGATTACTCTGGCCGAGGCTTCGGCGGACGCGGAACCCCGGTATTCGACTTTGATTCGGTCATACTGACCTCCATGCTCACCGATCTCAATATGCGTCTTATCAAGACTGGCCACTCGGAAATATTCCGGGTCGGCTGCGCCATCTCGCCATTCAAGTTCACCGAAGGGGAAACACGGGTGCAGTATCGCAAACTGGAGCGAAAGATCGAGGCCGGCGCCTCCTTTGCCATAACCCAGCTCGGCTATGACATCGACAAATACCAGGAACTGCTGCTCCATAACGATGAGGCCGGTATCGACATTCCCGTCTTGGCCTCACTCTATATGCTCGGCAAGGGTGCGGCGAAAATGATGAACTCCGGCAGAGTGCCCGGGGTCCATGTCTCGGACCAGCTTCTCGCCAAGGTGCTGGCTGAATTCGACAACGGCAGCGGCAAAAGGCAGGCCATGGAAAGGATCGCCCGCCTCGGCGTGGTCCTCAAGGGCATCGGCTACAAAGGGATCCATCTGGGCGGCATCCACGACAGCTTTGATACCGTCGCCTCGGTGCTTGACCGCATGGAGGAAATCGAACACAACTGGCAGGAGTACAGGGAGGAATTCCAGGAAAACGACGAACGATGCTACTACATGTACAAACAGCCGGCCCAGTCGAAAACCGTTCGCCCCTACAAGGAAAAAATCAAACTCAAGGTGGGAGACAACTGTCACTATCTCTTTCTTCGCACCGCCCATGACTGGTTTTTCGACAAGAACGCGACGCTGGCCCCGGTATACAAAAAAATCTCCAACTCCCTGGACAAATCCAAAACCTCCTGGGCACTGAAGCTGTTTTTCGAGGATCCCTTCAAGAAACTGATGCTTTCCTGCCAGAGCTGCGGCGACTGCGGCATCCAGCACGTCGGCTTCCTCTGTCCCGAATCAGGCTGTCCCAAACATACGCGAAACGGCCCCTGCGGCGGCAGCTACCGCGGCTACTGTGAAGTCAACGATGATAAACTCTGCGTCTGGGTCAGGGCCTTTTACCGGATGAAGCGCTACGGCGAAACCGACGAACTCACCGGCGAGTTTGTCCCGCCGCGGCTGTGGGAGCTCAAAGGCACTTCTTCCTGGATCAACTTCCACCTCGACCGTGACCACCAGGCTGAAAACCACGCGGCCTGACGGCCGTAACCTGCAGGGCAGCGGATTTTCGAAGGGGGCTTTACCGCCAGACAGGGAAGAACCGGGCAAATAAAAACGTGATTACCCATAAAGCTCAGCTTCCCGTTCATTGCCCTGGAGGCCACCAATATGCAACAGGCTGAGGTTTCTACGTAATGAGCAATAAAAAAGCCCCCGCCATGGGCGGGGGCTTGTGCTCATTCACAGCTGAGGCCGGTCAAGTCCGAAAAAACGACGGACGTGAACTTGCCGGCTCAGGTTATCAGCTTTTAACGACGTTTTCGGCCGCCGGGCCCTTGGCCCCTTCGACGACCGTGAAGGTGACTTTTTCACCCTCTTCGAGGCTCTTGAAGCCCGAGGCCTGAATGGCGGTATGATGAACAAAAACATCACCGCCGCCTTCGCGCTCGATAAAACCAAAACCTTTTGCGTCGTTAAACCATTTTACTGTTCCTTCTACCATCGTGTTGTACTCCTTGTTCGGTGTGCGTCTATGCGCACGGATTGTGTTGGCTCTTTAAAAGAGCCCTGGATGCTGCCGATTGCCGGCTTGGCAATCGGCTGGCTCGACCACCTGGTACCTGTATATACAGGTCTCAGACAGTCAAACCGAAAATTTTCTTCCCCGGGCTTCGCTTCTGCCGCCGCGGTATCGATTGTCTTCTCTCGGTCTTGCCCGTGGATGTTCTACGTCCTTCGCCGGTATTCGAGGCCGGCTCCGGAAGGCGCTGGCCTCTCTCCTCCACTGTATGGGTGAGATATTTCATCTTCTTTGCCAGTGTCCGTTCGATGACATGGATGATTTTGGCGTCCGCCGCAGTAACGAAGGTAAGCGCCTCACCGCGGCGCGATGCCCGCCCGGTTCGTCCGGTACGGTGAATATAGGCCTCGGCGGTATCAGGTGCGTCAAAATTGATGACATGGCTGATTCCTTCGACATCGATGCCACGGGCGGCAATATCGGTGGCGACGAGCACAGTGTACTGGCCTTTCTTGAAGCCATCAAGCGCCTGCTGGCGCTTGGCCTGGGAGAGGTTGCCCTGCAGCGAGGTGGCTGTATACCCTTCCCGCGCCAATTTGGCTGCCAGACTTTTGGCCCGGTGTTTGGTTCTGGTGAAAACGAGGGTCGACGCGTAGCCGTGTCGCCGCAGAAGATGCAGCAGCAGTGATGCTTTCTGCTCCTGGCCGATACTGTAGCGGCCGTGCTCCACCGTGTCTGTCGGCCGGATCCGATCTATCTGCACCGTTGCCGGCCTGTGAAGAATCTCTTCTGCCAGTTTGCGTATTTCAGCAGGCATGGTGGCCGAAAAGACCAGCGTCTGCCTTTTTTGCGGCAGGCGGCCAAGTATTCTTCTGACATCAGGCAAGAAACCCTGATCAAACATATGGTCGGCCTCATCGAGCACCAGGTGCTCGACCGACGCAAGGTTGACATCGCCGTCTTTCAGTATATCGAGCAGGCGTCCGGGACAGGCAACGATGATATCGACCCCCTGCCGCAGCTTTTTCACCTGACCGGGTTTGCTGACACCGCCGTATACGGCAAGGCTTCGCAGATGGGTGCCCCTGGTGATGGTTTCGGCAAAGGCGTGAATCTGCTCGGCCAACTCCCGGGTCGGCGCCAAAATCAGCGTCCGCACGTGGGATACCCTGGCCGACAAAAGCTGGTCGACGATGGGCAACAGAAATGCAGCGGTTTTGCCGGTTCCCGTTTGCGCCAGGCCAAGGAGATCGCGGCCGGCCAATATGGCCGGAATGGACTGTTCCTGGATGGGCGTGGGGTTGACGAACCCGCACTGTCCGACGACATCGACGACATGCGGCTTCAAAGAAAAATCTGTAAAATTCATAAAACTCCCTGAGACCCTTCGTTCTCTCGCCCCATACCGGGGTCTCGATCGACCGGTCTCCAAAATAAGTGGTGCTGTCACATTTGACAGGCCCGCAGGGGCCGACAGAGACACTCTGGCAGCCGTGCGGCATATTGGCGGTGAAGAAAGGATTTTCTGATCAAATTTTGCTAACTTCGTATCCTTATCCACACAACCCTATAATTTTTGACGAGTAAATACGTCTGCAGCCGCACTCAAGGCATAGTATACAGGCGAACCAACACTGTTTCGTCTGCATTACCCGGTGATCTTTTTTGACTTTCGCCCCCAACGGTCGCGTTGAAACCGGGTCCGGCGGCGTCGTTTCTGTAAAGACGGGCAGCAGGACCGGAGGCTGTGTCGCAATGTATCAGTCGACACTGTCAGTGTTTGCTACAGCAGCTCAAGCAGCCGCTCTTTTTGGTATCGGTTCCAGTGGTAAGACAAGAGAGGATATCAGGAAAGGATGCTTCATTTACTGTACTGAGTGACACAGTACGTCATCTTCACCCCGATTACAAGATATTTCTGACAGATGACCGACTATTTATTGCAAGCATCGGTAATACCGTCATTACTGATGGACTCGCAAAATCGCCATCAGGCTTTATCATATCAGTAAACAGAATACCAATGAGCCGGAGTCGGCATGATGCCTGAAAAAGGAGGAAAATGTGATTGAACAGAGCACCGAAGAATACCGCGGATGGAAAATCGAGATCGGCAAAGAAGACACTCTGTGTTCAAGCTACAGCTTTGACATTATCGCCCCTTCGGGCAACAGACAGCATGTCAAGATGGGCGGCGACACCAGGGAGCGCGCCCTGGAACGCGCCAAGGAAATGATCGAGCTTGAGCAAAAGATAGAAACCGAAAGGTAAACGGATCAGCGCTTGAGTCAGGCAGGCCCGCCCGCAGGCTCAAGCTGGAGGTCGAAGCGAGAGCGTCGCCAGCCAAAACGATGGCGCCGCTTCCCGGCAGTGGGAAGAGACAGAGCCCAGGCGGCCAAAGTATTGTTTTCCAGGCGAGGGACCGATTATTACCGATACTTCTGCACGGCCCCGCAGAGTTCGGTGAGGAATCTCACCGTCTTTTCATCGGCACAAACGAACTCGACACCATAGAAGTTGTCCTTTCCATTGATCGCTGTGATTTTTTCCTTCATTTTGAAGCTCTTCCCCACTCTGCAGCTGATAATCAACAGATCACCAAGGTCAATCTTCATATCGGTGTGTATCTTCAAACCGCCGGCTGATAAATCGACCACCGTGGTGCTGCCGCTTTTCAGCGTGTTGGCGTTGTAGAGATGTCCGTGTATTTCCTCGTCCAGTACCTGGTCATAGCGGATCCGCTTGTGCCGGCGGCGCTCGACTTCCTCCTGCTCGAATTCTTCAAAGCTGGTTATTTCTTCACTGGGGAGGTGTTTTCGCGGGTCTTTCAGCAGAAAGGGCCGATCATATTCGTTGATGTGCTGCAGCAGCCACTTCTCGAGAAACTTGCCTGGGTCGATATCACGGCTCCGGCTGTTGCGGAATTCCACGGCAAAATTCTGCAGTTCCCTGAGCAGACGATAGTGTTCGTAGCAGTGCTGTAAAAAATCCTGCTGGTCCTCGATATAGCTTTCCTCCGTCTCAAAGTGCATGAAGGAATAGTTCATGACGATCCCGAAAAGCGTGTCGACAACCTGCTTGCTGGCTCCCATATTGTAGGCGTTATTAAGATCATTGGCGAGATCGAACAAAATCCTGTGCTGATTGTCTATGACACCTACGCCTATATTGTAGGCGGCATCCCACTTCATCTGGTGTTTCATGCCTTTTCAACCTCCGGTCAATATTCTTTACATCAGCATGTATCCGTCTGCTGTTCTCAGCATACGGCAATTTCAATAATATGGCAAAGAGCATAACAGGAGATGAGGCGAGGGCTGACAGATGACAGTAAAACCTGAGAATTGCCGGAACGCCGGTATGAAGACGGGGTGCCCGGTACCCGGAAAAGCATGTTGAGAGGCTTCCAGACCCTAGTATAATCGAGCCAGAGAGAAAGAAGCAGCGCCGCCTTGAATGTAATGGAAAAACCGCTATCCCCGATGCGAGGACCGTGGACGGGTATCCGGCAGCAATCACTGCTCGCTTTCCTGCTCCATGGCTTCCTCCTTTATCTCTTTGAAAAGCAGCAGGGTTATAAAATTCAGAAGAGAGAGGACAATGGCAATCTCGAAACGGTCAAAGGCGACGGCAACTCCAATGGCGCCGGTATTCCAGATAGTCGCCGCCGTTGCCGTTCCCCGAATCTTGTCAGTATCGGAAAGGACGGCGCCCCCGCCTATGAAGCCGATACCGGTGATGATGCCCTGAAAGATGCGTGCCTCCCCGCCGGTGCTGTCGATAACCTCTATGCCAATTATCATGAAGCCGCAGGTTACCATGGCAACGAGCGGAAAGGTGCGCAGTCCGAAATTTCTGCTGCTTTTCTCCCGGTCCCAGCCCAGCGGCAGCGCCAGAACAAAGGCCGCCAGCAGGTGGAGGATATGAAATACGACAGTCTGCCAGTTAAGATCCGCTATTTCCATAAAATCACCCCTCGCTCAACCCTGATCCTGCTGTTTTTCCTCTCTTTGTATTCTTTCCTGATCCTCCACCTTGCGCCAGTGCTCAAGATTGCCTCTGGCCCCCATTCGGCGCTGGTCGAGCTCAGCCACACTCTGGGCACGCCCATAGACGATGAGAGTATCCCCGGCTCGAATTCTGGTTTCGCCGTCCGGAACACCCATATAGTCGCCGTCCTGCCGATTGATGCCCAGGACCATGATGCCCTCGGCCGCCAGTCTGGCCTGGTTCAGATGCTTGCCGGCCAGCCAGTCATCACCGTCAACATGCAGCTCGGTTATCAGGTATTCACCGGCAAGGTGCAGGAGCTTGGCGTAATCCTGTACATTGATTCTGGTGAATTTTTTGAGGAACTTCGAAATCACAATGGAGAGATGCCGGTCTACCCAGCTGCTGCTGGCCAGCGACCAGAGTATGACGATCCCCGTTATCAGCAGGATAATGTTGAATGCCATCGACCCCGATTCTCTGGTGTTGACAAAGGAGATGATAAGTGTAGAGACCGCCGTGATGATCCCGGCATTGCCCAGCAGCATCAACAGCATGAGAATGCGCCGGCGGATGGGATGATTGACGGCCTTCTCCGACTCATCGGTGGTGAACCCCACCCCGGTAAAGGCGGATCGCGCCTGAAATTTCGCTGATTCACGGGAAAGCCCGGTGTAGGTCAGAGCCACGGTGGCGATGCGGGTCACCAGTATTGAAAGGGTTAACACAACCAGCAGCGTAAGAATCGATATCATAACTTCTCCCCGACACTGCCCCCTAAATCAGAGGATATTCCCATATCTTCTCGACAGGCAATCTGGTTCCAGACCGACCGCCTTCTCTGCGGTTTTGCCGCCAAAAACGGCGCGGACAGTTTTGCCATTTCCCCGCAGGCGCCTGCGGCTACTGCTGCAGGACCCATTGGCCACGGTCGTTGCGGCAGGCTGTAGTGTACGTCCGTTCGGTTTCTCCATCTATGCGGGCGACTATTTCCGCCCGGCGGCAGGGCTGTTGGGAATTATCGGCCGCTGTATAGGCTTCCTGGGGAGTGACCTTGTAGGAATTGCCGCTGTCTGGATTCTGCCAGCTCGTCGTCTGACCGGAAGGGACAGTCTCATAGGCCTGATTCAGCTGTCTGCGGTCGTACTTGTCCATTTCGTTGCCGACGATATAGCCGAGCAGTCCACCCACCGCCGCACCGATCAACGTTGCCTCGGTATCACCGCCTATTGCCTGGCCGAGCAGGGCGCCGCCGGCCGAGCCGCCGACTGCCCCCTGCTGTCCCTTGTTGAGACTGGAATTGGTGCATGCCGCCAAAGCAAGCATAACGCAGACAGGGATTGTAAGCAAAAATCGCCTCATAAAGTACCTCCTTTTGATAAATGCAATGAATCGCCGCCCAAAACCACGACCGGCAAATCCTTCTTTTTTCGTGAACAACTGCGATGAACGCCGGACCAGCTTTATCATCTTTTGCCGGAGAAAGGATGAACATCGCGGCTTCACCCTAAACTGATGCGAAATACATGCCACCCGCACTCTTCTTTTCTGCTGCAGACAGGGCACCATCACTTTCCCGGTGTCATCCGGGAATTATAGGAATTCAGTGATTATTCAACACAATCCCGAAATATCGGAACCCTGTCCTGGCGATCCGGACAGGTTGCCGTCCGGCGGCAGCCCTCCAGGCCGCAGCCACACAAAAGTGCAGACACCGGCCTTGAAGATCCGCACAAAACCAACAGTCCGACCCGCCAGCAGAAATCAGCTACTGACAAATAGCCGCGATGGTACGTTTCTTGAATATGCCATCTTGAGAAAAAAACTGGTGATGTTGGCCAGCCGACATGCTCAAACATAAAAAAGGAGAAAAAAATGACCAGGTTACTGAAAACAATAGGAATAACAGCGACATTAGCACTAGCCCTGGTTTTTTTCGGATGCGAAACTGAGGAAGAGCCGATCGAAGAGACCGGAGAGGCTATCGAGGAGACGGCAGAAGAAACAGGAGAAGCCCTGGAAGAGTCGGCAGAGGAAACCGAAGAAGCCATGGAGGAGGCCGCCGAGGGCAGGGACTAGCCTGCAGCAACATGCTGGCCTGTCCAGATCTGCCCTGCATTGAATCTTTATCCCAAGCGCTCAAGCTCACTGTGGAGATAGCACCATATTATCGAGGAGATCCTCAATGTTAAAGGGTTTTCCAAGATAGGCGTCAACTCCATTCTCGTACGCCTCGACCCTGTCGCTGTCGCTGCAGCTGCCGGTTATCATGATGACCACGGTCTGATTCGCTGCATCCTTTACATGGCGCAAAACATCCTGACCATTGAGTCCGGGCATTTTCAAATCGGTGATGACAATATGATGGCCGACGTTATCGAATTCCTCTATGGCCTCTTCTCCACTGGCGACGCTGCTGGCGTCGAATCCTTCCTGGTTGAGAAAGGCAACCAGCAGATCACAGATAACGCGGTCGTCATCGACGACCAGGACCTTGGTCGCTTCCATATCCTCTCTTTCCCCCTGAAGCATCTTGCCGCCGGCGCGACGGCATATCATCTCACCGATACCAGACAGGCCGTTTCTCCCAGAGATTCCTGCTGTTCTCTTTATGGAACACAGAGGCTCCTGAACGGCATAAATACCATGCAAGAATCAATGTATACCATACCCGGCATCCATTATCACCTCCATTTTTCCTGGAGAAGACCGGCATCTTTGCATCAGGGAAGTACCTCACCGCCGAAGAACAATCCTTCCAAGAAGAAGAGGGATGCAACGGTGCGGACAAGGAAAAAAATGACGGCTAGGCCTTTTCACCCGAAAAAGGCTGCTGCCGGAGGGTCATTGCCCGTCATTGTGGCGCAGACGGCAAGGGTGTTGGCCAGGGGAACAGCGATGCAGAAGGCTGGTAGTGGTTTCTGGATGCCGGATCGGTGTCCGGCATGACGGTGGAGGGTTGCGCGGTGGCTTCCGCAGGGCTGTTTTTCGGTCTGTCGGTATGACGGACCAGGACCGGAGTGACGGTAGACGGCAAAATTTGGGCCAGGCTCTTTCGGCCATGCCGAATGCCGGAACCACAATGACGACGTCTTCGCCTGCGGGATGAAGACCGCGAAAGAGAGGAATTGTGCGTGTATTGCAATACAGTGTCCGCCTGCCTATTATCACCCGGTATGCGGGTCAGCTTCTGGTTGCCCTGGCAGCCCTCAGTTCGGTGCCTCTTGTTGTTTCATTGCTCTTTGGCGCTTACCAGGCAACTCTCCGCTACGCCATCGTCATCGCCGTCATGTCGGCTCTCG
>JBEPWT010000028.1:0-25236 GCA_041642275.1 Desulfopila sp. | reverse complement strand
ATAATTGTTTTTTTAAGTACGATTTGATATAAGTGACATTTTATATTAGTTAGGTTGAATAAGAGCACCTTGAGCAAAATGTTAAAAAACTTATTGCAGATTATAGACCAACCTATTCTACGGATTTTCCCGAAACAAAAATTTTTCCGAAGGAGGCTTTCCCGGTGCACAATTTAGCAAAATCTTCTTCAGGCTCAACCGGACTGGATGCAGTGCTCGAGGGTGGATATCCCAAAGAACGCACTACCCTTCTCCATGGCGGAACCGGGACCGGCAAGACCATTCTAGGCCTCCAGTTTCTGATATGCGGAGCGCAGAACGATGAACCAGGCATCCTGGTAACCTTCGAAGAGCGGGCCGAGGCCATCAGACAGAACGCTCTGGCCCTGGGGTGGGACCTCGGTCAAATGGAAAAAGAGGGAAAGCTTATTATCCTGGATGCCTTGCCTGATCCCACGGCGGTTTTCTCAGGAGGATTTGACTTCTCCGGTTTTTTTGCACTTCTTGATGGCGCCGCCCGCACCTTGAAGGCCGGCCGCATCGTCATAGACGCTGTAGACGCCCTGCTGCAGCTGCTCAATGACCCTGTACGAGAGCGCAGCCAGATCCAGCAACTGCATCAATGGCTTACCGATCATAAGCATACGGCAATCCTCACAGCCAAACTCTCCGACGGCCTTCCCGCTTATCCGTTCATGGAATTTTTAAATGACTGTGTCATCCGCCTCACTCCTCTCAATGAGGACCGGCAGCGATTGTTGAGTGTAGTCAAATATCGGGGGTCGAACTTCAGCAGCGGCGAGCACCCCTACACGATAACCAGGGATGGACTGTCCCTGGTCCCTCTGGCGGATGCCCAACTGCAATACGAAACCATCAGCGAGCATATCTCCAGCGGCCTCTCCGTGCTGGATGAGATGATGGGAGGCGGCTACCGCAGAGGCGCTTCCATAGCACTGGCCGGAGCAAGCGGCACAGGAAAGACCACCTTTGCATGTCTCTTCGCGGCTGCGGCCGTTGCCCGGGGCGAACGGGTTCTCTACGTCAATTTCGAGGAATCTGCCAACAATATGGTTGCCATGATGCAGAGTTCCGGTCTTGATCTGGAACCGGCGCTGAAGAGCAATCATCTGAAAATTAGCTCCCTGATGCCGGAGGCGGCCGGTTCCGAGGAACATCTGCATTACAACCTGACGGCAATACGCGAACACCGGCCCCATCATCTGGTAATAGACGCCATTTCTTCCTGCCGGCGCATGGGGTCGGAAAAAGCCGCCTTCTCCTATCTGCTGCGGATTCTCAACTATTGCCGTCAAAGAGGAATAACCACTCTTTTCATCAACCAGATAACCGGCTTTCAACAGGTGCATGGAATTTACGGAATCGGCTTTTCCTCCATCATCGATGCCATGGTATTCCTGGATTATGTACAGGTAGGCGGTGAGGTAAACAGGACCATGATGATCCTCAAAGCCCGGGGATCGCAGCATTCCAACCAATACCGCGAGTTCACGATAACCGGGAACGGCATTCACTTCGAGAAATTGTATTCCGGCAGGGGCGGAATGCTTACCGGCGTCGCCCGGATAGAAGAGGAATACCGTGAAGAGCTCGAGGCCCGGCAGCGCAAGCAGAAGATAGAGGCCCAGAGACGAAAAGTCGAGCGGTTGCGTTCATCCCTGCAAATGGATATCTCGGCATCGGAGTCCGAGATCGAAAAAGCGGCTGTCGAGCTTGATGCCATTGAGACAGAGGATAGAATCTCCTGGGAAGCGAGAAAAAAACGGCAGAGCATGCGGACAGGCAAAAACGAGAATGCGCCCTCAGAGGACGACCTGCAGCGAGGTGGCCGATCCGGAGAGGAGGGTTGACTATGACTTCATCTCAGGGAAAATCCATTCACCTTACCTTGTATGTTGCCGGAGAGGAACCAAACTCCCATATGGCTCTGCAGAATCTCAATGAAATATGTTCGGGAGAAATCAAGGAATTGTGTATAATTGAAGTGGTGGATGTTTACCAGGATTTCAGGAGGGCGCTGCAGGAGCGCATCGTGGTAACCCCCACTCTCATTGTCGAGACTGCTGAATCACCGGCGCGGTCGGTTTTTTACGGGAATCTTCACGACAAGGATATGGTTCTCGAATATCTGAATGCAGGGATCAGAAAACATGGATGAGCAAAAGCCGACATATGAGGAACTGCAGCAGCAGCTCGCCGAAGCGAATTCTCTTGTGGAAGCTCTGCGCAACCACGAAATAGATGCAATAGTCGGCGAGAAAAGCGTGGCCGTGGTCCGCCTGCGCGAGGTTGAAGAACAGCTTGATGATGCCCGCAGAATCGCCGAGGAAAGAGCCAGGGAGCTGGAGGCTTTCTCCTATTCCGTCTCCCATGATCTGCGTGCACCACTGCATGTCATATCCACTTTGAGTTCGTCTCTGCGAAAGCACAGCAGACAGCTTGACAACACGGCAAATGAGATGCTGCAAAGAATAGAGGCAGGTGCGAAGAAGATGAACCATCTGATTAATGATATCCTGCGTCTTTCAAAAATTAGCCGGCATAGGATAATCATAGAGGAGATCGATTTGAGCAGTATGGCCAAGACCTTTTTCACCGAGCTTCAACAACAGAACCAGGGAAGACATGTCGAGGTGCGTGTTGGCGATGATCTCATGACACAAGGAGATGCCCAGCTTCTCACCATTGCTTTGAAAAATCTTTTCCGCAACGCCTGGAAGTATACGAGTAAAGAAGCGAAAGCTTACATCGAGGTTGGCAGCTGTGAACAGTTTGGAAAACACACATTCTTCATTCGTGACAACGGGGTCGGGTTTTCTATGGAGCAAGCCGACAGGTTATTTCAGCCATTTCAACGGCTGCATAGCGATAGCGAATTTCCCGGCACCGGTATCGGCCTGGCTATAGTACAAAGAGTGATCAACAGGCATGGCGGGAAAATTTGGGCAGAAAGCGAGGTCGGCAAGGGAGCCACTTTTTATTTTACTCTCGGCTAAAGAAAGGTGCATGCCTGCTGGTGACGATGTATTCCGCAGAAAGAACTTGTTGAGATTGCCGATCAGAAGCTCGATCAACACCTTCATTGCTAAAACTATAGGCTACAACTGTATCCTTGAAGTTGCCTAGCCTCTGAAACCTAACAGAAAAAAAACAATTTCATATTTGACCTTGTCCATGAGAGTATTAAGCGGGGAAGGGTGTTATTGATTCGGTAAATCAGCTATCCCTCACCATTCCTCCCTCCGGCAGCGGAAGTTTTTCTCCGCTGCCGGCTGTTTCACCCCCTCTTCTCACGCATTTTCCCCTTGTATTCACTGTATCTTTCTCAGAGAATGATAACGCCTTTTTGTTCGACGGTCTCGGCAGCCAGGGACGAGGATGAGTTTCTGGCTGGAGATTTTTTGAGATTTCCCTGCAGGGTGTAGATTTTTCTCAGACGGTGACGACGAGGTTACAACGCGTGCACATTTCAATAATGTCAATGGCTTGATTGCCGCACAGGGAGGAAAAACGGAAGTGGCACGAATACTGCAAATAGACCTGCATTGTCGATGACAGACGAGGTGAGGTTTTCTGAAAAAAGAGTATTCGAGCGAGGATTGATAGAGTTATGAATATGGCAATTACCGAGAAGAAGACGCAATCAGCCGGCCGTTTCACTTTCCCGTTGGTCACGGTCAAGCAGCAGAAAGAGACTACCAGCAGAAACAATCAGGCCTTCGACAGGTATCTCAAGGAAATTGGCCAGTATGAACTTCTCTCCCGGGAAGAAATGGAAGAGCTGGCCATTCGCGTTATCGAACATAACGACCAGAACGCCGCCTACCGCCTCGTTTCGGCGAATCTGCGGCTGGTGGTCAAGGTCGCCATGGATTTCCAGAAATACTGGATGCAGAATTTTATGGACCTTGTTCAGGAGGGCAACATCGGCTTGATGAAGGCGGTGAGGAAATTCGATCCCTATAAGGGCGTAAAATTTTCCTATTATGCAACCTATTGGATTCGCGCATATATTCTCAAGTTTCTGATGAACAACTGGCGGCTGGTAAAGCTTGGTACCACCCAGGCTCAGCGCAAGCTGTTTTTCTGTCTCAACAAGGAGAAGAAGAATCTGGAGGCACAGGGGTACACAGCGGAGCCGGAAATTCTCGCCGAGCGTCTGGGCGTGAAGAAATCGGAAATAATTGAAATGGGTTGCAGGATGAACAACGAGGATGTTTCCCTGGAAAGTCCGATGGGACCGGACTCCGATACGGAAAAAAAGGACTTCGTGCCAAGCAATGGACCGTCCATTGAGGAAACGCTCTGTGAGGAGGACATGAAGAAACGTATCCGCAAGCTTCTGCGCGACCTCAGCGGCAGTCATAATGAAAAGGAAAAGATGATTCTCGAGCGCCGTCTGCTTACCGATGAGCCGCTGACCCTGCAGAAAATATCGGAGAACTTCGGTATTTCCCGCGAGCGTATACGTCAGATCGAGAGCAATCTGCTCAAGAAAATGAAAAAACACATCGAAGAGACCGATCCGGAAATAATGATTTTCGCGGCCGGCGCTCTTCCCCGGCAGAGGGCCATGGAAAGAATGGCCGAGGAGGCGGTCGCCGTCTAAGGCGCCTAGGGGTCCTGAGCCGGCGCGCATTTACCAGCAGCCGGCTGCTGCCGCTGCCAGGCGGCAGCGGCGGACTTCAAACCGCGGTTCGAACCACAGCACGGTCTTCAACCGTAGTCTTCAGCTGTAATCTTCAACTGTAGTCTGGCCGGAGCGGAAAACAGTCCTGTGCGGGTGGAAAAAACAGCCCCAGGCAAAGAACCGCCGCCGGCTGTTGTACTCCCCTTCAGATTTCTTCTTCTCCCTGGTGCCGGCGCAAGAACCCTGCCGTTGCAGCCATTCCTGCGATCAGCAGTCACTGGCCCAGCCGAAAAAGCAGCCACGCCTTCACCCCGGAAGAGTTCGGGGCCGTTGGTTTCAGGCTCTCTGCCGCTCCTTTCTTGCAGTAACAAAACTTCTTCCAATATGGTGCTGAAATACGTACTCTAAAAAAAAGAGAGAAACAACCACTGCCGGCAACCATGGGAGCATTTGGGCTCATGTTCCGAGCTTGGCTGGTTCTATGTCGGAAGTACAGCCTGTTTTCCCCGGCCGGGGTCCAGCGGGCAATGGCCTTTCTTCTTTAGGTGCCCCACAATACCGCTCCGCCGTCGGCATCCCATCGCCACTGGCATAGGGTTATAGCCAATGCGGTGATCAAGCATCGCAGCGGTGCTGGAAAAATGGTGGTAGGGGGTGTATATATGCACTGGGGGCGGAAAAACCCCTTTGAGCTTGGAAATTGTGCAGCAGCAAGACCTGAGGGAGCCGGCGGTCATGACAGAGACGAAAACGATTCTGGTAGTGTATCACTCCCAGGGCGGCACCATGGAGAAACTGGCTCGCCGCTTTTTGAGGGGGGCGGCGCGCGAGCAAGGGATTACGGCACAGTTGAAAAGGGCCTCAGACGCTAGCCTCGAGGATCTTCTCGGCTGCAGTGCCATCGCCATAGGCTCTCCCGAATACTTCGGCACCATGGCCGGCATGATCAAGGATTTTTTTGACCGTACCTACGAGGAGGCCAGGCAGCAAACCGCAGGCCTGCCCTACGTCGTTTTCGTCTGCGCCGGCAACGACGGTCGCGGCGCCCTCATGCAGATCGAGCGGATCGCCGCCGGCTATTCCTGGAAAAAAGCACTGGAGCACCTGCGCATAACCGGCATCCCTGCTGAAAAGGATCTGGCCGCCGTGGAGGAGATGGGCCAGACCCTGGCCGCCGGCATTGATTTCGGCATTTTTTAAAGCACCTGCCGGCGCCGTCGGCGAAGAGGAAACACTGTGGTTGCAGAGATGACCTATAAGCCCGATTTGAAAGAAATTAGAGAATCCTACAGCGAGGTTCTGGAAAACTGGCAATCCATCGACGACGAACTGGAACAGCGTGGAATCGGCAGGAAGGACACGCCCTTTGATTCAGTGGTAATGGAAAACATGCTCTGCGCCTGGGAATATCTCGATTTCTTCATGCGCAAAAAAGAGTACGGGCTTTTTTCGGAGAGGGGCGGTCCGGATATGCTGGAGATCAATCACCGGATCCACTACGGGCTTAACGCAGAGCTGCGGCGGGAGTACCATAAGGCCATCGACGCCACCACCGAAAAGTTCTCGCGGCTGGTTGGTCCCATGAGAAAATATTACCGCAAAAAAATGAAGAGCGGCACTTCGGCCAACAAGGTCGCCGCCGAACTCTATATCGCTATTTTGGGGATGCCGCAGCTCTATGTCGAAGGCAACCACAGAAGCGGTTCCATCGTCGCCAGCTGGGTCAACCTGGTCCATGATAATCCCCCTTTCGTGCTCACTGTCGACAATGCCCTCTCCTTTTTTGCCCCGGCTCAGGAAATCAAGAAGTTCGACCAGCGTACCGCCTGGCGATCCTTGACCAAACTGCCCAAGTATAAAAAGGATTTCAAAGCCTTCTGGAAGGATAACTGTGACCTGAGATTCGTCAGGAAATGAACGGGAGTACGAGTGTCATCCGGTCCGACGGTTGAGCTGGCCACGATCGGTTCGGCAGCAGAGGCCGGTATATGTTGGAAGCAGTTGACGCTTTATCGCCGTACAAGATACCTGGTGGACGTGTAAAAAGCCCATCCCGGCGACGTCGATGACTTTTTACGAGATTATCACCTTTAACAGGGGAAGAAATTATGGTTGAGATAATAGCACTCTACGGCAGTCCCAGGCGCGACGGCAACAGCGCCGCTCTGCTGGCGCGCGCTGTTGCCGGGGCACGGCAGCAGGGGGCCGTGGTCGAGGAAATCTATCTTCGCGATCACAAGATCTCGCCGTGTCTGGAAATATATCAGTGCATGAAAAATGGTGAGTGCGCCATCCGCGACGATTTTGCCGGAATACTGGCCAAAATCGAGGCGGGTACAGGCATCATGCTGGCCTCGCCCATCTTTTTCTACTCCGTCAGTGCCCATACCAAGATTTTCATGGACCGCTGCCAGTCGCTGTGGGTGCGCAAATACTGGATCGAGAAACAGCCCTTCGGCAAGACGGAGCTGACCCGCAAGGGGTTGTTCATCTCCGTCGGCGCCACCGAAGGCAAAAAGCTTTTTGACGGCGCCCTGCTCTCCGTCAGATACTTCTTCGATGTCCTCAGCGCCGAACTCTGGAAAACCGTGCTGTGTCGAGGGGTCGACCGCAAGGGGGAGATCAATTCCCGCCCGGACTGCCTAGAGGAGGCCTTTGCCGCCGGGAAAGACCTGGCCAGGGTCCTGCAGGAGGAGGAAAAGGCGCGGTCGTAAGCCTTATCCCGGCGATTTGTTTTGCTGATTACCAATGAAACTCAGCTACGCTTCCTGAGGGACCGGATTGCTCATTTCACGGGACGCCATAAACCCGTCCATGGGGGCTTGGCTGCAGCCGTCCAGGCTGCAGACACCCGCGGAATGAGCAACCCGCTCCCTTGCTGGAGGCCAGGCTGAGTTTCATACGTAATCAGTTTTGCTTTTGCCGGCAGAGCGATAGTTGACCACGATCAGCGCCGCCGAGACCATGATGATGGCGACAACGAGCCGGGCGGTGAGCGGTTCGTCAAGCAGCAATACGCCGAAGGTGACGCCGGAAATAGGGACGATGAAAATAAAGGAATGCAAAGCCGTGGCCCCGTGGCGCTGGATGAGGGTGTTCCACATGATAAAGCCGAAGGAGGCCGTTACCAGGCCCTGGTAGAACAAAGCCTGGATCACCGAGGGCGACAGGTGACGGATCATCTCCTCGTCGAAGATCAACGCGGCCGCAAGAAACAGTGGCATATTGAAAAGCATCGGCAGGACGGTGATCTGTACCGGATGAAAGTCGGCTATTATCCGTTTGATGAAGATGACGTTGCATCCCCAGAGGATAACGGCCAGGAAAATTATGGAATCCCCCTGCCAGGAGCTGGCTCCGGCATTGGCCGTATCGAGAAAAAGGAAAAGAACACCGCTGAATCCCAGCAGCAGGCCGGCCGCTTTTTTCAGCTGCATCCGCTCGTCCTTGAGAAAGAGGTGGGCCAGCAGCATGACGATGAAGGGCAGGAGGTTGGCGATAAGGGTGCCGTGGGAGGCGGTGGTCAGATTCTGGCCCAGGTACATGCCCGACATCTGGCAGAAAAAGATCAGGGAAACCACCGTTATCTGCGCCGCCTGCCGCCGGTTGGCGACCATGATCGGCCAGCCGCGCCAGCGCGCCCAGAGGAGGATGGTCAGCGAAGAGATGAAAAAGCGCAGGAAGATATTGGTGAAGACGCCGAGACCGGAGAGGCTGATCTTCATGGCCACGGCGTTGGCGCCGAACAGGGCGCAGAGCAGCACGGTGAACAGCGAGACGCCAAGCGAGATATCCCTGCTCAGCACCGGCTGGGGTATGTACGGATTTTTCATAGGAAATCCCCGGCAGCCGCTCTCTCAGGCAATGTCGCCAAACAGCCAGGGATAGTGCTTTTTTGCCCGTTGTTCATAGTCGTCGATGAGAGGGGCCTTTTCCAGGGTCAGGGCGATGTCGTCGAGGCCGCCCAGCAGGCAGTTTTTGCGGTAGAAATCGATGTCGAAGAGAATCCGGCGTCCGTCAGAGGTGGTGAGCCGCTGGTGCGGCAGGTCGGCCTCGAGACTGTAGCCCGGCGCTTCCCTGATTCCTAAAAAGAGCTCCTCGATGGTCTCGGCCGGCAGAGCGACGGCGAGGATGCCGTTCTTGAGGCAGTTGCCGGCAAAAATATCGGCAAAGCTCGGAGCGATGAGGACGCGGAAACCGAAATCGAGCAGGGCCCAGACCGCATGTTCCCTGCTGGAGCCACAGCCGAAATTTTCCCGGGTGAGCAGGATGCTCGCCTTATCATACGGTTTTTGATTGAGGACGAAGTCGCTGTTCACCGGCCTGTTGCCGTGATCCATGTCCGGCCGGCCTTCATCGAGATAGCGGAGCTGGTCGAAGAGGTTGACGCCGAAACCGCTGCGTTTCACCGATTTGAGAAACTGTTTGGGGATGATGAGATCGGTGTCGACGTTGGCCCTGTCGAGGGGGGCGACGATGCCGCTGTGGGTGATGAAAGGTTGCATTGCTAGCTCCACTGCCGTTGACGTATATCGACGAATCGGCCGGCGACGGCGGCGGCCGCGGCCATGGCCGGGCTGACCAGATGGGTGCGGCCGCCGAAGCCCTGGCGTCCTTCGAAGTTCCGGTTGGAGGTCGAGGCGCAGTGCTCCTTTTCACCGAGCCTGTCGGCGTTCATGGCCAGGCACATGGAGCAGCCCGGCTGCCGCCATTCGAAGCCGGCATCGATGAAGATGGTGTCCAGGCCTTCGCTCACCGCCTGATCGCGGACCAGGCCGGAGCCCGGCACCACCAGCGCCTGCTTCAAAGAGGAGGATATCTTCCGGCCCTTGAGCATGGCCGCCGCCTGGCGCAGATCCTCTATGCGGGCATTGGTGCAGGAGCCGATGAAGATCCGGTCGAGCCGGATATCGGTCATCGCCTGGTTCTCCTCAAGTCCCATATAGGCTAGGGCCCGGCGCAGCGACCGGCGCTCGGAGTCGTCCGCGCACCGCTCCAGCGATGGCGTTCTGCCGCCGATGCCGGCGACCATCTGCGGCGAGGTTCCCCAGGTGACCTGCGGCTCGATCTCGCCGGCGTCGATATGGACGGTGGTATCGAAGCTCGCCTCGTCGTCGGAGATCAGGCTCCGCCAGTATTGTTCCGCCATCTCCCACTGTCTGCCCCGGGGCGCCAAGGGGCGTCCCTTGAGATAGTCGACGGTGGTGTCGTCGACGGCTATGAGCCCGGCCCGGGCCCCGGCCTCGATGGCCATGTTGCAGACGGTCATCCGCCCCTCCATGGACAGTCTGCGGATGGCGTCACCGGCGAACTCGACGGTGTGCCCGGTGGCGCCGGCGGTGCCGATACGGCCGATGATATAGAGGATGATGTCCTTGGCAAAAACCCCGGGTGCAGGCGTTGAGCCGACCTCGATCCGCATGTTTTTGGCCTTTTTCTGGATGAGGCACTGGCTGGCGAGTACGTGCTCGACCTCGGAGGTGCCGATGCCCTGGGCCAGCGCCGCCAGGGCGCCGTGGGTCGAGGTGTGCGAGTCGCCGCAGACGATGGTCATGCCCGGCTGGGTAAAGCCCTGTTCGGGGCCGACGATATGGACGATGCCCTGACGCCGGTCCTCCATGGCAAAATCGGTTATAGTATTCTGGCGGCAGTTGTTCTCCAGCACCTCGACCTGCTGCCTGGAAAGGGGATCGCTGATCGCCGCGGCGCCGCCTTCTCTTTCTGCGGCCAGGGTCGGCACGTTGTGGTCATAAGTGGCCAGGCAGGCGCCGGGGCGCCTGATTTTCCGCCCTGCCAGCCGCAGTCCCTCGAAGGCCTGGGGAGAGGTTACCTCGTGCAGGAGGTGGCGGTCTATGTAGAGAAGAGCCGTGCCGTCCTCCCGCTCCTCGACGATATGGCTGTGCCATATCTTGTCGTAGAGTGTTCGTGGTCTCATGGGTGCCGCCCGTCCTGTGAAAAAGAAGTTTTCGTCGCATTCATTGGTCAACCATAGACATGAAGGGCGGCGATGACAACAGAATTGTCGGCCGGCAGGAGAAAAGAAAGCGGTGAACCCGGCAAGATGGCTTGCGTCCTGCGGCGGCGGCATTATTTCTCTTAAAAAGGATGTGTAGGAGCTTTGCTCCGGGCAGGAGCCGCATCAGCCCCCATCAACAGCATCAGGAGACCATCATGCGCTTTGATTTCCCCAACGCCTCGGGAGACACCCTTTCGGGCAAGCTCGAACTTCCCCGGGATGAGCCGAGGGCCTTCGCCCTTTTCGCCCACTGCTTCACCTGCTCCAAGGATGTTATCGCCGCCCACGCCATTTCCAAGGCCCTGGCCTCCGCCGGTATCGGCGTGCTGCGCTTCGATTTTACCGGTCTGGGCAACAGCCAGGGTGATTTTTCCAACACCAATTTTTCTTCCAATGTCGACGATCTGCGTCGCGCCTGCGCCCATCTGGCCGAAAAACATGCGATGCCGGAGTTGCTGATCGGCCACAGTCTGGGCGGTGCGGCGGTACTGAAAGCGGCGGTGGACCTTGAGGGTGTCAAGGCGGTGGTGACCATAGCCGCTCCCAGTGAGCTCACCCATCTCTCCGATATGCTCGAGAGCAGGAGCGAAACCATCGAAGCCGAGGGCCAGGCCCGGGTCAATCTCGCCGGCCGTACCTTCACCGTCAAGAAGCAGCTGCTCGAAGATCTGCAAAGAACCGAACTGCTCAAGGGGGTCGAGGGTTTCCGCAAGGCCCTGCTGGTCATGCACGCCCCTCTCGACAATACGGTCTCCATAGAACATGCCGGCCGTATTTTCCAGGCGGCCAAACATCCCAAGAGCTTTGTCTCCCTCGACAGTGCCGACCACCTTCTCAGCAGGGACTTTGACGGCCGCTATGCCGCAAAGGTCATCGCCGCCTGGGCGGACCGCTATTTGACTCCAGCCGGCAGGGAGAAAGAGGAGATTCCCAGAAAGACGGTGGTGGTGCGCTCGCGCCAGCAGGCGAAGTTCACCCAGGACATTATTACCGCCGATCATCATCTGCTGGCCGACGAGCCCCGCTCGGCGAAGGGCAACAACCTGGGCATGAACCCTTATGAATTTGTGCTGGCCGGGCTCGGTGCCTGCACCTCCATGACCTTGAGGATGTACGCCGATCGCAAGGATATCCCCCTGGCCGGCGTCGAGGTGCGGCTGCAGCACGACAAGATCCATGCCGAGGACTGCAAAAACTGCCAGAGCACCAGCGGCAAGATCGACCGCATCCGCAAGTCCATTCATCTCAGCGGCGAGCTCAGCGAAGAGCAGAAAACCAGGCTCTATGAAATCGCCGAGAAATGCCCGGTCAACAGGACCCTGCAGTCGGAGACCGTCATGGAACGTAAGGAGGAGCTGGATCTGGACGAAGAATAACCACTGCTCGCAGGGGGCATCAGCCGGCGGTGCCGGAGACCTTCCGGCGCTCCTCGGCGAAATCGAAGCCGGTCCAGATGCCGATGGATTTGAGGATGGAATCCTGGGGATGGAAGCGGCGGAAGATCTTGAAATAGAGCGCCGCCTCCTTGGTGGTGATGACGGCCTGGGGGTGATCGTGCTGCAGGCGCGCCAGCTCTTCGTCGCTGATCTCCTTTTGGGCGAGCTGCTCGCCCAGTGATTCGCATCCCGCCCCCTGGGTATACTGCACCTTGTAGCGCCACAGGATTTCGTCGGGCAGCAGACCGGTTCCGGCAAAGGCCCGGCGGAAGATCCACTTTTCGATCCGGGTACCGTCCTCCTGCAGCTTGATTTTTTCCTCGGCCGGTATCTGCATGGCCAGGGCGATCATGTCGACGTCGAGGAAGGGCACCCGCAGTTCCAGATTGAAATACATGCCCATGCGGTCGGCCCGCTGCAGATTGATATTATGCAGGGTTTCGGTGCAGCGCCGCCCTTCCTCGTTGAGTTCGGCCAGCGGAAAGTGCTTCATGTAATGGTAGCCGGCGAACAGCTCGTCGGCGCCCTCGCCGGTGAGTACCACGGTGACGTGGTCGGCGGCCAGCTTGCAGGTGAAATAGCAGGGCACGGCGCAGCGCACCAGGGAGGGATCGTAGCTTTCCAGTTTGTGGATAACCTCGGGCAGGGCCTCGTAGTAATCATCCTCGCTGAAAGCCAGTTCGTGATGGGTGGAGCCGATATGGGCGGCCGCCTTGCGGGAGGCGATGAAGTCGTCGCTTTCCCCGCCCTTATCGTCGCGCATGCCGACCACGAAGGTATGCAGGTGGGGAATTTCCAGGGCGGCGATGGCGGCGATGATCGAGCTGTCGAGGCCGCCGCTGCAAAAGGACCCCACCGGCACCTCGGGGTCGGCCAGCAGCCGTTTTTTGACCGCTGCTGTAAAGGTCTCCCGGATTCGGGCACAGATGTCATCGATATCGGTTAAGGGCTTTTTGGCCACTTCCGGGACTTTGTAATAGCACACGAAGCCTTCGGCCGGGGTGTAATAGTGGCCGCAGGGAAATTCATGGGCCTCGTCGACGCCGGCCAGGCTCATGGCGCCCAGCTCCGAGGAGAAGAACATGGTGCCCTGGTGATAGCCGTAGTACAATGGTTTGATGCCGATGGGATCGCGGGCGAGCATGAAGGTATCCTCGTCGAAGAGGGCGAAGGCGAACATGCCGTCGAGATCCCTGACGCATTCGGGACCCTTCTCCCGATAGAGGGCCAGGATGACCTCCGAGTCGGAGTTCGTCTGGAAGGGGAAGCTGTTCTGCAGCCTGCTGCGGATCTTCTGGAAATTGTAGATCTCGCCGTTGCAGATCAGCCCCTGGCGGCCGTCCTCGGTAATGAGCGGCTGACGGCCGTGGGCGACGTCGACGATGGAGAGCCGCGTATGGCCAAGCACCATGGTATCGGTAACATGAATACCGCGGTCATCGGGGCCCCGGTGGCCCAGCGCGTCGAGCATTTTTTCTATGATCTGTTGATCGGCGGTACCGACACATCCGGCTATTCCGCACATACTTTACCTCCTGATATTTTTTGCTGATTACCAATGAAATTCAGCTACGCCTCTGGGGACCGGATTGCTCATTTCACGGGACGCTATAAACCCGTCCATGGGGGCTTGGCTGCAGCCGTCCAGGCTGCAGACACCCGCGAAATGAGCAACCCGGACCCCTTGCAATAGGTCCGGCTGAGTTTCATGCGTATCAATGCTCTTTTTCCGAGTCATCCTTTGTCGATTTCAAAGACGCCTACCAGCCCATGGCCCATGCCGGTGCCGGCCTGCAGCTCCATTTCCAGCTTGCGCAGGGAGTAGCCCAGATGGGTCTCGATGATATTGGCGCGGGCGTCGCCAAAGCGCAGTTGGCCTGCGGCCTCGACCACTACCTTCATGGTGCGGATGCCTTCCTTCAGGGGTTCCGGGTAGAAGGGCTCGATGACGGTGTCGACCCCGTCTTTGCCGTAGCCTGCGAGCATGGCGATGGTGTGTTCGATCAAGGTATTGCAGCTGAGAAAGAATGATTCGTAGAAGCCGTTGAGATGATCGAAACCGCGGCGCGGCACATAATCCACCAGCAGTTTTTCCAAATCGGTGCGCACATAGCCCTCGAACAGTGAGTTGATCGGCAGCCGCAGATCCGGACAGTGGGCGTTGTAATCACCGGTGGCCAGATGTCTGCCGACCAGCATGGAACGGTCGAAGAAACAGAGCGGTCGTATTTTCACTCCGCTCTCTTTTTCGGCCCGCTCGACTATGCGCATGATCTCCTGCCGGGTCATCAGACGCAGGGGAAAGGCCGGAATATCTTGCCGGTGGCGCTCCTCCGGCGGGTAGATATAGGAGATCCGGTAGTCCATGAAGTATTCCTCGTCGGGCGAGACATGCCAGAGATCCTGCCATTCATAGGAATAGCGGCCCAGCCAGTCGCCGACGAAAAGCGCCCGGTCGGGGGCGTGCCTGCAGATATCGACGAGCAGTTCCACCACCGTGTCGTCATGGAAATGGGACATGGTGCCGTAGAGACTGAGGTAGATGTCGAAGGGTTTTTCCTCTTCCCGGGTAAAGGGCAGTCCGTGGCCCAGATCCATCTTCTCGAAGCGCAGCTTGGGGTTGTCGCCGTAGTGGTCGCGGGCCTGCTCGAGCAGGTTGTCGTTGATGTCGACGCCCAGGTATTCCTGGAGGATATCCGGTCGGATGGTCTGGGAGATATACTCATAGAGCCCCGGATCCTTGGAGGTCACGGCCATAATCAGATCAAAGCCGTCGCCGCTGCCGCAGCCCATGTCGAGGATGCGAAGCCTCTTCATGGCTTTTTCCTTGCGCTTGACCAGCTCGTTGAGATAAGGCCGGAGAAAAATACCGGTGAGCTGGTCCTCCCAGAAACGGCGGACGTTGTCGTACTTGCCGCTGAGTCCGCTGGCCTTGGCGTAGCGGCCGGTGCCGGCCGCCTGATCGTATGCTTTTACTTCCGCCATGAATTTCTCCTGGAATCCCTTATGCCGCCGCCTGGGCCTTGGCCCAGTCGAGGGCGGCGAAGGCGTCGCTGCAGTAGCCGTCGGCGCCGATTTTCTCGGAAAACTGCTTCGAGGTCGGCGCGCCGCCGATGCATATCCTCACCTGGTCGCGGATGCCCTCGCCCTTGAGTTTTTCGACCACCTCCTCCATGTTGCGCATGGTGGTGGTCAGCAGGGCGGATAGGCCGAGGTAGGGAGCCTGCTGTTCCTTGACCGTGGCGATGATGGTGTCGACGGAGACGTCGACGCCGAGATCGATGACCTCGTAGCCGGCCCCCTTGAGCATGATGGCGACGATGTTCTTGCCGATGTCGTGCAGGTCGCCGGCCACCGTGGCGATGACGAACTTGCCCTTGGATTCGACGCCGGCCTTGACCAGGTGGGGCGTGAGAATGTCCATGCCGGCGCCCACCGCCTCGGCCGCGGCCAGCATGTCGGGAATCAGATACTCGCCCGATTCGAATTTCTCGCCGACCACGGCCATGGAGGCGGTGAGACCTTCGAGCAGTATCTTCTCGGGCTCGATGCCCTTCTCAAGAGCCTCTTCCACCAGTTCGGTGACGGCGGGCCGGCCCTCGAATCCTTCGTCGAAACCCTCGTCTTCAGCCTCGACGCGGCCCTGGACAACGTTGATGGCGATGTTTTCCAACAGTTCGTTCGTCTTCATGTCTTTCTCCTTGCTTTGTAAGTACTTCAGCACATATATGATATGTTTTCCGCCGGCAGCAGCGCAGCCAGCCGGTCTCAAAAGGCCTTGCCGAACATCAGGTTCTGAGCCTTTCCAGCAGTCCGGGAACCGCATCATAGATCTGGTCGATGATCTCGTCTTCAAGATGCCTGGCCGGCCGGGCCTCCAGTTCCTGCAGCCGGGCATGGGCCTTTTCCAGCACCCGGTCCTGCATGTCCTTGGATTCGAAACGGTAGGGCTCGGAGACTAGACCTGCGCGCATCGGTTTGCGGGTGTGGCGGGTGAAGAGCCGGTGCGTGGTCTGCATGACCTTGCGTTCCATGTCCACCGCTTCCGCCGTGGTTTCGCCGTTTATGACGGCGGGGCGCATGCAGTGCTTGGCCATGCCGATCTGTTCGTTGTCCAGCACCGCCTGCAGCGGCGAGAAGGTGTTGGTCCTGTCGAGCAGGCCGAAGGCGTAGTGGATATACTGGGCGCCGCTGGCGGCCATGTAGAGGTGGGAAAAAAGCTTTTCGACGGCCGCCTGCATGCCGGGCACCTTGGCGTTGGCCACGCCGGTGCTGGAATAGCAGGGCAGGCCGTAGAACCTGGCCATCTGGGCGCAGTCGACGTTGTACTGGTTGAACTCGGGGCAGCCGTAGAGATCGTTGAGATCGTCGAGCCTGGCCCGTACCGGCACCGAGCCGTACATGACCGGTGTCTTCGCTTTGATGAGCTGGGTGAGGGCGATACCGGTGAGGATTTCGGCGTTGATCTGGGCCACCATGCCGCTCTCCTGGATGGGCGCCGAAGAGCCGCCCTGCGGCGAAGAGGAGATTACCAGCGGCAGGCCTTTGTCGACGATGGCAAAAACCTTGTCGGCGGTGTCGTTTACCAGCTGCAGCGGGCTTTTGAAGACGCAGGCGATAAAGGAGACGATGGGGTTTTCCCGCAGCGCCTCGCTGCCGCCGGCGATGATCTCGGCCATCTTCACCACGTCGTCCAGGGCATCGAGACTGGTGAGGCCGGCCTGGACATGCTTGGTGATGTTGTTGAGGCTTGCGAAAAATTTATTGACGTCGTGATTGGCCTCGGTGATGTCCTCGTCCTGGATATTGACCGGGCGGATAAAGAAATCGAGATGCTCCAGCTGCTCGGCCAGACGCGCCGCCCGGGCCAGCAGTTGGGTGCTGCCGCGTTTTTCGATAAAGCGGGGCAGCAGGCGGGATTCGCCGCCGGCGGCGGCGACATATTCTTCCATCTCGGTTTCCAGCCAGACATTGGTCTCCGACCCGGTGCCGAAATAGACCCGGGGCACGGCGGCGTTGATATCGAGGCGGTTGCTCCTGTCGCGGGCGCCTAAAACGATATGCGACGGCGCCCGGGAGATGGCCTCCATGATCAGTTTCTCGGGGATGCGCACCCGCCAGCAGGGCGAGCCGCCGCCTTCTTCCTTGTCCACTGTGGCGCCATGGGTGCCGAAGAGTTCGGCGGCCTTGGCGTTGTAGCACCAGATGCCGGGATCAGTAAGAATCTCCATGGAGGCCCGGTGCAGATGATCGATCTGCTCCCGGTCCAGACGTTCATAGGGCTTGACGATGTTTCCTTGTCGAAAGCTGTCCATTGTTTGCATCCTCGTGTAGTTATGTTCGTGTCCGCCAGTATTTGGCATATTTACGGCAATGGCGGTCGCGTCCCAGCACCGCCTCGGCGGTGCGCACGGCGCCCATCAGCTTTTCATCGGCGACGTTCATGATGGCGCCGTCGAGTCCGGCATATATGGCCATGTGCAAAAAGGCGGTGTTGAAGATTTGCCTGCGCGGCAGACCGAAACTGACGTTGGAAACCGCCATTACCGTCTTCGCCTGGGGAAATTCCTTTTTTACCGCCTCGATGGTCTCAAGGGTCACCTTTCCCTGATTGACATCGGTGGAGACCGGCAGTACCAGGGGGTCGAAAAAGATCTGGTCGAGTTCGATGCCCATCGCCGAACAGGCGGAGGCGATGACGGCGCAGGCATTCACCCGTTCGCCGACGGTGGCGGGGATGCCCTTTTCATCCATGGCCAGCCCCACCAGCGGCGTGTCGTACTCCTTGGCCAGCGGCAGTATCCGCTCAAGAGAGGAGCGCGCCCCCTTGGTGGAGTTGATCAGCGCCGGCCGGCCGTCACGTACGGCAAGGCCCGCCTGCAGCACCTCCGGGTCGGCGGAGTCGATGCACAGCGGTGTCTCGACAGTCGCCTGAATCAACGCCACCGCCCAGCGCATTGACTCCATCTCCTCCTGCTGGCCGCCGCTGCCGGTGCCGACGTTGACATCGAGGTAGTCGGCGCCGGCCTCGCTCTGGCTGCGGGCCAGATCGAGAAGGGCGGCTTCGTCGCGCTCTTCGAGTATGGTTTTGACCGAAGGGATGGTGGCGTTGATCTTTTCGGCGATTGTCAGCATAGTCTCTCCTGCGTAGTTTCTTCTTGGCGGTTATTCCATGATAAATGGGCGGATGGCCGGGATCTCCCGGGTAATCCAGGCGCGTATCTCTTCGCCCAGCACGTTTTCCGCCTCCGCCTCCAACACCTCTCTGACCCGGGCCGTGGCCCGCTGCCTGGTATCCCGGCTGCCCTGGGCGGCCCACTGCTCGCGGGTGTTGCGATCGCTGAGCTCCGGGCTGTATTGTTCGCTGCGCATGTATTTGCGGGTATGGCGGGAGGAGACGAAGTGGCCGCCGGGGCCCACCTTCCTGATCTCCTCCAGGGCCAGGGTGGTATCGTTGACCTCGATGCCCTCCACCGCCCGCATGATCATGCCGATGATCTCGTTGTCGACCACCAGCTTGTCAAAAGAGGCGGTCATGCAGAACTCGATGAAGCCGGCGGCGTCGTGGATGAAATTGGCGCCGGCCAGGGCCACCATGGTCGAGGTGATGGCCGACTCGTAGCCGGCCTGGGCGTCGACGCACTTGGAATCGCTCATGCCGGCAGTAGCATAGAAGGGCAATTGGTAAAACCGGGCCATCTGGGCGGCACCGGCATTCATCAGCCCCATTTCCACGGCGCCGGCCAGATACTTCATGTCGCGCAGGTCGGTGATGGAGGAGATGCAGCCGTAGAAGGCCGGGCAGCCGGGCTTGGCCAGCTGGGTCATGATGATGCCGGCCAGGGTGTCGACGTTCTGGATGACCATATTGCCCGCCAGGGTGATCGGCGCCGTGGCCCCGCAGAGCGGTTCGGCCGGCACCACCACCGGAATGCTGTTTCTGGCGGCCTCCACCGCCAACTCCCCGTAGCTCTTGTCGAGCTTGAAGGGACTGATGGGGCAGGCGACCATGGAGATAAAGGGTTTTTGCCGCAGCTCTTCGGCGGAGCCGGCGATCCTGGCGGCCATGCGGATGACCTGGCGGACGCCTTCGACGGTATAGACCCCGCCCATGATATGCTTGCGGGTGCGGTTGAGGGCGGCGCCGAAGCGATTGACATCGATATCCTCCACCGGCAGGTCGCCGGGATAGACATTGAGCATATAGAAATGGATGTTGTCGAGACTCTCCACCATCCGGGCCATGTTCATGACGTCTTTGAGCTCCGAACGTCTGGCCTCCAGGCTGCCCGGGTCCTGGACATTGAGGGCGGTGCCGCCGGTGCCCATATAGACCTTGTCGCCGCCTATTTCCAGGTCGTGTTCGCCGTCCTGCTGTCGGCCGTGGAGGGTGACCTTCGACGGCGCCGTGGCCAGCAGTTTCTCCACCTGATAGGGTTTGAGCCGGACGATATTGGTCTTCTGGTCGATGTCGGCGCCGGCGGCGGCGAAGGCTTCCAGCGCCTCCGGATAGTTGACCTGCACGCCGATCTCGTCAAAGACCCGCAGCGAAGTCAAATGGATTTTTTCGATATCCTCGGTGGTCAGCGGTGTATACTGACCGCCGGACAGTCCTTTTCGTGTTTTCATCGTATCCTTGCTGGGTATCATTGCAGGTTATGGTGCTGTTTCGGCAGGGGCTGCGGCTGCATCAGAAGTGCGCCTGGCGATGCAGTCGCCTTGGCCGCAGCGGCTGCAGGGGTTGAGGTTGAGGTTGCCGGGAGCCCGCTCCGGCTCGTAGAGACCGAAGACGGCGGAGATGCTCTTGCGCGGATGCATAAGCGCTGTATCGCTGAGGCTGACGCCTATGTTTTTGCAGTCGAGCAGCGAGAACAGGGTGTCCTGCTCGCCGATGGGCCAGTCGCAGTAACCGGGGGAAAAGCGCAGGCCGGCAACATAGCGGCGCCGGCTGAGACGGCGGATAAAATCATCCTGGAACCGCCGGGCGGTGTTTTCGATGGCGCTCGAGCCCAGGGCGTCGATGACGTAGGCATCGGCGATGTTGCCCCTGGCGCCGAAGGTCTTGATCATTTTGTCGATGCCGGCACCGACGGTGGCCACAAAGCAGACCAGCTTGTCGGCGTTTTTAAGGCTTGCCGCCATCTTCCGGCTGCGCAGGTGGACGCCGTTGTCTAAGGAGATAGTATCGTCGCCGCAGGCGGCGATGTCGCAGACCTTCCAGGTCACCCGCGGCCGCAGGCGATCCATCACCGGCCGACAATAGGCCGTAAGCCGTTTTCGCGTGGCACGGGTCAGATCGCGGCGCCGGCGCCGGCCCAGCAGCCGCTGGACCATGTCCATGTCGAAATCCGCCCGGTAGTCCGACAGCGACGGCAGCCGCTGGGGACTGTTCTCCCCGAAGTGGGGTTTGATCATATTCATGATGACGCTCCTTTCTCTGGACTCCGGCATGCTCTGTCCTGCATGCTGGATACAAGCCATCGTCGGGTGCCCTCGAAAAGCGTCAAGGGCGTGCCGCACCCTGCCTTGCGCCGCCCGCCGCAGAGATTATGCTCGCGACATACTCTTCGACGTCATCGGCAGCTGTATGTCACAGATGATGGTGTATTTTGTCTGCCAGCCACTCTGGAAAGGGTATCTTCCCTTTCCCTGGGCACTCAGTACTATATGCAATAAGCACGCCGAGAGCAGAAGGGCGGAAAAACCGATCCCTGATATTATAGATTAATATGTTGATAAAGAAGGAAAAACCAGAATTGAATTTTCGGCGGCGGCTGGCTCGCGGCAGTGTTTCCGTCTCTTGACCACAGACCGGAGTGAGAAGAAAAGCTACACTATTGTCACTTTTTTGGTGAAAATGTGTGCACAAGTTGCCCATAGCCGGATGTTACCGGCTGGTGATGCCGGCTCGCCGTCGTCCGGGGCTGTTGGCGGCAGAACTCGTGTTGATATGTTGGCTCAGGGGGCATCTTTAAAGCCCCAACGCCCTGCGGCCGGCGCTCCGGCAGCAGCTGCAGGTGGCGAAAGAGTTGGGTAAAAAATGCACATTACCGGGCGGGATGGGAGATGTCCGCTTTGTCCGGACGCTGCCTGTCCGGTTTCCCCGGAATCCAAAAAGGAGATTTTTTTTCCGTCTCCGGTCCTGTCCCGAAAAACGGCAAAGCCGCCTGCACCTAGAGATGGCAGCCGGTGGAAAAACCTTCTAAAACGAGGGAAAATGCTATAGGCTGGTGTCAGAGGACGGAAAAGAGATCCTAAGGAGAAGCGCATGAAAAAAGACCCATCGTCCACCGACGATGAAGGGCGGGCAGGCGAAGATACTCCCCGGGACCTGGAGACAGTGGGGCAGGCCGCCGTGGAGCAGTACGGCAGCAGAACCAGGCTGGCCGTCATCGGCCTGGTGACCAGCGCCGTCATCAGGGAATTCAACGATCCGCTGCAGGCCATCGGCACTATTCTCGGCGGCATTGACCGTCGCGGAATCGTTGAAGCCGAGGATCTGAGCCTGATACGTCTGGCCCATGAAGAGCTGCTGAAACTCAACACCCTGGCCCATGAACTCCAGCAGTTCTGTCAGCCGGGCACGAAGCGCAAAAAACCCCTTAATCTGGCGGCCGAGATCGACCACCTCCTGCAGATCTCCAAAACCCGGTTTGCCGACCGCAAAATACAGCTGGAGACCGATATTGACCGGCAGCTGCCCCTGGTGCATGCCGAGGCCGATCTCATCAGGTGGGTTTTGGGGGAAATCCTCGCCAACCTCACCGACGCCTGCGAGGACGGTGCGGTAGTGGCCGTCAGGGTCTTTGACCATGACGGCGCCGTCGTCGTCCAGATTATGGAAAAGGGCTGCGGACTCGATCAAGAGATGATGAAGCGGTTCCTCGAGGCCTTCCGGAAGGGCGGCAAAAAGGCGCTCTCCGGCCTCTGGCTGGTCATATGTTCGGCAATCGTGGTCATGCACAACGGCCTCTTCGAGGTGGGCTCCGCCGATGGCAGCGGCACGGTGGTCCGGGTGAACCTGCCCTCTGCCGCACCGGTTGAAGCCGGAGGCAGCTGAGCATGACGGTGAAAAAAAAGATACTGCTGGTCGACGATGAAAAGGTCGTCAGGCTTTCTTTTGGGCGGGAGTTGCAGCCTTTGTTCGAGGTGCGGCTTGCCGCTTCCTGCGCTGAGGCCCTGGAGACTCTCGCCGGCGAGCGTTTCGACCTGCTGATCACCGATCTGGTCATGCCCGACGACGACGGCCTCACCCTGCTGCGCCGGGCCAAGGCCTACAATCCGGAACTCTATGTCATTATCATCACCGGCTACGGCGAGATCAAGACGGTGGTCGAGGCCATGCGCGCCGGCGCCGACGATTTTCTGCTCAAACCCTGCGATATCGATGAACTGCTGGAGCGCATAGCCACCGTCTTCGAACGAGACGATTATATAACCAGGGTCCGCATCTTTGATAAAATGTGCAAGGCCACCACCATTTTCGCCGCCCTGGTGGATACCGAGGGGATCATCATCGAGGCCAACGCCGCCTGGCAGCGGGCCTGCTCTTTTGAGCGGCGGCAGCTGAGAGGCCGCCCCTTGGCCGAGGTCCTGGGCCGGCAAAGCCTGGAGCGCACTATTTTGCCCCTGCTGGAACGCTGTCTCCAGCAGGGTGAAGTCCAGCACCACGGTTTCTTCAGATTTGCAGACGGCCGGTCCCGCAGCATGGTCGCCACCCTCAACCCGGTGCCGGCCGGGGGAACTGTCACCCAGGCGGTACTGTCGCTGACCGATGTCAGCTCCATCCTGGCGGAGCAGCTGCCGCTGCAGAAACGGGCGGAGCAGCTGGAGCTGGCGCACAGTATCGGCAGCGAAGGCTTTATGGACTGCGATGTGCAGACGGCCCAGACCCACTACTGCGGCAACTGGAAACAGCTTCTGGGCTATGACGCCGACACCGCCGACGGCGATCTTCCCCCCTTGCTCGATCTGGTCGACGATGATCATTGGCCGCTGCTGCACACCGCCCTGAATGAATGCCTCGACGGCCGCCGCCGGGACTATGACCTGGAGGTCCGCCTGCGGACAGCGGCCGGCGACCGGCGATGGTTCAGGGCCAGGGGCATGGTGGTCGAGCGGGCCGGCGACGGCGCCCCCCGGCGGCTGATCACCATCCTCGCCGATATCGAGGGCTGCAAACACAGGGAAGAACGTCTCCTCGGGGAGATCGAGGCGCTGGAGGCGCGCCTTGATGCCGGCCGGGATCGGTGCCAAAGGCTCGAGGAGGAACTGGCAGAGGCCGGCACCGCCTGGAAGGTGTTCCAGCAGAAACGCGATCAGGACCGCAAACGTCTTGAAGGCCAGCTCAGCGACAACGTCGTCACCGTGGTCGCTCCGCTGGTAAAGCGCCTGCAGAAAACCGGCCTCAACAGCGAGCAGAGGCAACTGGCAAAGGCCCTGGAGGAAAGCCTGGCGGGCCTCGCCTCTTCGTTTGTCACCAGTCTCGCCAGCCGCCATATCGGTCTCACCCCCATGGAATTGCAGGTGGCCAGTCACGTCAAGGACGGCAAGGCCACCAAGGAGATAGCCGATATTCTCTGCCTGGCCCCGGAAACGGTCAATGTCCACCGCAAAAAAATCCGCAAGAAACTGGGTTTGAGCCACAAGGGTGTCAACCTGCACACCTTCCTCTGCTCTTTGCAGGAAGAAGCGGATTTCTCCGAATAACAGGGTTTTGGGCAGCCTGTCCCGGCGAGGCGCCGCGCTTGACAGCACCGGTTTCGGTATAACACTGAAAAGAAGTGATCGAGGCCGAGGTCATGTGATCTTCAATACTATGATATCAAGTACATTGCATAACAAGGAGAGCCAATGAGCAGCACCAGAGATTCGGCCGGCGGCAACAAGGGCCCTGACACCAACCGCGGCCTAAAAACTCCGCCGTTGGTGGTGGGCATCGGCTCCTCGGCCGGCGGCCTTGAGGCCCTGAAGCGCTTTTTCGCCGCCATGCCCGCCGATTCGGGCATGGCCTTCGTTCTGGTCTCCCACCTCGCCCCCGACCGCGAATCCCTGCTGCCCGAAATCCTCCAGGAATCGACGGCCATGGAGGTGCGGCAGGCCGAAGAAAACATGAAAATCGCAGGCAACCGGGTCTATATCATCCCCCCCGACACGGAACTGGTCATCTTCAACTCCACCCTCCAGCTTCACAAACGTAAAAAAGGCGACGACAGTCACCGGCCGGTGGACGCCTTTTTGCGCTCGCTGGCCGAGGACTATCATAAAAGGAGTGCGGCCGTCATTCTCTCCGGCACCGGTACCGACGGCAGCCTCGGCGTCAAGGCGGTCAAGGAGGAAGGCGGGCTGGTGCTGGTCCAGGATAGCCAGTCGGCCAAATTCGACGGCATGATTCGCGCCGCCTGCAATACCAGACTCGTCGACCATGTCATGGCCGTGGAGGAGATGCCTGAATTTCTCAGCCAGTATCTGTGCCACCTGGACGAGCCCGCCGGTGAGAAGAGCGACGAAGAGCAGAGCAGCGAGCACAGCCTCCATAAAATTTTCGCCCTGCTCCGCGCCGCCACCGGCCACGACTTCTCGCTGTACAAGAAAAACACCATCCTCCGCCGGGTCGAGCGCCGGATGTTCGTCCACCAGCTGGACAGCCTCGACGAGTACGTCGACTACCTCGACGACTCCAAGAGGGAGAAAAGCATCCTTTTCAAGGAGCTGCTCATCGGCGTCACCAATTTTTTCAGGGACGAACAGCTCTTTGACAAACTTCGGCACCAGTACCTGCCGGAGCTGCTGCGCAGCAAGGAGGACGGCTATCATTTCCGCGTCTGGGTGCCGGGCTGCAGCAGCGGCGAGGAAGTCTATTCCCTGGCCATCGTCCTCAGCGAATGCCTCGAGGGTCTGGACCGCTCTATCCACCTGCAGCTGTTCGGCACCGATCTCGACGAAGAGGCCGTCGGCGCCGCCAGGGCCGGCGTCTATCCGGACTCCATCGCCCTCGACGTCGACGCTTCGCGCCTGGAGAAGTTCTTCATCAAGGAGCAGGGCAGCTACCGCATCAAAAAGCACATCCGGGAAATGGCGGTCTTCGCCAAGCAGGATGTCATCAAGGATCCGCCCTTCACCAAGCTCGATCT
>JBEPWT010000027.1:0-26047 GCA_041642275.1 Desulfopila sp. | reverse complement strand
CTGCCTCTGATCCAGAAAATCATAACCCGGGTGAAGGCCGACTGGGACCAGAACGTCGCCGTCTGAGATGGCCGGGTTTGCATGTGGTCCCGAAGAGATTCGGGACTATCTCCACCGGGTGGAACTGTCCGCCCGCCGTTCGGGACCACTGGGCGGGCATGCCGCTGAAATACTCCGTTACGGCGGTTTTGTCGGCTCCTCGGTCGAACGTCACCGCGAGCTTGTCCGGGCAATGGAGCGGGCGCGGCAGCATATCGACCGGTGTGAAGAAGAGGGGCGGGCGGTTGAAAGCGGCAGAATTATCATGGCCGAGCGCCTGAGCGCTCCCAAGGGCAGGTTTACCAGGAAATGGCATGCTCCGGCCGGAGGGCTCTGGGGCTGCCTTATCCATGCCAACACCCTGACGCCGCGATCGTCGATGCTGTTCTCCCTTGCCGCCGGCGTCGCCGCCTGCGAGGCCCTCGACGCCTACCTGCCGGGAAGGCCGGCCCTTCGCTGGATAAACGATGTCCTCATAGACGGCGGCAAGGCCGCCGGTTTCCTCATAGAAAGTCATACCGGTCGGCGTTGGAAGGAGCAGTTTCATCTGCTGGGCTTCGGTATAAACGTCAACAACACCTCCTTTCCGCCGGAACTCAGGGACACCGCCGTTTCTCTGCGCGGCAGGCGGGGCGCGCCCGTTGATCTCAGGGAGTTCAGCCTGGTTTTTTTCGCCAAACTGACCTGGAATATCGGCCTGCTCTATTTCGTCGAAGCCGGCGGCACGGGAGGGCCAGACGACGACGGCGTCCATCCTGTCGTCAGCCGCTGGAGCGAGCTTGCCGACACTCTGGGGCGGAAGGTGGTCTTCGGCTACGATGTCATCTCCAAGCCCCAGTATCGGGCGACGGCCGTGGCCATCGCCGGTGACGGCGGACTGGAGATGAAACTGGAAGACGGCCACAGCCTAACAGAGCATAGCGGAGAAATCCGCTATCTGTGAATTTTCCGCTGCACTGTGGCTTTTGCCGGCCACCGCCTGGCTCAGGCGGATTTTTTTTGCCCTCTTCAACTTTGATGGACTCGTAAAAAGCTCGATCTACGTCGTTGTAGGTCTGAGCGGATCAGAGCATAGCAACTCTCCCGCGGCTATCGTCAGAGAACGGGGGTGGCGCAGGCAATTCTCGCCGATGCAGATAGAAGAACTGCAGAAACTGCTTGAGGGCGGAAAAGGGGAAAACGAGGCCGGAGATCACGGAATCGACGGTGGCGGGCAGAAGAGTCGATAAATTTTTCATTCCGGCGAACGGTTCGATTTCATACCGGATCTTTGCAAAGAAACTTTACTTTCATCTCATCATCGTATAGAAAAGGAAATGTTGGCCGGTGTGCCGCCGTATCCAGGAAACAGAGCTGTTGTCCCGGTGACTGCGCAGGTCCGGTTTTCGTCTGAAGTCTGGTAAAAGCCATAGTACTTGGCATATCGATGCATCCCAACAAGGAGGATTACTTCATGAAAAGAACTCTGTCTGTACTGCTGTCTCTGGTGGCTGCTGCACTGTTGTTCACCGGCTCCAACGCCCTGGCCGCCAGCATCGAGCTGGCTGAACAGTCAACACTGGAAAAGATCATCCAGAGCGGGGAATTGCGCGTAGGCTTCGAGGCCGGCTACATGCCCTTCGAGATGACCGACCAGAAGGGAAATTTCGTCGGTTTCGACATTGATATGGCCAAGGAAATGGCCAAGGCCATGGGCGTTAAATTCGTCCCGGTCAACACCGCCTGGGACGGCATTATCCCTTCGCTCATCACAAACAAATTCGACATCATCGCCTCCGGCATGACCGTCACCCAGGAGAGGAACCTGAAGATCAATTTCGCCGATCCCTACATCATCGTCGGCCAGACGATTCTGCTTAACAAGAAACATGAAGGCGAAATCACCTCCTACAAAGATCTCAATGATTCCAAGTACACCGTAACCTCGAAATTGGGCACCACCGGTGAGCAGGCCGTCCAGCGCAACATTCCCAAGGCCACCTACAAGTCCTTTGAAACCGAGACTGAAGCCGCCCTCGAGGTGGTCAACGGCAAGGCCGATGCCTTCGTCTACGACCTCCCCTACTGCGTCGTGTTCATGGCCAATCAGGGCGGCGGCAAACTGGTATTCCTCGATGAGCCGTTTACCTTTGAGCCTCTGGCCTGGGCCATCAACAAAGGTGATCCCGATTTTCTCAACTGGCTCAACAACTTCCTGAGACAGGTGAAAAACGACGGGCGTTACGACAAGATCTACCAGAAGTGGATCCAATCCACCGACTGGATCAAAAACGTTCAGTAAGGGCGAAGCTCAATCCCGTCAAACCGGAAATGTCACCGCTCGCGGCAAGAGCGGTGACATTTCCTCGAAGCAGAGCTGCCGCCACTGAAGCAGCGTATCGCTTCGAAGGCACCCAATGTCATTGTGTGGCAAAAGACAGGGCCGTCCTGCAAGGAGGCCCTGTCTTTTGCCAATACCGGCAGCACCTTGCCGAACCAGCCGTTTCCGCCCGCAATCCTGTCGCCGATGGAAGGATTTCTCACACCGCATCCGCTGCCCGCCTTGACCGATGCTGCCGGTAAGGACAGATCCGTCTCTTGTCTTCGCATGTCGAAAGGAGTTTGACGCCCCATGGATTCCAGCGATTCCACTATCACTCTGCTGCTAAAAAAGCAAAAACGGACCTACTACATGTGGGTGCTCGTCTTCTTTGTCATCATTTTCGCCGGTCTCGGCGCTTTGTACTACAGTACACTGATGATCGACTACACCTGGCGATGGTACCGCGTACCCCAGTACTTTTTCTACCATGAGGAAGTGGAGGTGCGGGCCACCGTCGACGGCCAGGTCGAGGAAATCCGGGAAACCACTGAAGGCAGCCTGATAGTGGTGGAAAGCGATGACGGCGAGGAGCTGGAGTATGCCTTCCCCTCCGACGATGTCTGGGTCTATGAAGGGGATATGCTCTTCGCAGGCGATGTTCTCGGCACGTTCCATGAATGGCGGATAGGAATCCTGCTCCAGGGCTTGTGGCTGACCCTTCAGGTCAGCTTCATAGCCATCATATTCGGTATCGTTCTCGGTCTGTTTACCGGTCTGGCGAGGATTTCCGCCAATCCCGCCTTTAAATGGCTGGCCATCACCTATATTGAATTGATCCGTGGTTCGCCGCTGTTGGTGCAGATTTTTATCTGGTACTTCGTTCTCGGCACCCTTATCAATACCATGCTGGCCCAGGCCGGCATCTCTCAGGTTCCGCCGCTGTGGTTCGGTGTGGCCTCGCTGGCGACCTTTACCGGCGCCTATGTCGCCGAAATTGTGCGGGCCGGCATCCAGTCCATTCATCGCGGCCAGACGGAGGCCTCGCGCAGCCTCGGCATGACCTATGGCCAGTCCATGTATCATGTCATTCTGCCCCAGGCGCTCAGAAGGATCATTCCGCCCCTGGCTGGCCAGTTTATCTCGCTGATCAAGGATTCATCGCTGCTGGGGATCATCGCCATCCGGGAACTGACCAAGGCCACGCGCGAGGTGGTCACCACCAGCCTCCAGCCCTTTGAGCTGTGGTTCGTCTGTGCGCTGCTCTACCTCGTTTTGACCTTTTCGCTGTCCATGCTGCTCCAATATCTCGAGAACAGGATGATCCACTCATGATCGAAGTCAAAGACGTTTCAAAGATCTTCATGGTCCCCCATCAGGTCAACGCCCTGGTGGATGTTACCGAAAATATCGACAGGGGGGAAGTGGTGGTGGTCATCGGCCCCTCAGGATCGGGCAAGTCCACCTTCCTCCGCTGCCTCAATCGCCTGGAGACCGCGGACAAGGGCAATATCTACATAGACGGCGTCGATATCCTTCATCCGAAAACGGATATCAATAAAATTCGGGCCGAGGTGGGCATGGTCTTTCAGTCCTTCAATCTCTTTCCCCACAAAACGGCGAAGGGAAATGTCAGCCTCGCCCAGAACGTGGTGCGCAGGCGCTCCGCCGCAGAGGCCGAAGAGATCACCATGGCCCTGCTCAACAAGGTCGGCATCAGCGACAAGAAAGACGTCTATCCCGATCAGCTTTCCGGCGGCCAGCAGCAGCGGGTGGCAATCGCCCGCGCCCTGGCCATGAATCCCAAGGCCATGCTCTTCGATGAACCGACTTCGGCTTTGGATCCGGAAATGATCGGCGAAGTGCTCGATGTCATGAAGACCCTGGCGCGCGAGGGCATGACCATGGTCGTTGTCACCCATGAGATGGGCTTTGCCCGGGAGGTGGCGGACCGCGTCATTTTCATGGACGAAGGCCGGGTGGTCGAGGTGGGGACGCCGGAACACTTCTTCAAGAACCCGAACCACGACAGGACCAAGCTGTTTCTCAAGCAGATACTGTAGCCCGTGTATTTGCTGTAAAGACCCGAGGCTACTGCAGCATCGGCCGGAGAGCCTTCCAGGACTGAATCTCCCTCTGGAAGAGGTTGCGGCCATAGCGGTGCAGCATGGTCAGTGCCTGCCGCAGCGCCTGTCTGGAAAATTTCAGGCGATGCAGTCTCTCCAGCGGCTCGTCAAGAGCTGTGGCCAGCAGCCGTATGGTTCCCGAAGAGAGTTCGCTGCACCCCCCTCCCTCTCTTTCGCAGCAGTTGCTGCAGACAAGTCCGCCGGTCATGTGCTGGAAACTGAAAATGTCGCCGGGGATAAAGGGCTTTTCGCAGCTGCGGCAGTGGGAAAGATCGGGCCTGTAGCCCATCCTGTCGAAAAAGCGCAGCAGAAAGACGGCAGTGACGCCAAGAGGTTCCAGGCCGCCGTCCATGGCCTGCAGCGACCAGAGGAGCAGTTCGAAGATGCCTTCGTCTTTCTGTCTGTCGCTGGCCGCCATCAGCAGGATTTCGCGGATGAAGGTAGCGGCGATGTAGCAGTCGACGTTGCGCCGCAGCTTCATGAAGCTGTCGTGAAGCTCGGCATCGGCGATGAAGATAAGGGTGGAGTTTGCCCTTTCGCTGTAAGACATCGTCACATGGGAGAAAAGCTCCAGCTTGTTCTGGAACCGTTTCTTGCTCCTGTTCGCCCCTTTGGCTATCCCCGCCACCCGTCCCAGATCCCTGGAAAAAATCGTGATAATCTTGTCCGATTCGCCGTGGTCGAGACTTCCGAGGACGAGCGCCATCGTTTCCCTGGTGTTTGCAGCCATAAGTGGGCGGGGTTTCAGGGAAGCCTGAGGGAAATGACACCGTCGTGCGGTTCTGGCAGCAAAACCTGCGAGCCGTTGAAAAACACCTCCACCCTGGCCGAGGCGGGAAAGGTCAAAGAAATCTTCTCATCGGCATACCAGCTTCTTGTGGAGCCTTGGGTATAGACCTCCTTTTCCGGCATGGCGTCGTCGATGGTCACGGTAATGGGCGTATCTTCGAGAAAGTCCACCGTCAGAAAGTGGTTGGTGCCGATGTCGCCTTCCTCCGACTGGGCCTGCGAGACACTGCTATCCTGCTCGATCAGCCCGCCATTGTCTTCGGCGGCTGTCCGTTCCTGGAATGTCTGTATCTTCTCGCTGATATAGGCGGCCGGATTCCAGGAAAAGTACCAGGAAAAAAAAGCGATGGCGGCGATGATGAGGACGAGGGTGAAGCCCACTGCCGATGCCGTGGCCATGGAAGGCCGGGCGGCCATGGTATTGACCTGCTGACCCTGTTTTGAGGGCGTGGTATAGCCATCGCTTGAGGGTGAAGTCCTCTGCTGGCTGTCATATCTTTTCATTACTTCGTCAGTATCCATGCCAAGATGCCTGGAATAGAGCAGGTAAAAACCTCTGGTGAAGGCGGCGGCTGGCAGGGCCTCATGATCGTCTTCCTCCATGGCGCGCAGTGTTTTGGGCGATATTTTCGTCGCCTTCTGAACGTCTTCAAAGGACAGCTCACGTTCCTTTCGCTGCCGGCGCAGATATTCGCCCAGCGTTTCTTTTGTTTCGGTGTGCGGATCCTCTGTCATTATGATTTCCCTCAGATCGCTGACCAGCGGCTGCGAATGAAAAATATTGATACGGCAATGGGCGCTAAAAATGTTTAGGCATTGAGCATGTTCTTTACATAGGCGCTTTTTTTGATTCTTTCAACCCAGCTGCGAAACTCTTTGTCAAATTCAACCTCAAACAGCTTCTGGCGAATTTCCTCCTTGACCGATTCATAGGCAGCCTCCTCGATCTCTTCTTCCCCCTGGCGAGAGACCAGCTTGAAAATCTGGAAGGCCCCCGGGGTTTCCAGGACCGGTGTGATCTCACCGGTTTCAAGGTCGAGAACGGCATCCCGCATGTAGGCGGCCAGTTCGTCCTCCTGGAAAACACCAAGGTTGCCGCCGTCGGCGGCCGAAGGCAGGTCCGATTCCTCTCCGGCAACCACTCCGAAATCGGCGCCCTGCAGGAGTTGCTCTCTGATATCTTCGGCTTTTTTGCGGGCCCGGGCCTTGTCGGCTTCGGCAAGACCGTTGGTGCGGGCAGTGTCGTCTCCCCAGGCAATGCCTATCTGCTGGAGAGAGAAGCCTCCTGCTTTGAGATCATCTGCGTAGTGGTTTTCGAAATAGTCTTGGATCATTGCCTCGGTGATGATGATTTTCGAGCGTATCTCGTAGAGAACCAGTTTGTCGCGCAGCAGCTGGCTGCGCAAATCATCCTTGAATTTTTCTTCGGACAGGCCGGAGCTCTCGAGTTTTTGCAGCAACTGCTCCCGGTTCAGACCCATCTGTTCCAGTTTCTTGGCATAGTTGTCCTCAAGTTCCGCCTCGGATATGGTGATATTGGCTTTTTCGGCCTCCTGGGACACCAGGCGCTGGTCGATGAGCTTGGCCAAAACCCTTTGCCGGCCTTGCCGCAGGGCCTGCCGCCGTTCCTCCGCCGATGTGGTTTCTTTGATGCGGTCGAGGTATTCCCTGCCGCTTTCGTTGAGTTCGGAGAGGGTGATTATATCGTCGTTTACCACAGCGACAACACGGTCCACCACCAGCGAAGCGGAACTGTTCCCGAATATGAGCACCATGCATGCCGCCAGGAGCACCGTCGATCTCCAATTATGGATGAAATTCTTCAAAATCATGTATGTACCTTAAATTCTAGTGATTGTTTTCCCCGGTGTCGCAGTTGATTACGTCTAGTGTATCAAGTATTTACCATTAGGTCACCAATTCTGAAAACTATTTTTTGGCTACCCTGCGCTTTACTGCGCGCATCTTCGACGGGCTCGAATCTGTCAGGGCGCGACTTTGCCCTCCCAGACGGACTTTCCAGTGGCCGCCCGGGAGGCGAAGAAGAAAGAAAAGAGCCGCGCCTTCACCAGTTAAGCCGGTCCGCGGGGGACGGGAGGCAGGCAAATTTCTTTTCCGCAGGTTTCATATATCCCTGGCTGAGGCAGCATCGAAATGGTATTACTTAGAGAAATGCGGAACTCGGCGCCGCATCCGGCAAGGATGTGCTTGCTGCTGATACTGGATTGACTCCAGGCCATCAGGTACTACCGTGTAACCGGGAGAGTCCCTGCGCGCGTTAACGTTCATAGTCACAACCACAAAAAGAGGGATGGTATTTTGAAGTCTGAAAGATCAAGCAGCGGCGGGTCCATCTGCAGCGTCACGGCAAGGGTTATGATGCTGCCGGCGGCCTTGGCTGTGTTTTTATTGATATCCGCCTCCTTTGCAGTGGCGGCCACGAAAATGCCCACCTTTGTCCTGCCCGGGGTCATCGACGGCAAAGAGATCAGCAGTTCCTCCTTCAAGGATAAAACCCTGCTGGTTACCTTCTTTGCCACCTGGTGCGCACCCTGTGTCGAGGAGGTGCCCGTTTTGATACAACTGCAGGAGAAATACGGCAAAGACAGATTCTCGGTCATAGGCCTCTCCGTGGACCGGAGTCCGGCCAAGGCTGTGAGAAAATTTGTCGAGAAAAAGAAGATAAATTACCCGGTGCTGATGGCCAAAGCCGAGACCATGCAGGCTTTTGGCGGCGTCTATGGTATCCCCGCCACCTTTCTGGTGAATAAGAAAGGCAATGTAGTGAAAAAGTATCCGGGCTATATTCCTCAGTCTGTCCTTGAAAAAGATCTGAAAAAGATATTATAGAGTGGGGGGATTTTTTCCTTCGCGTATTTCTTAGGCGAACCGTAGAGTCAAGACCGCCGGAGCGCAGGTGAGCTGCGTCCCGGCAGCGCCGCCGTTCGTCGTTTTACGGCAAAACCGCTACACGATGGAGTCACAATGTGGATTTTTTAAAAGCGTTGGTGCTGGGCATCGTCCAGGGACTGACCGAATTTCTGCCGATATCCAGTTCCGGCCACCTGGTGCTCGTCGCCGAGCTTCTTGATTTCCGGCAGCAGGGGGTCGTTTTCGAGGTCTGCCTGCACATGGGAACGCTGCTTTCCGTACTGCTGGTCTTTCGCCGGGAGATATGGGCCATGGTCAAGGCCCCTTTGCAGTATCTGCGGGGAGAGAGGTCTGTGCAGGTCCTGCAGAATCTTCGCTGGGATATCTACGTGATCATTTCCGTGCTGCCGGCGGTTTTTGTCGGTCTCTTTCTCAAGGATTCCGTCGAGTCTGCCTTTAGCAGCCTGTCGCTGGTTTTCGTCATGCTTTTCATAACCGGCATGATGATGATAGCAAGCGGCTTTTTACCGGCGCGGGATGTGCTTCTCCAGGGCCGGCACGCCTTTGTCATCGGCTGCGCCCAGGCCCTGGCCATACTCCCGGGCCTGTCGCGCGCGGGGTCGACCATCTTCGCCGGCATAGCTCTGGGCATAGATCGGCAGGTAGTGGCCCGTTTTTCCTTTATCATGTCCATTCCCGCAATTTGCGGGGCCATGGTGCTGCAGATCGACGGACTGGTCAACAATCCGCCTTCGACCGATGCTCTGGGCAATATCGTTGTCGGCACGGCGGCTTCTGCCGTAACCGGCTATTTTGCCATCGTTCTGCTCCTTGATATCGTTCGCAGGAATCGTTTACAATGGTTTGGCTACTATTGCCTGGCCCTCAGTCTGGCGGGGGCCATATATCTGTTTATCAACTGAGGCGCGCTGAGAGCGTTTTTCAGTCGACAGGCGACCATGAAACTCTATCCGGTCAATCTTAACATTGAAGGCAGAAGCTGCCTGATAGTCGGCGGCGGCGAGGTGGCGGCACGAAAAATCGCCTCGCTCCTCTCCTGCGGCGCCACGGTGCGGGTGGTCAGCCCCGAGTGCAGTCCGAAGATCAGGACGCTGGCTGAAAACGGCGTGGTCCAATGGAGCCAACGCCTCTACCAAAGCGGCGATATGGACGGGGCCTTTCTGGTTTTTGCGGCCACGGATAATGCCACAGTACAGCGGCAAATCGTTGACGAGGCCAAAGCGAGAAACATCCTCGTCAACAGCGCCGACGACCCGGTCTCCTGCACCTTCCAGGTACCGGCCAAGGTGCGTCGCGGCAATCTTCTGCTGACGGTATCAACAGGGGGCGGCAGCCCCGCTCTGGCAGCCAAACTGCGCCGGCAGCTGGAGGATGACTACGGTTCGGAATACCAGCTGCTGGTCGATCTCCTTGGCCGCATCCGCCGGGAAATCGTGGCCGACGGCAAGCCCCAGGCCTCGCACAAAGCTGTTTTTGAAAAACTCCTGCAGTTGAACCTTTTACAGAACATACGCCAGGGTGACTGGTCGAAGCTGCAAAAAGAGCTGGGAGTGATTCTGCCAAAGGATATCGACCTCGACGCCCTGATCGACTCGATGCAGATCGAGGATACCATCGCGTCCCTGGAGGCTGACACCACCGGCTTTCCCCTGTCATCGAAGAACAACGGTGAATCATGATAACTGAAATCAACTTTCTGCTGTTCCAGGCGATCATTGCCGTGACCCTGGGGTCGACGGCCGTCTATCTCGCTTTTTTTATCAGCCAGAAGGAGAAGATCCGCACTGTAGCCAGGAATATCCTGGTGCTCTCAGGCGTTCTGCAGACGCTCTATATCATTACTCGCTACATCCTCACCGGCCATACGCCGATTACCAGCATGCATGAGACGGTTTTCTTCTTCGTCTGGGCCATGACCTGGGCCTATCTCAGCTTCCGCTGGCGTTATACGGTCAAGAATTTCGGTACCTTCACATCCATTCTCATCTCCGCTCTGGTTATCGTCTCCGCCATGGTTTCCAGGGACATCAATCCGCTGCCGCCCCTGCTCAGGAGCTGGTGGCTGCCGGTGCATGCAGGTGTCACTATTATTGCCTACGGCTTTCTTGCCCTGGCCTTCGTCGGCGGCATCATGTATCTCGTTCAGGAATGGGAATTGAAGAGCAAACGCTTCGGCTATTTTTTCTCACGGCTGCCCTCGCTCCAGGCGCTCGATCAGCTCAACAATCACTGTGTCACCACCGGTTTCATTTTTCTCACCCTGGGAATCGTCACCGGAACCATATGGGCCAAGCAGGCGCTCGGCACCTATTGGCGCTGGGATCCCAAAGAAACGTGGACGGTGATCACCTGGTTCATCTATCTTATCCAGTTTCACCAGCGTCTCACGGTCGGCTGGAGGGGCAAGCGGGCGGCGGTGATGGCCATCATCGGCTTCTGCTCGGTCATTTTTACCCTCTGGGGTGCGTCCTATCTCCTGGGAGGTGAGCATTCCTATGTCCGGTGAGAAAATTATGCTGCTTGGCGTCAACCATAAGACCACGCCGGTGGAAGTGCGGGAAAAAATGGCAGTGACAGAAGGCTATGAGCCGGCACTTCTGCGCCTCAAGGCCTTAAAAGAGTGCAGGGAGTGCTATCTGCTTTCCACCTGCAACCGGGTGGAGCTGCTGCTGGTGACCGAACAGCCGGAGGAACTGAAGAAAAAAATTCTTGATTTTCTCTTTGGTGCCGAGGTTTCCAGGGAGCAGAGCCGCGATTACCTCTACACCTATTATGATGAAGATGCCGTCCATCATCTCTTCATGGTGGCCGCCAGTCTCGACTCGATGATAGTGGGGGAGGCACAGATACTGGGGCAGATCAAGGAAGCCTACCGCCATGCCGCCGGTTTGGGCTGCACCGGTGCTTTGCTCAACAAGCTGCTGCACAAGGCATTTTCCGTTGCCAAAAGGGTGCGCAGCGAGACCGGCATCGGTTCATCCGCCGTTTCCATCAGCTATGCGGCGGTGCAGCTGGCCAAAAAGATATTCGGCAGCCTCGACGGCAAAAAGGTGCTGCTCATCGGTGCCGGAGAAATGGCGGAGCTGGCGGCTGAGCACCTCGTCGGCCAGGGAGCTGCCGAGGTAATGGTGGCCAACCGAACACTGTCGCGGGCCGCGGCTCTCAGCAAGAAACTCGGGGGCAGGGCCGTCTCTTTACACGAGCTGCAAAGCCAGCTCGAATATGTCGATATCATCATCAGTTCCACCGGGGCCACCGGTCTTATCCTCTACAAGGATGAGGTCAAGGCCGTCATGCGCCAGAGAAGGAACCGGCCGCTTTTTATGATAGATATCGCCGTTCCCCGCGATCTCGATCCGAAGCTGATCGAACTGGAAAACGTTTTCCTCTACGACATCGACGATTTGACCAGTGTTGTCGAGATGAACAAAACGGAGCGGGAGAAGGAGGCGGTCAAGGCCGCAGGCATCGTTGATGAGGAGACCCTTAAATTCGGGCACTGGCGCGAGGGCATGGCTATTATCCCTACCATTCGGGCCATGCGCGGCAAGATCGAGGCCATCTGCTGGGAGGAATTGGAGCGAACCTGCGCCAAGATGCCTGAAATGAGCGTCAAGGAGCGGAAAAGGCTGGAAAAAATGACCAGTTCCATTGCCGCCAAGGTGTTGCACGACCCCTTGCAGTATCTCAAAAATGACGACTGCGAACGCAGCAACGAGAAGAAAGTCTACAATCTGCGCAACATTTTCAAACTGGAAGACGGAGACGATGATGCCTCATAAGGCGTTGATCGAGGATGAGTGGTACCATGTGCGCTACTCAGGCGAGATCCCCGAGATTGCCCTGCATTCCTCCATCCACTATCTCACCGAAGATGGCGACGGCCCCCGAATCGAGCTGACGCCGGCGGATCTTGCCAGGCTGCACGATGCCGCAAGCAGTCGCTACAGGGAGATCATCCTCCGCGATATCACTCCGGCCAATCGGGATGAGGCCATCTACCGCGGCGTGTTGCGGACTATCAGCAACTGGCGGAGATATAAGCGATTCTGTAAACGTCACTCCCTGTCGGCCGAAACGGTGAGAGATGATCTCGCCGTCCGGCTGCTGAGCTTTCTGCAGCGGGAAATAGACGATGTCGAAGCCGGAGTGCGCTCAAGCTGCATCAACTGCACCTTCGAAGATATCGCCTCCCTGGCAGTGGAACTGGGCATTTCACTTGCCCCCGTGGAAGATTCCCTGCGTCCTCTCTGCCTCGATTTTTAAAGGCGGCTTTGCAGCTTCCTGTCCGCTTATCCGCGTCCGGCTCGGGAGGCCGATCTGTTTCGGAGACATCCCTGGTGCGGTGGCTCATTCACCGCTTTCGTGCCTGCCTCCCGTATATTTATCGGCCCTTGCCCGCACCAGCTCCGCCGGATACTTTATCCTGTTCTTGGCCATCTTTTTCAGGGCTGCCTCCACCGGGTCGATGCCGAATTGGCCGCACAGCGTGCTGAGGTAAATCATCACATCGCCGATTTCCTCTTCCAGATGCTCAAGATCGACCGTGTCGGCGCAACGGCTCTCATCGGCGCTGAGCCACTGGAATATTTCGACCAGCTCCGCAACTTCGACGGACAAGGCCATGGACAGATTCTTGGGCGAGTGGAAGCCGTGCCACTCGCGTTCGGTGACGAAGGTGTCTATTTCCCCGGCAAGCTGTTGGTAGGTGTGGATGTCGGGCATGCGTTCTGTTTCTCCATTGGTTACCTCAGCACGGACCGAACCGCTGCAATACGGTTTCGCACGGGATAGTCGTTTTCGGTAACGGTACCATCTGTGGGCAGAAAATGAAATGGCCGCGAGTCATTTTTCACCTGACGGACTCAAAGGCAATTCGTCACGGTCCCGGTTTCTGGAGATTCTGTGCAGCAGATTTCCTGCTACCGGCTCAATGACAGCCCTCCTGTGCCAAGACTGTCGCCCGGCTCCCCAGCGGCGGCCGAGGAGGTCATATCCGATGGACTGCTTTAACACCGGGCGGGTTTGCTGTAACTGGTCAAATATTCGAGCCGATTTTTCTGGTACATGTGCATTTGTCATGGTATTTGTGTTGCGCTTCTGTTATCTCTTTTTGGTGACTGCGGCGTCTTGCGGCGAGCGTAAAAACGCTTCAATACCAATACACTTACTCATTTTCTATATATCATGACTATTATCAAACGTTTTTCTGTTGTTATTCTGCTGTACCTGTTTGTCTCCGCCTTTCCGGCCCTGGCTGTCGACAGGCTGAAGGTCGATGAGGAAAGAAACGACCTTATCGGCTATATGCTCTACAAGCAGTTGCCGTCCATCCACTTCAGCGACAAAGAAGTCAATAACGATCTGGCACGGGCGGCATTCGATCTCTATCTGCAGCAGCTTGACTACCAGAAGCGCTTTCTCCTGCAGGAGGATGTGGAGAGGCTGCGCCGGTACACCTTGAAAATAGACGACAATCTCAAAGACGGCAGTACAGTGCTGCCGGAGGTGGGCTACGGTCTTCTTGCAGAGCGCATCGCCCAGGTTGAGGAGACCGTCGGGGAAATAATGGCCGGAGACTTCGATACCGGCAAAGAGGAGTACTACGAGACCGACCCGGAAAAGCTCGACTATGCCGGCAGCCTCGAAGAGCTCCGGCAGCGCTGGCGCAAGATTCTCAAGATGCAGGTGATCTCGCGCTATCTCGATCTGCTCGAAGATCAGAAGAACACGGAGGAAAAGAAAGCCGAGGAGGATCTCTGGCAGGAGGCCGAAGAGAAGGTCGTCAGCCGCAACAGCGACTTTTTCAACCGGCTCAACCAGGAGACTCTGCAGGATCACTATGATCGTTTCTACAACGCCGTCACCAGAGCCTTCGACCCGCACACCAACTATATGCCGCCGGCCTCGAAGGAGGATTTCGACATCCATATGCGCGGCAGTCTGGAAGGTATCGGCGCTCTGCTGCGCGAAGAGGGTGGCTATATCAAGGTGGTTCGAGTCATCCCCGGCAGCGCCTCCGCCAAGGAGGGCAGGCTCGGGGCCGAGGATATCATCCTTGCCGTCGCCGAAAAGGACGAGGAGCCGGTGGAGGTCACGGACATGCGATTGCGCGAGGCGGTGCGCCTCATCCGCGGCCCCAAAGGCACCGAGGTGCAGCTTACCGTCAAGAAGCCCGACGGCGCCATCCTTGTCATTCCCATCACCCGCGACACGGTCCAGATCGAGGAAACCTTCGTCAAGAGCAGCGTCCTGGACGGCGAAGATGGCACAGAGTACGGCTATATCATGGTTCCCTCCTTCTACAGGGACTTCGAGACCACCCGTAACGGCGGTAGGGCCAGAAATTCAACCGACGATACCCGCAAGGCCCTCCTCGAGCTGAAAAAAAAGAACGTCAAGGGCATTATCCTCGATCTGCGCGACAACGGCGGCGGCTCGCTGGTTGACGCCGTCGACATTACCGGACTGTTTTTGAAATCCGGGCCGGTGGTTCAGGTGAAGAACTCCTTCGGTTCCCGCAAGGTGCTCAACGACGAGGACGAAGAGCTGATATACCAGGGGCCGCTGGTGGTGCTGGTCAATCTCTTTTCGGCATCGGCATCGGAGATTCTGGCGGCCGCCCTGCAGGATTACGGGCGGGCGGTGATTGTCGGTGGCAAGCATACCCACGGCAAGGGCACGGTGCAGACCATCATCGATATGAACGAGAACATCCCGCTGCTCAATCTCAAGCGCTACGACGATCTCGGCGCCCTCAAGGTGACCATTCAGAAGTTTTACAGAATCAACGGCGGCTCCACGCAGTACCGCGGCGTCGAGCCGGATATCGTTCTGCCAAGCCTCTTTGATCATCTCAAGACGGGCGAGCAGTACCTCGATTATTCTCTGCAATGGGACCAGGTGGCTCCGGTGCCGTATTTTCCCTATGGCATAAGCGAGGCCGACGTGGAGATTCTGCAGGCCCGGAGCGAAAAGAGGCTCGAACGGGAAGAAGGGCTGCGGATCATCGCCGAGGAGGCGCTCAAATCCAAGGAACGTATAGAAAAGACACGCATCTCCCTGAAACTCGCTGACATGAAAAAAGAGCGGGACGCCTCGATCGAGGCCCGCGACAAGGTCGGAGCCCATTACCGGAAGTACCAGGAGGATCAGATCGACAATTTCGACGTTGAACCGAAAGACCAGGAACCGCACGATGACGAACGGCAGTGGCTTGAAGAGGTGCGGGAGGATCCCTACGTCAACGAGTCGGTACGCATACTCGAGGATATCCTGGAAAAAGAACTGGCCTGACGGCCACGGCTTCAAGGCCAGGCCCCTTTTGGGCGGCGCAGCACATTTTGCACAGCCGCTGCAAAGAAGATTGTGCTTGAAAATCCCCGGGAAAGATGCTAAAAATGCTTCTTTATGAATGGTCATTCATCGTCGGTATGTCTTTGATTTTGAGTGATTCCAATATATAACATAGGTTATCAAGCGATGGACCTGGCTGAGGCTTTTAGGAATTACAGGAAAAAAATTGTCGGGCAATGGGTAGACTACACTCTGTCGACCTACGCCTCGGCCAAATTCTTTGGCAAGGAGAAGGATGCCTTTGCCAATCCCATTGGCGGCGTCACCAGGGAGTCGCTGGACGCGCTCTTTGTCCTTCTTGCCAAAAACGCCGAGCCGGAAAGCTTCGTCGCCCCCATCGAAAAACTCATGAGCATCAGGGCGGTTCAGGAATTTGCCCCGTCGCAGGCGGTCTCCCCCCTTCATGCGGTCAAGCATATCACCCGTGATATTCTGGCGGGGGACAAGGAGCGCGGTCATCTGGTGGCGGAGCTGTATGATTTCGAGTTCGCCGTCGATATGGCGGTCCTCGCCGCCTTCGATATATACATGCAGTGCCGTGAAAGGCTGTATTCCGTCAGGGTGGAAGAGCTGCGCTCGGGAAGGAACATATATACGGACAGTAAATGTCCGTCGGCCCTGCTGCGCGAGAAAAAGCAGAAAACGATCGGAAAGATCGAAAGCCATTAACCGGCTGCCGGGCGAGGCGTCAGCGAGCGGGTCTGTGCCTCCGGTTGCCAAAAACGATATTTCAATTCGAAGCGAGGTAAGAAATGAAGCACGCCTTCTCATTCCTGGCAGTCATAGGGTTGGTAGTGATTGCAGGGCTAGGTTCCCAGATACCCGGGATGCCGTACCTGTTTGGTGTAGCATTGCCGTATCTGGCATTGTTGATTTTCCTGGGTGGCTTTATCTACAGTGTCCTCAGGTGGGCCAAGTCTCCAGTTCCCTTTCCCATTCAAACCACCTGCGGTCAGGGAAAATCGCTCGATTTCTTCAAGCACAACAAGCTTGAAGCCCCGCATACCACAAGCGAGGTCATTGCCCGGATGGCCCTGGAGATACTGACCTTCAGGTCGCTGTTCCGCAACACCAAGGCGCAGATTCATGATGGACCGCAACTCACCTACGAGTCCTACAAGTGGCTGTGGCTGTTCGGTCTTATTTTTCACTATTCCTTCCTGGTGATAGTCGTCCGTCACATGCGCCTGTTTCTCAATCCGGTGCCGGAATGGATCGGCTGGCTGGAGTTCGGCGATGGTCTTTTCCAGGTGGGTGCGCCGAACTGGTACATGACCGATGTGCTGCTGGTGGTCGCCGTCTGTTATCTTTTCGGCCGCCGCCTCTGGAACGCCAACCTCCGCTACATTTCCCTGGTCAATGACTTCTTCCCGCTGGTGCTGATCTTCGCCATCGCCGTAAGCGGCATTCTCATGCGCTATTTCCTCCGCACCGACATCGACATCGTCACCATCAAGAAGCTGGCCGTGGGACTGGTGACTTTCCAGCCGGTCATTGCCGCTGAAATTGGCGCAATATTCTATATTCATCTCTTTCTGGTCTGCGTCCTGCTCGTCTACTTTCCCTTCAGCAAGCTGATGCACCTCGGCGGCGTTTTTCTCAGCCCCACCCGGAACATGAGAAACGACAGCCGGGCCAGACGGCACATCAATCCCTGGAACCCCGACATCAAGCCCCATTCCTATTCGGGCTATGAGGATGAATTCAGGGAGTACATGGTCGAAGCCGATATTCCGGTGGAAAAAGAGTTGCCTGCCAAAAAGGATGAAGAATAACAACCTGACCCAATACTAGCTTATAAGGATAACTACGATGGCAGTTCCAAAATTAGAACAATTATCAAAAAGCGTAGTGCAGGGACCGTCCTTGGCAACCGGAGCGGTTCCGACCGAGGACTGGATGAACAAGCCTGTCGTCTTCAAGCCGGGCAACTACGCTTACCCGGCCAAAAAGGATAAAGTCGAATACCTCAACAGCCAGAAGGGTCTGCACTTTCCCAATGCCCGCGACTGGTCGCCGGAGGACGACGACTGGAAACTCCAGGAGAACTGGAAGGAAATCATCCTCAACGGTCTCAAGGAGCGTCTGGATAAATTCAGGTCGCTGAAGATCTTCATGGATTGCTGCGTGCGCTGCGGCGCCTGCGCCGATAAGTGCCATTTTTTCCTCGGTACCGGCGATCCCAAGAACATGCCGGTTTTGCGGGCGGAGCTGCTGCGTTCGGTCTACCGCAACAATTTCACCCTGGGCGGCAAGATCCTCGGCCAGATGCTGGGCAACCGGGAGATGACCGCCGGCGTGCTCAAGGAGTGGTTCATGTACTCCTATCAGTGCACCGAGTGCCGCCGCTGTTCGGTGTTCTGTCCCTACGGCATCGACACCGCCGAAGTGACCATGATGATCCGCGAGCTGCTGCACCTGGTGGGTGTGGGCATCAACTGGATCCTCGAACCGGTCGCCAACTCCAACCGCACCGGCAATCATATGGGGCTGCAGCCTCATACCTACAAGGACAACGTTGATTTTCTCGTCGATGACGTCGAAAATCTCACCGGCGTCCGTCCTAATGTCACCTTTAACCGCAAGGGCGCCGAGATTCTCTTCATCACCCCTTCGGCCGACGTTTTCGCCGAACCGGGCCTCTACACCGCCATGGGGTATCTGATTCTCTTCGAGGCCCTCGGTCTTGACTATACCTGGTCGACCTATGCTTCCGAGGGCGGCAACTTCGGTCTGTTCACTTCCAACGAATCGATGAAGAAGCTCAACGCCAAGATGTATGCCGAGGCCGAACGGCTCGGCGTCAAATACATCATCGGCGGCGAATGCGGCCATATGTGGCGGGTGCTCCACCAGTACATGGATACCATGAACGGGCCTGCGGACTTCCTCGAGGTTCCGGTGTCGCCTCTTACCGGTACCGTGTTTGAGAATGCGGCTTCCACCAAGATGGTCCACGTCAGCGAGTTCACCGCCGACTGCATCAAACACGGCAAGCTCAAATTCGACAAGAGCAGAAACGCGCACGTCAAGGCCACCTTCCACGACTCCTGCAACCCGGCACGGGCCATGGGGCTGATGGATGAGCCGCGCTACATCCTCGACCATGTCGTCGACTGGGTGGAAATGCCGGAGAATACCATCCGCGAGTTGACCTACTGTTGCGGTTCTGGAACCGGTCTCAACACCGATGAGATTATGGAGCTGAGAATGCGCGCTGGTTTGCCGCGTGCCAATGCGGTCAAGTACGTCGAAGAGAAGCACGGTGTCAACATGCTCTCCTGTGTATGCGCCATCGACCGGGCGACACTGACCTCGCTCATGGATTACTGGAACCCCGGTGTCGGCGTCTGCGGTGTGACCGAGCTTGTTGGCAATGCAATCATCCAAGAAGGTGAAACTCGCGGCGATGAGCTTGACGAAGGCCTTCGGACCTTGGTTTAATCCCGACCGTAAAGGAGTATAAGGAATGTATAATAAAGGTACAATAATTGCCGGGCTGATTATATTCGTCGTCCTCGTTACCTCACCCATCTGGTACAACGGTCTGGAAGCCGGTCCCCTGCCCAAGCCTGAATTGCCACCGGGGGGTGAACAGCAGTGCGTACGGCCCGCAGATGAGATGCGGGACAACCATATGGTGCTGCTCAACGAATGGCGCGACGATGTTTTGCGCGAGGGTGACAGAACGACGGTAACCGTCGACGGTAAGGAGTATCGCAAAGGGCTGCAGATGGCCTGTATGGAGTGCCACAGCAACAAGGAGAAGTTCTGCGATACCTGTCATGACTACACATCCGTAAAACCGTACTGCTGGGACTGTCATATAGCTCCCGCCGAGGCAGCATCGAAGAAGAAGGAGACGCTCTAATGGATAAGCAACGAAGAAATTTCCTGAAGATAGCCGGTGCCACAGCACTTGCCGGCGTCAGCGCCCCCGTGGTTGGCAAATTGGCATCCAGCCCTTCTTTTGCAGCGAGCGGCCAGGGTGCGGCTGATTCACATTCGGGCGATGGCCACCACGATGATGGTGAAAAAGGCATACGCTATGGCATGGTTGTCGATATGCGCAAACTCTACGGCAAGCCCGAGCTGATGCAGAAGGGGATCGACGCCTGTCACAGCGTTCACAATGTGCCCGATTTCGAGAAACCGGAAAACGCAATCGAATGGATCTGGACGATGCCCTTTGAAAATGTCTTTCCGGAGCATTCGAGCTACCACACATCAGAAATTACCAAAAACAATGAATTTTTTGCTCTCTGCAACCACTGCGACAATCCTCCCTGCGTCCGGGTCTGTCCGACTAAGGCGACTTTCAAGAACGAGAAAAACGGCATCGTCGCCATGGACTATCATCGCTGCATCGGCTGCCGTTTCTGCATGATGGGCTGTCCCTACGGTGCCAGGAGTTTCAACTGGTTCGACCCCAGAGACCATATCAAGGCCTACAACCCGGATTTTGCCACCAGGACCAGAGGCGTGGTCGAAAAATGCAATTTCTGCGCCGACCGTCTGCCGCTGGGCAAGGAACCCGCCTGCGTCGAAGCCCTCAAGGAGTCCGGAGCACTGGTCTTTGGCGATCTGAACGACCCCGACTCCGAGGTTCGTCAACTCCTTGATGAGAACCCTACGATCCAACGGAAACCCGCCCTTGGAACCAAACCGTCGATCTTTTACATAGTGTGAGGATGTCATGATAGAAAAAGCGCTTAAAGGCAAACCGGCTTACTGGATGTGGCTCGCCATACTTGGCGTGTTTATCGTCATTGGCGCAGTTTGCTACCTACGACAGTATATGATAGGTCTTGGTCTTACCGGCATGGGCCGCGATCTTTCCTGGGGACTGTATATTTCGCAGTTTACCTTTCTCGTGGGCGTTGCGGCTGGAGGCCTGATGCTGGTGCTGCCGTATTACGTTCACAACTACAAGGCCTTTGGCCGGATTACCATTCTCGGCGAATTCCTGGCTATTTCCGCCATCCTGATGTGCCTGATGTTCATCATGGCCGACATCGGCCAGCCGCTCCGCGGGCTGAACATGATGCTTCATCCGACCCCTAACTCGATGCTGTTCTGGGATATGGTCGTGCTTCTGGGCTATCTGGGGCTCAATATTATCTGCGGCTGGGTCATTCTCACCGCCGAGCGCAAGCAGGTCAAGCCACCGAAATGGGTTTATATTTTCGTCTATATTTCCATTCCCTTCGCCGTTTCCATCCATACCGTCACCGCCATGCTGTACATGGGTCTGCCCGGACGCCACTTCTGGCTCACCGCCATCACGGCGCCTCGTTTTCTCGCTTCCGCCTTTGCCGCCGGTCCGGCACTGATCGTGCTGGCCTGTCTGATAATGAAGCGGGTAGCCAATTTCGATGTCGGCAAGGAAGCGATCAATAAAATCACCACCATCATCATGTATGCGGCGATCATCAACATCTTCTTTGTTCTGCTTGAGTTCTTCGTCGGCTACTATTCCCAGATACCCGGTCATATTCACTCGCTCCAGTATCTGTTCTTCGGGCTCGAACATCACGGTCATGTCTACAACAATCTGGTGCCGTTCATGTGGACCTTTGCCATTTTCTGCACCGGCGGTCTTGGATTGCTGGCCTACGGCAAGATCAGGGACCAGCTGACCGATGGCCTGGTGGCCGCCGCCTGCGCCATGATCTTCATAGGTCTCTATCTCGACAAGGGACTTGGGTTCGTCCTCGGCGGCCTGGTTGTCAGCCCGCTGCATGAGATTCATGAATATTTGCCCACCGCCAATGAAATAGGCATTACCCTTGGCATCTGGGCCACCGGCTTCTTCGTTCTCACCCTGCTCTATAAGATTGCCTTGGGTGTGGAGCATGAGGTCGAAAGCTAGAGGGATCGAGGTCTTCACCCTGCATTTCCAGACCCCCGGCATCCGCTGCCGGGGGTTTTTTTTCGCCTGGAATGAGCCGGTGCTGCCTCGCCCACGGCTGTTGTATCCCTCTTATGTCGAGGGGCAGGGGGGCATCGGTACAGAAAAGAACATTGCAGTCTTACTGTGTTCCGCTCCAACGGAGGGTCTGGCTCCTGTGTGAGGAGTGCGGATTCATGCATCCATGGCAGGCAGAAGGGTACTCATCATATATTACTCCTGTAGCGGCCAGACGAGAAAACTGGTCAATGCTTTTGCCGCCGGCCTGGAGGAAGGTGGAGTCGAAGTGGGCTTGCAGCCGTTGCGGTCGATGCACAGGATCCCCTTCCCCCCAGGTTCTATGGGCCGGGCGCTGGCGATGATGGTGCGGACCTTTTTCAGGTGTCGGAACCCCATCGGTGCACTCGACGGCAGGGCCCATGAGCAATGGCAGGTAATTGTCCTGGCCGGACCGACCTGGTCGTATAACCCCAGTGGCCCTGTGCTCTCTCTTCTCGACGACAAAACCACTGGCTACACTTGCATGCTGGTCTCGAGATAGAGCTGGAAGAGGCGGAATATTTCCGGGCGGAAGAAGAGAAAGACCAGGGCGGCGACGGCGAGGAATGGGCCGAAGGGGATACGCGTTGATCCGCCTTTTTTCTGCTTAACCATGGCGGCGATGCCGACTGCGGCGCCGGTAAACGAGCTGAAAAAAACAACGAACAGCAGTGACTGCCAGCCGAGAAAGGCTCCGATCATGGCAAGCAGCTTGATATCGCCGCCTCCCATGCCCTCCTGTCGGCGGAGTATATAGTAGAGAACGGCGATGGCATAGAGCACGCCGCCGCCGCAGGCGAGGCCGATGAGCGAATCAAGCCAGGCAAGGTTTGGGTTGAAAAAGGAGAAAAGAAAGCCTAATACTATGCCGGGCAGGCTGATGCTGTCGGGAATGATCTGGTGGTGGATGTCGATGAAAATGATGACCAGCAGGGCGGCGGTGAAGATAAAATAGCCCGCGGCGGTGAGGGTGAGGCCGAACTCGGCGAAAACGGCACAACTGAGAAGGGCCATCAGCAGCTCGACCACGGGATACTGCAGGGAAATTTTGCTCTTGCAGTGGCCGCATTTACCGCGTAGAAAAAGGTAGCTCAGTATGGGGATATTCTCGTACCAGGAGAGCGGCGTCATGCAGGAGGGGCAATGGGAGGCAGGAAATACGATGGAGCCGTCATCTTTGGGCAGACGCAGGATGACGACGTTGAGAAAACTGCCGACCACGGCACCTAAAAGCAAGGCGAATATAAGCAACAGCGGTTCCAGTTCCATATCAATGTTCACAACACCGTGAGTGTGAGATATCTCCACTTCCACCATTCGACATTCGAGGGCAAACCACACCTACTATGTCTCAATATCAGGAAAATGCAACAATTATCCGTTACGAGCAGTTGAGCGAGGACAATATTCGTCTGACCCTGCAGGCCGATGCCATCGCCGCCGCAGCCAGACCAGGTCAGTTCGTGATGATTAAAACAGCCACCGGCAAGGACCCCATCCTCCGCCGGCCGTTTTCCATCCATCAGACCAGTTCCGGCGGCCGCCTGCAGATCCTCTTCAAGATAATCGGCCGCGGTACCAACCTCCTGGCGCACAGCCGTGTTGGCGAGTCGCTCTCCCTCTTCGGACCGCTGGGCCACGGCTTTGATATCAAAACCGAACGGCCGGCCTGCATCGTCGGCGGCGGCATGGGCATCGCCCCGATGCTTTTTCTGGCCAAACGGATCTGCCGGCTGAAAAAAGATGCCGCCGGCGACACCATTCTTTTCGGCGGCCGGACGCAGACAGAGGTTGAGCCTCTGGTCAGGGATTTTCAACAGATGGGCATGCGCTTTATGGCCGCCACCGATGACGGCAGTTATGGACAGCAGGGGTTTGTTACAGAAATCATCCAGAAACTGAAGCTCCCTCGGGAAACCGTCATCTATGCCTGCGGCCCCGAGGCCATGCTCAAGCAGCTGCATATCTACACCCAGGTCAAGGAGATGGAGTGTCAGGTGTCGGTGGAGAGCGTCATGGCCTGCGGCATGGGTGCCTGTCTTGGCTGCAATATTCCGGCGCATGACGGCCATTACGTCCATGTCTGTTATGAAGGGCCTGTCTTTCACGCAAAGGAGCTGGTATGGAAGTAGTACGCGATCGCGATCCCTATCCGGACCTGCGGGTCAAAATCGGCGCCCTTCATCTCCAGAACCCGGTGATGACGGCATCGGGAACCTTCGGCTATGCCCGTGAATTTGCGAATCTGATGAATCTGCATCGTCTCGGTGCCGTTATCGTCAAAGGCATCTCCCTGGAGCCGCGGCTGGGCAATCCGCCGCCGCGCATCGTCGAAACCGCCTGCGGCATGCTCAATGCCATCGGCCTTGAAAATGTCGGCGTCGAAGGGTTTATCGCTGAAAAGATGGAGTACCTCAGGGGCATCGATGTTCCCGTCATAGTCAATATCCTGGGCGATACCATAGAAGAGTACGAACTCATCACCGAAAGGCTGGCCGGCGTCGAAGGGGTGGCGGCCATCGAGGTCAACATCTCCTGCCCCAATGTCAAAAAGGGCGGTGTGGCCTTCGGCACCGATCCGAAAATGGCCGCGGCGGTGACCGGATCCGTTGTCGAGAGAAGCGAGGTGCCGGTGATCGTCAAGCTCTCCCCCAATGTATCGGATATCGCCGCCGTCGCCGCGGCGGTGGAGGATGGCGGTGCCGATGGTGTCTCCCTCATCAACACCCTCATCGGCATGGCCATCGATCTTCGATCACGCCGGCCCAGTCTTGCCAATGTTATTGGCGGCCTTTCCGGACCGGCAATCAAGCCGGTGGCCCTGCGCATGGTCTATCAGGTGGCCAGGCGCGTCTCCATTCCGGTTATCGGCATAGGCGGCATAGATACCGCCGAGGACGCTCTCGAGTTCATCGTCGCCGGTGCCACCGCCATACAGGTGGGCACCGCTAATTTTATCAATCCCCGTGTCAGCGAGGACGTGGTCGACGGTATCGGCGAGTTCGTCAAGAAGGAGAAGCTGCCCTCCATCCGCGACCTCGTCGGTACGCTGCAGCTGGAGTAGCCTGACCATATGCAAGGAAAAATCTGTGTCAGTATCGGTAAGACCAGCCCTGAGTCGGCATTGGCTCAGGCCGATGGTGCCGCCGCCAAGGCCGATGTCATCGAGATCCGCCTCGACTGTCTTGAGGATCCGGTCGTCACCCCGTTTCTCTCCCGGGTGGACGCGGAGCTGCTTTTCACCTGCCGGGCCGCCTGGGAAGGAGGAGCGTATAGGGGGGAGGAGGCGGCGAGGATCGCTCTTCTCACCGAGGCCATTGCCGCCGGCTGCGCCTATGTCGATCTCGAGTTGCGTTCGCCGCTCCAGTCATGGCGGCAGCTGCGTCACAGCGCCCGGTCTTCCGCCACCAGGCTGATCTGTTCCTGGCATGATTTTTCCACGACACCGTCATGCGAGGACCTTGTGAGAATCGTCACGGAGATGCGGCGCAGCGGCGCCGACATAGGCAAGATAGTAACCATGGCCTCCAGCGGCAGCGATGCTCTGCGGGTGCTGGCGCTGCAGGAGAGGGCAGCGGAAATGGATTTTCCGCTGATCGCCTTCTGTATGGGAGAGGCGGGTATCATCAGCCGGGTGGCAACCCTGCCGCTTGGCGGCTATATGACCTACTGCGCCCCGGAAAAAGGAGATGTCACTGCACCGGGGCAGATCTGCATCGACGACCTGCTGGCCGCTTACGTTCATCTGCAACTGTGAGAAGAAAAAATGAAGATCGACGGCAAGACCAGAATATACGGTATTATCGGCAATCCGGTGCGCCATTCGCTCAGCCCGGCAATGCATAACGCCGCCTTTGATTATCTCGAAGAAAACAGTGCCTATCTGCCCTTCGAGGTCGAGGATCTGGGAGCTGCGCTTGCGGGTATGCGCGCCCTGGGCATCGAGGGGGCAAGCGTCACCATCCCTCACAAGGAGGCAGTGCTGGCCTATCTCGAACGCCTGGACCCGGTGGCAGAGAAAATCGGCGCCGTCAATACCCTGCGCCTGGAACGGTCGGAATCAACGGGAGAGAAGCTGCTTTGCGGTTATAATACCGACTGGCTCGGGGCTGTACGCCCGCTGCAGGAGCAGCTGGAACTGCGAGGGGCAGAGGTCGTTGTGCTGGGGGCCGGAGGATCGGCCAGGGCCATCGGTTTCGGTCTGCTGGAAGCAGGCGCGGCCCTGACGCTTTGCAGCAGAACGGAATCTCGGGGCTGCGCTCTTGCCGCCGAATTGGGGTGCGAATGGAGACCGCTTGCAGAGGCAGAAGGCCTCAAGGGTGATATCCTCATAAACGCCACCTCCGTGGGCATGTCTCCCTTTGAGGATAAAAGCCCGGTTGCCGCCGGGACGGCCGCCGACTACCAGGTGGTCATGGACATCGTCTATGCCCCGCGTACCACCAGGCTGCTCGCCGATGCAAAACGATCCGGCTGCCGGATCGTCGGCGGTCTGGAAATGCTTCTGCACCAGGGAGTGGCACAGTTCGAATTATGGACCTCGCTGGAGGCGCCGGTGGATATCATGCGCGGGGCGCTGCTGGAAGCGGTGTCCGA
>JBEPWT010000026.1:0-26054 GCA_041642275.1 Desulfopila sp. | reverse complement strand
CGGCCTCTTCGGCGAAACGCATATGGGCAAAGGGCGTATCCCTGCTGATGGTAATGCGCCTGACGGATTCGGGCAGAATGTCCCCCTCTTCGCCGAGATAGTGCGTCTGCTCCTCGCAGACCTTGGTGTCCACCGACGGAACGATGCTCAGAAAGAGTACATCCCCCCGGTAATCGTTGAGATTGACGGGCTTCATCGTCGATGAATCGACCAGGGTCGTATCCGGTAAAATGTCGCCCACCCTCACGCCCTCGCCAAGGAGATTCTTCTTCTCTCCTCTCATATTCACCGTCTTGCCAGGCTCGGCGCTGTCGGACACCATCTCTATATACTGCTGTCTGCCGGCGCAGGCGACAACAAGAACTGAAATACCAAGCGCTATCAAGCCGTTGAGTAGTCTGCTTATCATTTTCCACCTCCGTGCTGTCTATTTCATCCGTGTTTACCGCAAAAAGCCGGCCATTAAACAGCTCCGGCAACGAAGCAGCAGGCCGCTGCGGAACCGGAAAAAGCGATGCGAGTGCACTCTCTGTTCACCTATGCACATAATAATGCCTGCCCGTCTTTTTGCAGAAAAAACCTCAGCCAAAGCCGCTTTCGGCGATTTCTCCTTGATATTCTTTATGCTCCACCGCCAAGACACCATTGCAGGGCCGGCCGCCTGCCCGCCATCGTCAAAACAAATTCTGATTATCCCTGAAACTCAGCTTGACCAATTACAAAGAGACAGGGTGCCCTTTTCACGGGTATCTGCAGCCAGGACGGCTGCAGTTAAGCCCCCAGGGATGGGTTTATGGCGTCCCGGGAAAAAGGCACCCTGTCTCAAAATATGTTGCTGAACATTAGAGGGAATCAGGAAACAAATTCTAACACTCTTTTATCATATCCCTGAAAAAGAGGTGGTACATTCTTACACAGGCAGAGGGCTGCCGCTTACATCACCCCAGAAAAAAGGGGCACTTGGGTGAGAATCAACACATTTATCGCAACACAGGGAGGATTACCGCTATGCTGAACAGAGCTGGAGATACATTCGAATCAGACAACGACTATCTGACGCCGGAACAGCTGGAATATTTCAGAGAGAGGCTGCTCAACTGGAAAGATGAATTGATAACTCTATCCAATGCCATCATGGCCAATCTCAAAGAAGTCAATCTTCGAGGGCCAGATCCCATCGACTGCGGCTCGCTGCAGGCTGAGAAAGAACGGACCCTTCTCACTTCACACCGTAATGCCAAGCTCATCCATCAGATCGAGCACGCCCTTGCGAGAATACAAAACGGAGAATATGGATACTGCGAGATCACCGGTGAGAAAATCGGCCTGAAACGGCTGGCCATCATGCCCCTGACTACTCTCAGCATCGAAGCCCAGGAGAGGATGGAGCGCGGCAACAGTCTTACGCATATTTCATAGAAAAATCAGGGGCGTGCTTTTTCCAATCACAGAGCCCGCTCCTTCCACCGCATCACCGAAAAGCGCCTCCCCGGAAGCTATTTCGTTATCATCATTTTGCCGCTTTCCCAAGGTGATCCTCCCTTTGAGTATGTGATCACCGCTCATTCTCTTTATACCCTTTCGTCGAAGTACGGCCTTGTCCTGGAAAAGTGGAGATTCATCTTTATACTATGAATATCCGGTTCAGACTTTCCCTGTACCCCAAAACATGGCAGGACTCGGCCAAGAGCAGCACTTTCTCAGAAACTCTGCCCCAGAAAGGATCATCCGCATGCCTAAAAAGAACATTTTCATCATAGGGCTCGACGAATTCAACCGCAAAAAACTGGCGAATTTGCCCCAGGCGCAGGAATGTGATTTTCATGCGGCTCTTGACATCACCGATATCCGCAACGTTGATGCCTACGATATCCAGGCTCTGATCGACAAGGCCATGGGCACCATCGAAGCCTCAGGCAAGAGCGTTGACGGCGTCGCCACCTTCTACGATTTTCCCGGCACCAATCTGGTGCCGATTCTTGCAAGTCACTACGGCCTTCCCGGCCCCAGCATCGAAGCCGTGTTCAAATGCGAGAACAAATACTGGAGCAGGCTGGAACAGCAGAAGGTCATCCCCGAGCACATCCCTCAGTTCCGTGTCTTCGATCCCTTCGACGAAGGCGCCTTTGCCGCCATAGATCTTCTGCCGCCATTCTGGATCAAGCCGCTCAAGTCCTTTAAATCCTTTCTTTCCTTTCAGATCAACAGCGAGAGCGAATTCAAAGAGGCCATGGTCCAGATGCGCGAGCACATCGACTACCTGGGCAAACCTTTCAGGTATCTGATGGAAAACTTCGGCGATATTCCCGAGGAAATCGCCTTCATGCCCGAGTCATGCATGGCCGAGTCCCCCATCGGCGGTTTCCAGTGCACTCTGGAGGGGTATAGCCATCAGGGCACCGTCGTCGGCTACGGCATCGTCGACTCCATCCGGGAAAAAGACAGTTCGTCTTTTTCCAGATACCAGTATCCCACCATCCTGCCCATGGAGATCCAGCATCGCATGATCGACATCGCCAGAAACGCCATCACCGCCGTCGGCCTGGACGACTCGCCTTTCAATATCGAATTCTTCTACGACCAGACCTCGGACCAGGTCTTTCTGCTGGAGATCAACCCCCGCATCTCCCAGGCCCACACCGATATCTTCGAAAAGGTTCACGGCCTCTCACACCACTACATCATGACGGAACTGGCCCTCGGCAGAAAGCCGGCGGTCATGGAGAAAAGAGGCAGCTTCAACATCGCCGGCCATTTCATGGTGCGAACCAGCGAGGAGGGGATCGTTCTCCAGGTTCCTTCGGAAGAGGAAAAAGCAAAGGTTATCGAACTGTTTCCGGAAACGGCCATGAAGATTCTGGCAGCCCAGGGAAAGAGGCTGGCCGAGTTGAGCATCCTCCAGGACAGCTACAGTTACGAGATAGCCAACATTTTCATCGGCGCCAGAGATGAATCGGAGATGCTGGAAAAATACCAGCAGATCATGGAGATTCTCACCTTCAAAATCGAAAAAGATGATCGCATAGAGCAAATCGGCTGATCCACTTCCTCAGAGACAGGGTGCTCTTTTACTGCGCCCTCCTCTTTTTCAGCCAGTCCATCACCGAAGAAACCAGCTCCAGGGCCGGGCCTGCCTGGCCTTTGGGAAAACGTTTGGCTATGGCGGTCTTGAGCATATCGGTGCTGAGCACCCTGTTGCCGGCGGCCAGAACGGCAAGGGCGGCCAGAGCGCGGTCCCTGCCGGCGATCTTCCAGGCCTTGAAATCGATCTCGACAACCTCGGCCGGGCTCTCGGGAAGCGCCACATCGACGGCGGCAATGATCAGCGCCTGATCGCTCATGCCGGCAAAAGCCCGCCGTCGCCGCTTGACGCCCTCCTCGGAGACCACCAGAACCACGTCGGCAGCGTCGATCCCCGTATAGCCGATCTCGTTGGGCCAGACGATTATCTCACTGACCGACGGCCCCTTGAGGACGGTGATATCATAATCGTTCTTCTGGGTGGCCAGCAGTCCGCCGGACATCGCCGCCAGGCAGAGCAGTTCGCCGGCGGTGACGATGCGCTGGCCGGCGCTGCCGAGGATGAGAATCTGCTCTTTCTGCCGCCGGGGCGGGTTATGTTTTTTGTCCACCGCCAGCACCGGAGGAGGCTCCGGCAGCATTGCCGCCGTCCGGCGATAATTCCGTCCGTATTCCAGGCGCTCGTTCGCTTTGATTACTCCGGTATAGCCAGGCAGGGCTTCGATCCTCTCACGGATTTCTCCGGGACCGAGTTTGTTCTTTCTGGTGTATCTGCCGGGACAGACACCCCAGATATCCATGACCGCAAAGCCGTCATAATCTATTGCCCTGGCCATATTGCCGGCAAGATCTTTTTCGAGTCCGGAGCAGCGCAGAACAAAAGGCGCTCCGGCAGCCTCCGCCAGCCTGCAGATATCAAGCGGGCTTTCCAGGCTGTTGAGAAAGCCCGACGAGGTCGCCGCCTCCGACGGAGTGGTGGCCGAATACTGACCGCCGGTCATGCCGAAGTTGAAATTGTTGAGAACAAGCAGCGTCAGATTGGCGTTTTTCCGACAGGCGCTTTGAACATGGGCCCCGCCGATACCCAAACCGCCGTCGCCCATGGTGACGATGACATGCAGTTCGGGCCTGGCCATTTTCAGTCCGAAGGCATAGGTCAGCGCCCTGCCGTGCAGACCATGAAGGGCATGGGTATGGAAAAAGACATCGAAAAGTCCCGAACAGCCGATATCGCTGACGACGACAACCTTGTCCCCGGCGATCTCCAGCTGCTGCAGGGCCCGATCGAGGGCGATGACGATCTTCTCATGGGTGCAGCCGGGGCAGAACACCGGCGGCCGCGACGTATTGAGCAGGCTAGACATTGGCAAGTACCTCGCGAATCTGGGCCGGTGTGATGAGTACACCGTTCATCTGGCCGAAGAAGACGACCTGCTTGTCCTTGAGAACCCGGCGTATTTCATGGACGTACTGGCCAAGGTTCATCTCCAGCACGACAATCTTGGCAAAGCCGGCGGCCTTCTCGGAAATAAGCTCTTCGGGAACCGGCCACAGGGTTTTCAGTATCAGCAGGGAGGCCTTTTCGCCGCTGCCCCCCACCAGCACCTGACGCGCTGCCCGGGCGGTGACGCCGTAGGTGATGATGAGGGTCTCGCTGTTCTCCACGCTCAGATAATCGAAAAAGGAAAAGGAGTCGATATGGAGCTCCAGTTTGTCCTTGATCCTCTGGCGCTGGGCGGCAATTTCTTCGGGGTCTGTTGTTATATAGCCATCCTCTCCATGGGTGGACGATGTCTGCCGGACCAGGATGGACTCGCCGATGGCGGCAAAGGGCGGCGCCTGGTCGAGGGCCTCGGCACGAAACGGCAGATAGCCGGCCGCCGGTCCATGATAGCCTCTTCTTTTTTCCACGGGCGGGGGCTCAAGCAGGGACAGATCAATACTCTCCCGGGTCAGCCCGATTTCCTTGTTGGAGGCCAGAAAGACCGGGGTGCGGAAGCGTTCAGCCAGATTGAAGGCCTGGATGGTGAGGGTATAGCAGTCGGCCACGTCCACCGGCGCCAGAACGATGAGCGGCAGGCCGCCGGAGTTGCCCCAGCGCATGAACTGAATGTCGCCGTCGGCACCCTTGGTGGCTGAACCGGTGGATGGACCAAGCCGCTGGACATTGACGATCACCAGCGGTATTTCACTGCCCACGGCAAAGCTGAGCTGCTCGCTGTAGAGGCTGACGCCGGGGCCTGAAGTCGCGGTCATGGCCTTGCAGCCGGCCATGGCGGCGCCCAGGCAGGAGCCGATGGAGCCGATTTCATCCTCGCCCTGCAGACAGACGCCGCCGCCGGCCGGTAAAAGTTCGAGCATTTTCGCCAGAATCGAGGTGGCCGGCGTAATCGGATAACCGGCAAAGAAGGTGCAGCCGGCATATAAGGCGCCGCGAACGACCGCCTCGTTCCCCTCCATCAGTGACAGATTCATTGTTCTTTCCCCGATGTTGAATGCAAGTGATCAGACAAATATTTCTCGGCCTCCTCCAGACTCTCCACGTAAACCGGTGAATAGCCGTTCTTATTCTCCGTCAGCTTCTGGATTTGCTGGAGAAATGTCTTCGAGGTACCGGTGATGCGCACAATCCTGCCGACCCCGCTCTCCTTGAGGAAATTCTGGATTTTCAGGAAGATGGTTATACCGGTAAGATAGCCGATGGTCGAATCCCGCATATCGGTGACCACGTCGAAACCCGGCTGCAGATCGCGTACGCCGAAACGGATATCGGTATAGATACTTTCCAGATCGTTTTTGCGGATGGTGCCGTGAAGAGAGATCACCAGTCTGTTTTTTTTCATATCAACGGAAACCGTCGACCGTTTTTTACTGGCAGCCATGGATCTTCCTCACTCTTATGCTTGGTCTACATGGAAAAGGGGCCGCCTGTCTCCCCAGCGCCACCGCAGAGCCTCAGCCAACCTGAATAATGCGGCGGGGCAGCGAACTGAGGGAGACGGCGCCGTCTTCTTCTATGAGCACGTCGTCCTCGATGCGGACTCCGTTTTTGCCCGGCAGATAGATCCCCGGCTCGACGGTGTAGGTCATGCCCGTCTCCAGAACTTCAGTGTTGCCTTCCCGGATATAGGGTTCCTCGTGACACTCTCTGCCAAGACCATGACCGGTGCGGTGGGTGAAATACCGGCCGTAACCGGCCTCCTCGACGACGGCTCTCGCCGCCTGATCAACATCGCCGCAGGTCGCGCCGCTCCTGCCGGCCCCTCGGCCGGCCCTGTTGGCCAGCTGCACTATCTCGTGAATCCTGGCGCTTTCATCATCGATCTCGCCTACGGCGAAGGTGCGGGTCACATCGGAAACGTAGCCCTGATACCTCGCCCCCCAGTCGATGACCAGCAGATCGCCTGCTGCCAGCTTGCGCGAGGAAGGCCTGGCATGAGGATTGGCGCCGTTTGCTCCGCTCGAGACTATGGGCGAGAAGGGCAAATCGACGTCGGAGCCATGCCTGAACAGCTGCAGGACCAGTTCGGAGCCGAGTTCCTCCTCACTCATGCCTATTCTGATCTGGGGAAGAACGGCCCGCAGAGCATCCTCGGCTATATCGACGGCCCGGCGCATGTGAGCGATCTCTTCCGGATCCTTGCGGCTGCGCAGGACGGCAAGCATTTTCGTGGCATCGCTGAACAGTGTATCCGGGGCGGCCTCCTTGAGGAGACGATATTCCAGGAGCCGCAGCTGCAGCGGCTCGACCCCCAGCTTTTCCCCGACGGCACCGCCTGCGTCCATGGCCTCGACAAAAACCTGTGGCCAGTGCTGAGGATCTTCACCGTAAAAAAAGAGTTCCACCCCCTCCATACCGGCGACCTTGGCGGCTTCCAGTCGCGGCAGAATGAAAACGGGTTTTTGGCCAAGAAGCAGCATGAGAATGACCGGCCGCTCCATGAGATGGAAGTCCAGGCCGGTGAAATAGGCAAGGCTCGGTCCCGCATTGAGGACGATGCCGCTGAGTGCGGATGTAGACAGCAGCTGATCCAGACGCTCCAGCCGAGACTGTATCATTGTGACATCTCCCGAGGAAAAAATAAAATGACCGCACACACGAACTCTTTCATCTCCCATGTTACCAGATTGTTTTCTTCCCGCTCCATTTTTTTCAGGCGCCGGCCAATTCCCCCTTCGCATCCGGCTCTATTCCGCGCCGCAGGCGATACTCTTCTCCCTCTTTTTGTAACTTCCACGGCTTCTAAGCACCAGCACCCTGTCAGCGCTGTTTCTTCTCCTGCAACTGAGGCAGATATTTGGCCGCGCCCTGACGCAGTCTCTGCCGATGGTCCTCTTTGCCGGCGGCGGGGTCAAATCGCTGCTGCAGGTGCAGGCCGTAGAGCAGCGAGAACTCCTCCCTATCGAAATTCTGCCAGCGGCGGCAGCGGGCCGCCCACTGGCTGAAACTTTCATTGCCCTGCCTGCGCTCATCGACAGCCGCCAGAGCATCGACAACCGGAGTAAAGGGTGTGACTCTCCGGGTAAAGGTTTTGGAAGGACGGCGGGTATCGGCCCCGGCCCTTTCCAGTTTCAGACGGCGGTAAATACGGATTACCAGAAAGACCGTCAAGGCGGCAACGACGATGGAGAGGTATACGGTGTAATCGCGTCCGGTACCTATGCGAAAGAGCCGGTATTTGTAGCCCAGGAAGCTGAAGACATCCCGGAGACCTTCGAGGGAATCAGCCCTTGCCGCATCGGCGGCCTTCCATACCGGCGGCGTGGTGTCGACCGTGCGCCAGCTGCCGCCGATGAAGGCTTCGGACCAGGCATGGGCATGCCTGCTGCGAACCAGGTATTTGCCTTCCAGGGCCGATCGTTCATACACCGCGTAACCGGTAACGTAGCGGCTGGGTATCTGCATGGCGCGGAGAATAAGCGTCGTTGCCGTGGCATAGTATTCGCAGAAACCGGTTTTGCTTTCCAGAAGAAAGTTGCCCAGCGGCGTGGCAAAGCCGCCGCTGCCGACAAGATCGAGGGAATAGGCGAAGTCCGTTGCGAAATATGCAGCCACGGCGGCAAGCCGGGCGGAAGCGGACAGGTTTTCACCGCTGAGTTCGGCGGCTATGCGGTCAAGGACGTATTTTTCCTCCTCCGGGACATGGAGATGGTCTCTGGTCGGCAGGTCATCCGTCCTGCCGGGGCCTGCGTAGTCCACCTCATAGGTGGCTATAGGCGCCGCATCGACCGCCTTGAGCGTGCCGTTTTCATGGCGTTCCAGCTCAAAGATGGTGGCGCTGCGCAAGGCATAACCGTGCAGAGGCAGCGGTAAAAGTCCTTTTTCCTTGGGCAGATCGAGTTCGATCTTCACCGTTGCCCCTTCATTCGGCGGATCCGCTCGTAAAAACCAGCTCACCCGGTCCTCCGGCAGCAAAAACTCGTACCTGCCCTGGCGACTGAACCAGTCCCCCCGCTGAAACGAGCTGTAGGAGGACTCCTTCAAGAGTGAAGGCGGCGCAGCCGCGCTGACCCTCATAAGGATTTCCCCCGAGAACTTCAGCCTGCCGGTGTCACCGAAATTGACATGGGTCTTGAAGGGGTTGGCGTGCTTGTTGCGGTAATAGCTGTAAAAATAGCGAAAGGTGTTCTGGACCACATAGCCGTGGCCCTTGACCATGGCCATGCTGCCCAGATAGCCGGCCGTGGAAGAGATGAGCAGCAGAAGGACGAAAACGACGGGAGAATAGGCCCGCCCCCGGTTGGCGAAAAGCACGACGGCGACAATGGCCGTGGCCGCGGGATAGAACCATGGTCCGCGGCTGTTGGCGGCGGCGGCGGCAAAGAGACAGATGATGATGTAGTAGAAGCGGAAATCGATGGGCCTGTGGGTATAGGCCTTTTTCCTGGTGCCCAGACGGGTGCCGATGGTGACCGTATCCCCGGTGGAATAGAGCTGAGCGGTGATGAGCGGCGCAAGGATGAGCGGCAGCCAGCCGGTGGTGATGCGGAGAAACCCCAGTGGTTCGTAATTGAGAAGGATGAGGGCCACCGCTCCGAGAAAGAGCAGCGAGGTCAGATCGGAGATTTTGACAAAGTCATCCTCGTCGAGACTGTATCGTCTGGCCAGCAGATAGCTGCCTTCCAGGACGAGACAGAGCAGCAGGGCGAAAACTATCTTGCCGCTTTCCATACCCCAGAGAAGAAGAGCGGCCCCGATGGTCAGAGGAGGAATCTTCATAGACTGCCTATCTTTTCCTCCACCTCACCCGCTTTGAATATCTGCAGAGGAAGATCATGGTGCTTTTTTTTCTCTCTGGCCATGGTTTCATCGTCCTCCACCAGCAATACCGCCTTAACGGGTATATTGCGGATACGGAGATAGTCCAGCAGGTCCCTGCGCTCCTGGTCAAAGTCAATGTAGACGACAACAACTCCGGAGAGCAGGGCTGCATGACTGCGCACCAGGGCCGCCAGCTCGGAAAAAGGCTTGTCGCCGCAGGTGGAAACCGAGGCCAGCATTTCCAGCATCCGCTGCTGGCCGTCAATCCCGCCGCCGACGGTGCAGGTGACACATTCGTTTTCCACAAAAAGCAGGTCGAGAACGGCGTTAAAGCTGTCCTGGGCCAGCATCACCGAAGCGGCCAGCGATACAGCCTCCTCAAAGACGGGGCTGTACTTCTTTTCCGTAAAACTGTCGAGAACCAGCCCGTAGCGCGAGAAATACTCATCGCGGAACTGCTTGACGATGGGCTTGCCGCTGCGGGCCGTGGCCTTCCAGTCCATATGCTTGATGGGATCGCCGTGGACATATTCCCGCAGCGAAAGAAAATCGCCTGAATCGCCCTGTTCTCTGGCCGCAGCGATACCTCCCCGATGATATCTGCGCGACCCCCTAAACAGCAGCTGGGGAACGGCATAGATTTTCGGCAGCACCAGCAGGTTGCACTCGTCGCCGCGCATAACTTCGCGACGGCAGAGACCGAAGGGATCAACCCGGCCCAGTACAGCGCCGGGCAGATGCACGGCTCCCCGGCGCAGGGGCAGCAGCGTCGCCTCGAGCTCCTGTGTCGCAGCCGGTGCGAGATCGGGCAGCGGCTGCTCGAGGGGCATAATTTTTCTGCCCATCTTCACCAGCCACAGCCACCGGTAATAGCCCATTGCCCGATCGAACAGATTGCGCCCGTCCTCCCCCTCCTCCCTGGCAGCGGCAAACTCCTGCCAGTCGGGGAGACGGGGCGTTGCGCCTTCGCGGAAATAGACGCCCTTAAGAGAGCCGCCACCGGTATTTTCAAGACGGATCCGGTAGCGGATCTCCCTGCCGGCAACGCAGGTAGCCGGCAGCATCCGGCTGAAGCGCAGTGACGGGGAAAAACGCAGGGACAGCAAAAAGGAAAACAGCAGCAGCATCAGGCTGAGGCTGAAAATGTGATAGATCATGGTTCGCTCGACGCCGATGCCGAAAAAAAGCGCCAGAACCGCCAGCAGGAGAAAACTTTTGCCCAGAGGCGTGAACCTCGCCGACAGGCGGATTTTGAGGCGCTCGACAAGGACATAGATTCCATGCAGTCGACGCCTCATGCCGGCACCCTGATCTCGTCGACAATGGCCGTAACAACATGAGCGGGCAGCACGCCGGAGAAAGTTGCCTGCGGCAAAATCTGCAGCCGATGGCCGATAACCGGTATGGCCGCCTTCTGAATGTCTTCGGGTATGACGAACTCCCTGCCAGAAAAAAGCGCCAGAGCCTGCGAAACCTTCATCAATGCCAGCGAGGCCCTGACGCTTGCGCCCATGGCCACATGCTCACTGCCGCGGGTGGCGGAAACGATGTCCACTATATAATACCGCAGCTCCTCGGATATGCGGATGGTCAGCACCGCCTCCATGACGGTGAACACATCCTCTTCGTCTATCACTTTCTCGGTTATATCCAGCGGGTGACTGACCAGCTGGTCGGCAATGACGTCGGCTTCCTCATCCCGGCTGAGATAGCCCGGACTGAGCTTGAGCATGAAACGGTCCATCTGTGACTCAGGCAATGGATAGGTGCCGTGCGATTCCATAGGGTTCTCAGTGGCAATGACGAAAAAGAGATCACTGAGACGGATGCGCCGGCCCTCGACCGACACCTGTTTCTCGCCCATGGCCTCGAGGAGCGCCGACTGGGTTCTGGGACTTGCCCTGTTGATCTCGTCCGCCAGAAGAATATTGGTGAACACCGGTCCCCGGTGAAAAGAGAAACTGCTCTGATGATGGTTGTAGATGGAAACGCCGATAATATCGGCCGGCAGCAGATCAGGAGTGAACTGAATGCGCTTGAAGTCGGTGCCGATCGACTTGGCAAGCGTCTTGGCAAGAGTGGTTTTGCCGGTACCGGGAACATCTTCGAGCAGCACATGACCACCGCAGAAAAAAGCCGCCAGCAGAAAGGTGACCATTTCATCCTTGCCTTTGATGACACCGCCTATATTGCCGTGCAGCCGTCTGTAGATATTCACTGCCCGGTCTGTACCCGTTCTCTTCATAGACTTCCTCTTTTGCCGCGGCCTTGCGGCCAAACGGCGAAGCGTTCTTAGCCGCTTCGCCCCTGCTGTAGTGTTCTGGTGGCGCTGAAACAACCATATGCAAATGTTCAAAGGGTGCAGACAGCTTTTTACTGCCAGCCTGTCCTCCTCTGTTGCCGGGGGGAAAACGGAGCGGCGCCAAGTATGATTACCTCCTATTAAACCATAATCGGCCAGCGAAGAAAACGGTGTTGCTCGCCAATGCCATCCATACCGCTGGGAAATTGCCGGCACCATGAAAACTTGACCTTTTGGCGAAGCTCTGCTAGGAAACGCCAGAGAACGAAAAAAGCATCAACGCTCCAGCTGGTGGCCGCCTGCATCCGCCGAGGGGCTGCCGCAGGGGCAGCGAAGCCACAGTGCATGTGCTGCTGAATGCATTTGAGTAATTGTGCATCTTTGGCAAAAAGGGGAGTTTTTGCGCTTTACGCCATCTCCGGACCACGCCCAACGATACCTGCAGTGTCGGCGCGGACCCACATTCGGATCTACACTATGAGCCCCAAACAGAACTTTTTCAGCAGACTGCTCGACAAATCGGCCCCGCCGCTGGGAATAACACTGATTATCCTCTCCATTGCCATTGGCGCCACCACCGGTCTGGCGGCTGTTGTTTTCATAAAGCTGATCCATGCTATACAGTACTTCTGCTACGCCACCCTGCCCGAATTCATCCCCGCCCTGGGGATCTGGTCATATTTCATCATTCCCGTACTCGGCGGACTGCTCGTCGGCCCCCTGATTCTTTTTGCCCACGAAGCCAAGGGTCATGGCGTCCCGGAAGTGATGCAGGCCCTTATTCTCCATGGCGGCCGCATCCGCGCCCGTGTTGCCGCGGCAAAAATACTGGCCTCCGCCCTGTGCATCGGCACCGGCGGCTCGGCCGGACGCGAAGGTCCCATCGTCCAGGTCGGCTCCGCCCTCGGTTCGAGTCTCGGCCAGATTCTCCGCCTCTCCGATGAACGTATTCGCAATATGGTCGCCTGCGGCGCTGCCGCCGGCATTGCCGCCACCTTCAACGCCCCTATCGCCGGAGTGATTTTCGCCATCGAGGTACTGATGTCCGGCCTGCAGGTGCGGGCCTTCGGCAATGTGGTCATCGCCGCCGTTTCCTCGTCGATCGTCAGCCGGATTTTTCTCGGCTCCCGCCCCGCCTTCGAGGTGCCGGTCTACAGCATGGTCTCACCGTTATCCATTTTTCTCTACCTGGTCCTTGGCCTGCTGGCAGCCATCGTCGGCATCATGTTCATCCGCATGCTCGATTTTTCCGAGAGGGCCTTCGACAACTGGAAATTTCCGCAAATCTACAAACCGGCCGTCGGTGCCGCCGGCCTCGGCATGATAGGGCTTGTCTATACCTTCATACCCGGCATCGGTGTACCGGCGGAGATCCGTGCCCAGATGGACAACCCCGTGCTCGAGAGCCTGCCGCACATGTACGGGTCGGGCTTCGAATTCATCGGTGTCGCTCTGCAGGGCAATGCCGGACTCTGGATTCTCGTGCTGCTTGTTTTTCTCAAACCGCTGGCAACTTCCTTTACCCTTGGCTCCGGCAACTCCGGCGGCGTCTTCGCTCCGTCGCTCTTTATCGGCGCCATGTTCGGCGGCGCCATGGGACATCTGTTCGAGAGCTGGTTTCCCGCTATTTCCGGTGGAGCCGGCGCCTACGCCCTGGTTGGCATGGCGGCGGTGTTCTCCGCCACCGCCCGGGCGCCGCTGACGGCCATGCTCATCGTCTTCGAGATGAGCAACGATTATCTTATCATCCTGCCGCTCATGGTGGCCGGCGTCACCGCCTGCTACTTCGCCCAGTGGCTGCATCCCGAATCGATATACACCCTCAAGCTCTCCAAGCGGGGCATCCGCTTTTCCGAGGGGCGCGACATGGACATCATGCAGGGGGTCAACGTCAGCGAGGTGATGAAGGTAAACCCGGTCACTATCCATAAGGACAAGCCCGTCGTCGAACTCATGGCCCTGTTCCAGGAGTCAAACATCCTTGGTTTTCCGGTGATGAAGGACCATTACAAGCTGCACGGCATCGTCACCCTCCAGGACATGCATAAACTGCAGTCGCGCGACGACTTCTCCCCCAGGAACATGCTGGTCAAGGATGTGACCGTAGAAAATCCGATCACCGTCTATCCCGACGAACCGATCTGGGTTGCCATCCAGAAAATGGCCCCGCGCGATCTGGCCAGGCTGCCCGTGGTCGACCGGGACGGCTCCGGCACCCTGCTGGGCGTCATAAGCAGAAGTGATATCCTCCGGGCCTATGACGTCGGCATCGTCAGAAAACAGCGGGGCCAGATTGTCGAGGGTCAGCTGTCCCTGCGCAGTCTCAAGGAAAACGGTTTCGTCGAATTTGTCCTCAAAGAAGATGACAAATGCAACCGTGCCCTGGTCATGGACCTGCCCCTGCCCGAGACCGTTAATCTGGTGTCCATCAAGCGCGGCGAAAAAATCATCATCCCCCGCGGCCATACACGGCTGCAGTCAGGCGACGTCATAACCGTCTTCGGCCGACTCGAGGATCTGGGCCATATCCACGACCTGCTCAACACCTGCGACATCATCCGGCCTGAAGAATAAGCCCTTTATTTCATAAAAAATCCATCCTTCAGGCATATCCGCCCGGCTGATAAAATCTGCCAATCAGGCATGCGGTAAAACCAAAGCCCTGCCATCCCGGAGAGGATGCAGGGCTTTGTGTCAGTGCGCCGCGCTGTGCAACTGCAGCCAGTCAACCGGCCTGTCGAATTTCGGGACAACGGCCCGGGGCCGCTTTCGGCCTCTGTCTTTAGCCGGGCGAAGCTCTGTCCCTTATTAGAACCTAAAGCGCAGGCCGACGCCGAATTTGCCGTAGTGGTCGAAGTCCTCCAGTTCGTCGAAGTCGGTGCGGGCTTCGATGAAGAGCGAGGTGTTGAATCCATCCTCTTCACCGAAAATCCTGGTACCGGCATTGATGATCAAATCGAAATCGTCATCCTCGTGATCGAGGTCATCGTCACCGCCGGTGATCCAGGCGCCTACGCCAAGACCGAAAAAAAAGCGCGACCTGGAATAGTTGGCAAAGATGTCGGCGACAAAGGCATCATCACTGTCGTCGCCTGAAATTTTAGGCGCCGCGCCGATCATGCCGATAATAGAGAAAGTATCGTTTATGGGAAACTCCATGCCGACGCGGAGAAGCAGGTGGTCGGCCGGGTCGGGCTGGTGGAGATAGCCGGCATCAAAGAGGAAGGGGAAGCGGGCGGCTTCTTCCACCACCGTTTCCTCCATCTCCTCGGGTGGCGGCGGCGGAGCTGCAGCAGCCGGCTCTTCCTCTTTCTCCACCGGAGCAGGCGGCGGGGGAACGGGGCCTGCGCCCACATAGGTGAGGTTGCCGCAAACCGGCGGCACGGTAAAGGTGTGACGCCTGTCATTGTAGTCGATATGAAATGAATAGCTGTTGAAGGGCTCCTCCCCCTCCCAGACCACATCCTTGTCGATGCGAACCGGACCGCGGCCGTCCTTGCGATAGAACATCCAGGGAAAGGTGTCTCCGGGATGGAACTGCACTCTTTCGACCTCGGCTTCCGGCAGCTGGGCCATCATCGGCTCATAGAGCTCGGGCATGCCGGCCTTGGTCAGGCCTTTCTCGATATCATCGCTGTTGGCAAGGAGCATCTGCACCATCTCCTCTTCAGACTCGATATAGTTGGAGTAAAACGGATTTTTGCCCAGCTCGGAAAGAGCGAAGGCGGAGTGTGCGCTGGCCAGCGACAGCAGGCAGCCGAACAAAATGGGTAATATCAGTTTCCCTTTCATAGTTGTCTCTCCTCTCTTCATTTACAATTGGTGTGTGGTACGTCGATGCATATCCGTGCCCGGGGATATCTTGAAAAACATCGCCGACTGCAATGGAACCACTAAAGTATGCGAGCGTTTTTTGCCGTTTACACTAGTATCATATTCCACATTTTACCCCTGTCAAATGCAAACCTTCATCATGCGCGCAAAAGACGCTGCCTTTCACTGCTCTATCTGCAGATATTCGAGAATGCCGAGGGCCGCCCGCCGGCCCTCGGCAATGGCCGTGACCACCAGATCGGAGCCGCGGACCGCGTCGCCGCCGGCAAAAACCTTGGCGTTGGTGGTCTGCATGGGCAGGCTTTTTGGTCCGCCGACCTTGATACGCCGGCGGCCGTCGACTTCGATGTCATTTTCTTCCAGCCAGACAGGCGGACTGGGTTGGAAGCCGAAGGCGACGATGACGGCGTCGGCTTCAAGGAGATACTCGGAGCCGACGACCAGCTCCGGTGTTCTTCTGCCGAGGCTGTCGGCCTCGCCGAGCTCGGTTCTGGCAACCTTGACGCCGCTGACGACACCGTTTCGGGAGACCAGCTCCAGCGGCTGCAGATTCCAGAGAAAACGAACACCCTCCTCCCTGGCGTTCTGCACCTCCTTGGCCGATCCCGGCATATTGTACTCGTCGCGGCGGTAGGCGCAGACCACCTCGCGCGCCCCCTGGCGGACCGCCGTCCGCAGGCAGTCCATGGCCGTGTCGCCGCCGCCGAGCACCACCACCCGCTTGTCACCGAGATCGACATACTCGTGTATTGGTCCATAGCCCTGCTGTCTGCAGGTATTGCCAATGAGATAGGGCAGGGCTTCATATACTCCCTGCAGACCGCAGTCACCGAATTCGCCCATCATCGAGGTATAGGCGCCGTTGCCGACGAAGACGGCGTCGAAGTCGGCCAGCAGGTTTGTAAACGGCAGGTCCGGACCGATCTCCGTGGAGAGAATGAACTCGACGCCCATGTCGGAGAAAACCTGCCGGCGGAGCTGCATGATTTCTTTGCCCAGCTTGAACGGCGGTATGCCGAAGGTCAACAGCCCGCCGATCTCCGGATTTTTGTCATAGACCACCGGCTTGACCCCGTTGCGGACAAGTACGTCGGCACAGCCGATGCCGGCCGGTCCTGCCCCGACGACAGCCACTCTCCTGTCGGTCATGACCACGCCGGACATATCGGGTCGCCAGCCCATCTCAAAGGCGGTTTCGGTGATGTAGGATTCGATGCTGCCGATGGTCACCGCCCCGAAATCGTCGTTGAGTGTGCAGGCGCCCTCGCAGAGCCGGTCCTGGGGACAGATCTTGCCGCAGACCTCGGGCAGGGAATTGGTTTGATGGCTGAGTTCGACGGCCTCGAGAATGCGTCCCTCGAAGGCGAGCTTGAGCCAGTCGGGAATGTAGTTGTGTACCGGGCATTTCCATTCGCAGTACGGGTTGCCGCATTCGATGCACCTATCCGACTGCATTTGCACCTGATTGTCATTGTACCGGCTGTATATTTCTTCAAATCCGCTGATCCTGCTCTTCAGCGACTTTTTCGGCGGATTAACCCGTTCTACTTCTATAAACTGAAACAGATTCTTACTCATAATACTTCTCTCATGTTTTTCCAGGCCGTCTCAGGCGGCCTCCGTCTCCATCTCGGACATCGAGCCGCCCTTGTGGCCGAGCAGGGTTTTGATATCCAGGGCTCTGGGCTTGACCAGTTTGAAATATCTGCAGGAGCCGATAAAATCATCGAGAAGCCTCTCCGCGCATTCACTGCCGGTCTCTTCAAGATGCCTGCTGATGATACCGCGCAGATGCTCCTGGTAGATGGCAAGCTTGGCCAGGGGGAGAACTTCTACCATCTCACCATTTATTTTTCTCTCCAGGTCGTCCCGGCGATCATAAACATAGGCAAAACCGCCGGTCATGCCGGCGCCGAAGTTGACGCCGATGTCGCCAAGCACCGTTACGACGCCGCCGGTCATATATTCGCAGCCGTTGTCGCCGATGCCCTCCACCACCGCCCTGGCCCCGGAGTTGCGAACGGCGAAGCGCTCGCCGGCCCTGCCGGCGGCATAGAGCCTGCCGCCGGTGGCTCCGTAGAGACAGGTATTGCCGATGATAACGGCATCCCCTGCGGCATAGGCCACTCCCAGGGGCGGCTTTATCACCAGCTTGCCGCCCGACATGCCTTTGCCGACATAGTCATTGGCATCGCCGGTGAGATACATATGCAAGCCCTGAACGTTCCAGACACCGAAACTCTGACCGGCGGTGCCGGTGAAATCAAGGGTGATCTCCGCCGCCGCCAGTCCCTCTCTGCCGTGGATCCGCGCGATCATGCCGGAGAGGCGGGCGCCAACGGAACGGTCGGTGTTGCGGATGTCGTAGCCTGCGCGTTCACTGCTGCCTGTGCGCACCGCCTCCTCATGACGATCGACAATCAGGCTGTTCAGCTCCCCTCTGTCGGCGGGGACATTCTTCTCAAGGTGATGCAGGGCCGTCTTTGACGAAAGCTCCGGCTGCGCCAGCAGCGGTCTGAGGTCAAGCGCCCGCTGTTTTTCCGTATCGCCTGGCAGCGTCTCGAGAAGATCGGTTCTGCCAATGAGATCGACAAGCCGGGCAACGCCGAGTTCGGCCATGAGTTGACGGGTCTCGGTGGTGAGGAAGGTGAAATAATTCATCACCATCTGCGGCAGCCCGTGAAAATGCTTGCGCCGGAGATTGTCATCCTGGGTGGCGACGCCGGTGGCGCAGTTGTTGAGATGACAGATGCGCAGAAACTTGCAGCCGAGAGCGATGAGCGGGGCGGTGCCGAAGCCGAAATGCTCGGCGCCGAGGATGGCCGCCTTGACGATATCCAGGCCGGTTTTCAATCCCCCGTCCACCTGCAGCCGCACCTTGTGCCTGAGACCGTTTTCCACCAGGGCCTGATGGGCCTCCACCAGCCCCAGCTCCCAGGGACTGCCGGCGTATTTCACCGAAGTCAATGGACTGGCGCCGGTACCGCCATCATAGCCGGAGATGGTTATGAGATCGGCATAGGCCTTGGTAACGCCGGTGGCGATAGTGCCCACTCCCGGTTCGGAAACCAGTTTCACCGATATCAGGGCATCGGGGTTGATCTGCTTGAGATCGAAAATCAGCTGGGCCAGATCTTCGATGGAATATATATCATGATGCGGCGGCGGGGAAATAAGCGTCAGCCCCGGCAGGGAAAAACGCAACTCGGCGATATGATTCGACACCTTATGACCCGGCAGCTGACCGCCCTCACCCGGTTTGGCGCCCTGCGCCATCTTGATCTGGATAACCTCGGCGTTCATCAAATAGTGGGCGGTGACCCCGAATCTGCCGGAGGCCACCTGCTTGATGCGCGACGAGCGCTCGCTGTGAAATCTGGCCGGGTCCTCGCCGCCCTCGCCCGAGTTGGAGAAACCGCCCAGCCGGTTCATGCCCACGGCCAGCGCCTCGTGGGCTTCCGGGCTGAGGGCGCCGATCGACATGGCCGCCGAGTCAAACCGGCCGTAGAGCGCATCCGCCGGCTCCACCTCGTTTAGCGGCAGAGGTTTGCCGGCGGGCTTGAGGGCGAGCATGTCGCGCAGGCTGGAAATGGGCCGCCGGTTGACGCATTCGGCATAGAGCTGATAGTCTCTATACTCTCCGGAGTTCACCGCTTTTTGCAGAAGCATGACCACATCGGGATTATAGGCGTGAAATTCACCGCCGTGGACGTATTTGAGCAGCCCTCCCTGTTCGAGCGGATCGCTCCGGCGCCAGGCCGCTTTGGCCAGCAGCTGCTGGTCTTTTTCGATGTGTTCGAAAGAAGCGCCGCCGATTCTGCTGGCTGCCCCGCGGAAACAGAACTCGGATATCTCAACACCGAGACCCAGGACCTCGAAAAGCTGGGAACAGCGATAGGAAGCGACGGTGGAGATGCCCATTTTCGAGAGGATCTTCAAAAGCCCCTTGTTGATACCCCGGCGATAATTGGCCAGGGCCTCTCCGGCACTGGCGAAAAGGCCGTCGGCGGCCATCTTGGCAAGCGTCTCACAGGCAAGGAAAGGGTAGATGGCGGTGGCGCCGAAACCGAGAAGGACGGCGAACTGGTGCGGGTCCCTGACGCTGCCGGTCTCGACGATGATGTTGGCGTCGCAGCGCATGCTGTTTGCCACCAGCGTGCGCTGTACGGCGCCCACCGCCATGGCCATGGGGATGAGCAGCCGGCCTTCTTCTATCTGCCGGTCGCTGAGAACGACCAGCACCGTGCCCCGACCCACCTCCGCCGTCACCGCCTCGCAGAGATCTTCAATTGCCCGGCGCAGTCCCTGTCCCGGTTCGTAGCACACCGGAAACACCGTCGACTTGTAGTGGGCCTCCTCGAGCCAGAGCAGCTGTTTGAACTCGGAGTCGAGCAGCACGGGCGAATCGAACAGTACCCGGTGGGCATGACTGTGGGTTTCGTTGAAGACATTCTGTTCCCTGCCGATGCAGGTGGCAAGCGACATGACATGGGTCTCGCGGAGCGGATCGATGGGAGGATTGGTGACCTGGGCGAATTTCTGCCGGAAATAATCGTAGAAGACCCTCGGCCGGCGGGAGAGTACGGCCACCGGCGTATCATCGCCCATTGACCCCACGGCCTCCTGGCCCTTTTCTCCTAAAATACGGAGCACCTGCTCGATCTCCTCGCGGGAGTAGCCGAACATCTTCTGGTAGACCAGCAGATTGCCATCGTCCAGTCGGCGAAAACCCTGGTCACTGTCCTCGCCCGCAACAGTCGGGAGCCGGCGGCTGTTTTTTTCCATCCACTGCCGGTAGGGATGCCTGTTTTTCAGATCCAGGTCGATGTCCCAGCTGGTCCACAGCCGCCCGGAGAGGCTGTCGACAACCAGCAACTCGCCGGGTCCCACCCTGCCCTTCTCCACCACCTCGTCCTCGGCATAGTCCCAGATGCCCACCTCCGAGGCCAGGGTGATCAGCTTGTCCCGGGTAATCACATACCTGGCCGGCCGCAAACCGTTGCGGTCGAGGCCGCAGGCGGCATAGCGGCCGTCGCTCATGACGATGCCGGCCGGCCCGTCCCAGGGCTCCATGTGCATGGAGTTGAAATCATAGAAGGCCCGCAGATCGTCATCCATGGCCGGATGATTCTGCCAGGCCGGCGGGATCAGCAGCCGGAAGGCGCGGAATATGTCCATGCCGCCGGCCAGCATAAGCTCCAGCATGTTGTCGAGGCTCGAGGAATCGGAGCCGCTGGAGTTGACAAAAGGCGCCGCCTCCTGCAGATCCGGCAGTACCGGAGAACGGAACTTATAGGTGCGGGCGGCGGCCCATTGCCGATTGCCGGTAATGGTATTTATCTCACCATTATGGGCAAGAAAGCGAAAAGGCTGGGCCAGCGACCAGCGCGGCAGGGTGTTGGTCGAGAAACGCTGATGGAAAAGGCATATGGAGGACTGCATGCGCAGGTCGGCAAGATCGGGGTAAAAGACGTTGAGATCCTCCGGCCGGCACAGGCCCTTGTAGATGGTGACAACACCGGAGAGAGAGACCACGTAGAAATCTTCATCGTCCTGCAGTCGCTTTTCAATCCGCCGGCGCACCATATAGAGCCTGCGCTCAAGATCCTTGGCTCCCCAGCCGCTGGGCCCGCTGACAAAGACCTGGGCGATATGCGGCAGCGTCGAGGCTGCCAGCTCACCAAGGACTTCGGCCTTGACGGGAACCTGCCGCCAGCCGGCTACGGCGAGCGTTTCCCGCTGCAGCTCCTCCTCCATGACCTGTACCGCCGCCTCCCTTCGTGCCTGCTGCCGGGGAAAGAAAATCATGCCGACGCCGTACCGGCTGCCGAGGCTCCAGCCGTTTTCTTCGGCGATGGCCAAAAAAAAGCTGTCCGGCCTGCCAAGAAGTATGCCGCAGCCGTCGCCGGTCCTGCCGTCGGCGGCAATGCCGCCGCGGTGACTCATGCGGCTCAAACCGTAAATTCCCGTTCGTACGATGCGGTGGCTGGCCTTGCCCGACATGTGGGCAATCAGACCGAAGCCGCAGTTGTCTCTGATATCATTGCTGTCGTAAAGAGTCATGGCTTTCCGTTTGCCGCTTTCTGCGGCTGTAACTTTTCCCCCTGCTGACCGTTTGTCTGTTGGACAGCCATCAGTATAGCACATTTTCATCGAAGCGCGTAATGAGGCAGCAGTCGACGATGAAAAATCATCAGGGTCAAGCCAAGGCCGCGGCGGGATCATGACCTCCCAGTTACACTCCGGGAGGCATTTGAAAATTGCCGGAGTGGAGAGAGAAGAAAAACAGGGCGTGACGGGGGATGGAAAGAGAAAACGCCAGGGATCCGGCCGGACCCCTGGCAAGGCGAAAACCGAGATAAGATTATCCCTGTATTTACTTTTGCCGATAAAAAAACTACAATAAAATACTGCAATGCAGTGAGCTACAGTCGGTTATCAAAGAGACAGTCTCCTTCAACATACATGACCATGTCCCCCCATATCCCGACCACCACCCGAACCAGGCCGACCAGCTACTTCTTTATTCTGCTGCTGATAGCCGGCATCCTCATACTGGTCTACTCCTTCGTCTTCGGCGAAAGCGACCGTCTTCTCGGCGGCTTGCGGGAAATAGGGCTGGGGACGCTGCTCATAGGCCTCGGCGAATGGGTAAACCACCCGCTGCAAAAATCCCTTGTCTGCGAAAACCGCCGAGAATTCATCTTCCAGAACATCCGCCACCGACAGCGGAACCCCAGCTCCCTCGGCAACCTTTTCGAAATCGCCGGGCTGATCCTCATTTTTACGGGGCTCGCCGACTTCTTTTAGCTGCCGGCCGCATCCTGTTCCGGATCCGGAATCTTTTTTTTCCGGCCTGGTACGGGGCACCGGCATTTTCGCACCGGGTAGATGGTTTTGCTGCATTTCCTGCATACCAAGGCGCAACATCTCGCCGTTTTTTGGTAGGCGGTTTCCGGTCTTACCTGATTTCCACAGGCACTACAGATCTTTATTCTGCCATAGCCCTGTTCTTCAAAGAAGACAATGGTATTGCAGGTATAAGAGCTGGGCATACACAATTTCCCGTTCGAAGCCACCATTTATGAATGAAGATAAAAGATGAGGGGTATGGGAGATATACCCCTCATCAAGCCGGAAAAAAGGAGGTTGATATGGCAGTATCGTATCCGCTCTTCCCCAGCTATCCTTACTCGCCGATGCTAAGGCTCAGTTCCGCACAGGTCGGCCGTTTACAAGAAAAGAATATGAGCAATCGGCGGCTCTACCGGCTATGGCCAAAACAGATTGAAGAAGATTCAGCCCCCTCGTATGACAACCGTATGCCAACCACAACGAAAGCTGATTACCAATGAAACTCAGCTACGCCTCCCGAGGGACCGGACTGCTGGAGGCCAGGCTGAGTTTCATTGGTAATCAGTTAACGAAAAGAGTACTGAGGAGAATACCGAGAGGAATGAAAAAAGACACACCACGACAACACATACTGCAACACGCAACGCTGCAACAACAGCATCCCTTGCCGTATACACAGCTGACTCCCCCCGTTTCGTTCTCTTGCCTTCTGCCAATGCTGCCGCCTCTGGCAAAAAGTATCACCTTATTTAAATTATATCACACAGAGCTGGTGTCAAGCAATAGGGCGAAAACCTACACGGCTATAGGTATTTTTACCGTAATGACAAGCTATGTTACCAATTTCACTCGTCATTATCCTTTCAACAAGGTACTTATTTAATTTTATTTTTCCCTGTATACCTCTCAAGGTATGGATACATCTGGGCGGGGTGTCAGGCTGATCCAGCAGCAGTAAAGAAACGACAGACTCCTAGAGAGCGTTGAGAAAGCTGACCGAACCGTCGGCTCCACGGAGGCGCACCCTGCCCATGGGCGAGGCACTGGCCCGGCCGATCATGCACGCATTCGCGCCAAGGGGCATGGTCCGCATGAGGGCCAGGATTTCCACGGCATGCTTGGGATCGCAGCAGAGGATGCAGCGTCCTTCACTGGCCAGATAGAGCGGATTGAGGTTTTCCTGGGCGCAGAAGCTGCGGACACCCTCGCAGATAGGGATGGCTCGTCCATCGATCTCCATGCATACCGCGGAAGCCGAGGCCAGCCAGACGAGCGAAGTTGCCAGGCCGCCCCTGGTGGGATCGCGCAGGGCATGGAGCGCATCGGGAAAGTTTTCCATGATTTCCCGGATCATGAAGTGCATCGGCGCAATTTCACCCGCACAGCAGGAAGGCAGCTTGCCGCCTTGATTTCTCAGAGCCAGCCCGTGCTCGCCTATATTGCCGGAAACGATGACGACATCACCTTCTTCAATGCCGGTGCCGGAGACTTCCGAACCGGGAGAAACCAGGCCGATGCCCGAGGTGCTGAGACAGATTCCCCGCATTCTGCCCCGGGGCACCACTTTGGTATCACCGGCGACAACGGCCACCTCGGCCAGTTCAGTGGCCAGACCGACGGAACGGATAATTTCTTCAAGATCAGCGAGGGGAAACCCCTCCTCGATGATCACCCCGAGGCTGAGCGCCAGGGGCATGGCCCCGCGCATGGCCAGGTTGTTTATGGTACCGTGCACCGCCAGGGTGCCTATATTGCCCCCGGGAAAAAACGGCGGTTCATTGGTATAGCAGTCTGTGGAAAAAGCCAGACGTCCGGCGTGTTCCTCGAGCAGGGCGCTGTCTTCGAGGCAGTGCAGCACCGGACTTGACAAATACTTGAGAAACAGATCGCCAAGCAGTTCCTGGCTGGCCGCTCCACCATTTCCATGGGCTAGGGATACCTTGGGCATAACGGTCTCGAGCTTCACCTCCTTTGCTTTTTTGACATCGCGAATCAGGTCTGTTTTGCAGCTGTTGCTCCGGTCATCCTGTTTCCTCGGCCTGGTCCCGAAGATTGACGAAATCCTGGGTTTCGGTGAATTTTTCGCTGTTGAGCTGCTCGATTTCCGCCCGGGTCAGATGAAACATGCCGCAGCTTGGGCAGGTGGCATCGAATTCTTCGCCGACGGCCCTCTCACGCAGCTCATCGATGGTCATATGGTCTATGTAGCCGCAGGCACCGGTGGGGTTTTCCGCCCGAACCTTGCGCCTCGGCGGTCTATTGGCCTGTGTCGTCATACAAACCTCTCGTCGTCGTTGGTGAGTGTGTACAATGTTTTTCCCTGATGATCGATTATGTTCAGGGCCAGGGGAATGCCGCCATCCAGGCGGTGCGTGGCACAGGACATTCACGGGTCGTAGGCCCTGACAGCCATCTCCACCTTGTTAAGCAGCCCCTTGGTGTATTTCCCGCCCGAGATGAGCGTCCGGGCCGCCTGCTTGACGCTCATGTTCATGGGGCCAATGTTATGAGTGGTGCCGACGATGAGATTGGCGCTGGCGATACAGCCCTGGTCGTCGGTGGTATAGTCGTGAATAAGCGTCCCCCGGGGCGCCTCGACGATGCCCACGCCCCGTCCCGCTCTGGGGCGTGCCTCGGTGCGGACCGCCGGGTCGGTTATGTCCCGGTCTTCGAGCAGCTCCTTGCTCCGCTCGCAGGCATAGAGCAACTCGATGAGCCTCGCCCAGTGGTAGAGCAGGGTCTGCTGCGCCGGCCGGCCGAACAGGTCGCGGAAGTGCTCCAGTTCCTCCTGAGCCCCGGGCGTGGAGATCCTGTCGCAGACATTGATGCGGGCCAGGGTGTTGCTGCGGTAGATGCCCCGCGGCCGGTCAGGGTCGAGACTGACTCCCTCCTGCCAGGCCTTGGCATAGACTATCTTGGCATAGCTCCACGCCTCGACATGCTCGCCGAGATAGTCGCTGTAGTCCGCAGCCTTGAAATCGCAGAAGCTGCCGTCGGGCCGCATCAGTCGCTGGACGCCGTCATAGAGTCTCATGGAGCCGTCGGCCGGATCCACCGTTGCCAGAAAACCGGTTGTTATGTTGCCCAGTGCACCGATGACATCCTCGTAATTTGCAAAAACTTTGGTCTTGGCATAGTCGATGCTGTATCGGGCGAAGTCGAGCAGGGTTTCCACCCCCTGGAGCATCTCCTGTCTCTCACGCTCGATCATGGGCTTGGAAAAACCGCCGACGACCCCGGCGATGGGATGTATGGCCTTGCCGGCGAAATTCTCCAACAGCATCTGGCCGAGCTGACGCATCTTCACCACCCGTCTGGCCAGTTCGGGGTTGGACTTGACAATTCCCATGACATTACGGACCGAATAATCGGAATCGGGGCCAAGGATAAAGTCCGGTGCAGCCAGGAAAAAGAAATGCAGGATCTTGTCGTTGATATGCGCCAGGACCTGGCAGAGTTCGCGCAGGCGCTGCCCCGCCGGAGCGGGCCTCACGCCCAGGGCGCCGTCCACCGCCTTGACCGAAGCCAGATGGTGCATCCAGGGGCAGATGCCGCAGATGCGATTGACTATGCGCGGTATCTCCTCGGCAGGCCTGCCCTCGATGAATTTTTCAAACCCCCGCAGAGACTGGATATGGAGAAAGGCGTCGTTTACATTGCCGTTGTCGTCAAGATGAATCGCTATCTTGGCATGCCCTTCGATTCTGGTAACGGGGGCGATGGTTATAACCTCTGCCATATCTCTTTCTTCCTTTTCCGGCTATTTCCGCGGCGGACGCA
>JBEPWT010000025.1:0-26558 GCA_041642275.1 Desulfopila sp. | reverse complement strand
GCAAACGGCGACCGGCTGGCCAGGGCCGCCCAATCCATCCATTCCCTGATTGGAGTCATCCAGGATAAGACCGCCGCCGCCAAAGACATTTCCCGGAAAGTCTTTCGTTCAGCCGGATACATGAACAGCGACATGAAAGAGGTCTCGCAGATCCTCGAGGAATCGACGGAGAATATGCATGTGGTTTCCTCGGCGGTGGAACAGCTTTCGAGCACGGTCTCGGAGATCTCCGAGACCTCGGGCAAGGCCCATGTCAACACCGAGGAGGCCAAAAAGCGTATGCAGCAGCTGGAAGAGGATGTCCAGCAGCTGGGAGCCGCCGGCCAGGATATCAGCAAGGTGACGGAGACAATTGCCGATATTTCCGATCAGGTCAATCTCCTCGCACTCAATGCCACCATCGAGGCGGCCCGGGCCGGCGAGGCAGGCAAAGGTTTCGCCGTTGTCGCCCATGAGATCAAGGAACTGGCGAAACAGACGGCCGAGGCCGCAACCGAGATCCAGAACCGCATCGAGCAGGTGCAGAACGTCACCCAGACCACCATAGAGGGCATCGTCGATTCCACCAAGATTGTTTCCGACAATACCGATATCGTCTCAACCATCGCTACCGCCGTTGAGGAACAGTCGGCGACGGTCAATGAGATCGCCGTATCGCTCACCAAAGCGGTGGAGAAACTCGACTATTCCAATTCGAAGGTGTCCAAGGCCTCTGAGTATGCCGCCGACATGGCCACCATGGCCGATTCCGTAACCCAGTCGGTCAGCGACGTGGACGAAGCGGTAGTATCAATTATGGAAACATCGACCAGTTTGAAGGAACTGGCAGACAATACCTCCGAAACATCGAATCAGTTTCGGACACGCTGAAGACACCGGCGCGATAATCGAGGCAGAAGATCGGCATCCGATGTAACTCACCTCTCTTTTGCCGTCAGGCAGAATCCGGCGAAGGTCCGGCAGAAGATACCAGCTTTTAATCCGCGGCCGCTTTCCGCCAGGCATTTACCGCCAGGACGGTGGCAACCGGCAGTATAAGGCCGGTTGCCGTCACCAGCAGCATCAGATGGCCAAGTTCGCTGTAGTCTCCCCTTTCGATTGTAAATATCTTATTGTAATAGCTGGTAAAAAGATTTGATGCCGACAGGGCGAGGTTGGTAAAGGCAGCCATGACGGCAAAATAGGTTGCCTTCTGCTCAGCCGGAGCCTCCCGGGCAATCCAGGCCAGCATGGGCACCATAACCACCTGGCCCAGCGGCGAATCGGCCATGGTGTCGACGATGGCAATCGTCCTGGCGCCGAAACCGAACACCTCCTGGGTCCACTCATGGAGACCGTAGTACATGCCGACAAAGGGCAGGATCATCACCGTGTTGTAGACCGAGAGAAAGACAACGAGATAGGGGATCGGCCGCCTGCTCATCCAGCCGCGCAGGGCGAAAAGACCCAGGACGGCGAGAATGGAAGCAATCTGCCGCAGGGTGCCGAAGAAGGCCTCATCGAAACCGAGCACATCTATCTGCCACCAACTGGCGCCGGCGCCGATGGTGGGCATGGCCCGGAATATAAAGATAATAAGGGCGATCCCGAGAATTTCTCTTTTCTTGCCACCATCCAGATTGCGCATGATGACATGCATCAGGTAGCCAATCACCGCCAGAGAGGCAAAAAAGATCGCCTCCTTCTTCAAACCATAATCCGATGTTCCCAGAAACAGTGTGAGCATGACAAATACCAGGCTCCCCGCCAGGATGTGGTAGTCCGGTTCTTTTTTCTCCTGGCTCTGATGAAGTGACTGGCGTATGACCGTCTCCGAAAGCCCCTGTTCCTCCATGCGCCGCCGGCGCAGAGAGGTGGTGACCTGTCCGAGGGTAACGCCCAGTACGGAAATGACGGGGATCAGCAATGCCGCCTGATACATCACCTTATAGGAAAGAGCGCCGGCGAGCCAGCCTCCCAGCCCGGCAACCAGCGCACTGCCGCCGATTATGGCAATACGGCCCAGGGTCTGCATGGTGATGTGCATGCGTTTGAGCTCATCCTCGGAAATGGGCCTGCCCTTGCTGTCGCGGGTGGGCACCGCCTCCACCGTCATGGCATCGGCGACCACATCCTGAATGACGAAACCGATGGGCGAAAGCAGCGTCGCCAGGACGTACCAGATCTCGCCGGGGAGAACCGCCTCCATCTGTTGCCTGTAGCCGGTCAGACCGACCATGATCAACAGGCCGACGGCCATGAGAAAGGCACCGAAATAGACGAACAGGGCCTTGCGTCGCCAGAAAAGATCCACCAGATGGCCAATGGGCATCTTCAGGGCCCAGGGCAGCCCCGCCCAAAAACCCAAGCCTGCCAGAAAGGCGGCGGACAGTCCCAGCTCTTCCTTGACGTAGAAGCTTTCGACAATACCGGTGAAGCCGGACACTCCCGCGGCGAAATAGACCATCAGCGGCGGGACGTAGCTCAAACGCATCTCGGCAAAAATGCCGAAAAAATCCCGGGAGAGCCAGCGCCAGATGCGGCGCCCTAAGCCTGACCGGGAAGAGTCGGATGTCTGCTGATTCATAGGGATGTCATCATCTGATCTTTTCCGCCTCCTCTTTCTGGCTCTGCATGCCGGAGGCGTGGAAAAGAGACCTTCTCATCAGGGACCAGCCAGCCTGATCTGCCATGAAATAGGAGGGGAGGTGCTTGCGGAAATCTGCAGCCGGCGTGGATGTCTGTCTCAATAGACCAGAGGGGGCCGCCCTGCACATCGCTGAGGGGTGCAAAGAAAAGAGGTGAAAACACCGGGCAGTCAGGGAGGAAGAAGATCTACCGGTTCAGATCCAGCCGCGCCTGGCCACATTCTGGATGCCGATACGATCGCCTTTGATGTTTTTCACCACATACCTGCCCGGGGAGAACAGTTTGGGGTTCCAACTGCACTTGAAAGACACCTCCTCTTTCAGGCTTACCATTCGGCCGCCTCCGGGTCCGGTGTTGACGCCCACGCCGTTGAGGCTGATATCGTGGAGATCGATGGCGATTTCCCTGCCTCCACGAAGAAGCATGGTGAGCTTTCCGGCCTGTTGTTGGCGCGGGCTCTGTCTGCGGTTGAGGGCACAACGGGCAAAAGTGCCGCATTTATGGCATCTGATGCTCCTCGAGCGCACATTGGGGGGTACGGCAAGCGTTCGTTTGGCATCGCATCCCTCGCATTTGAAACGAATACGATGGTCCTTGACCTGATAGAGCTTGGTACGTGCCATAGGATCTCCTTTATCCGGTTGTCGGAACAAAAACCGCCCGCCGGTGATGCGATGGCAGGAGAAGGTAAACTCTATTGTACTCGTCTCTATTGTACTACAAAAGCAGGTGATTGCAAAATTACCGTGTATCAGTGACGGATCGGAAACAGCATCCGGTCTACCCCCAGTGAAAGAACGGCCCAAAAAAGCAATGCTCCGCCTCCAGCCACTGGATGCGAAGCATTACCTTTTAGGAGAGAATGATATGTCAGCTGCGTCTATTTACCGCCTCCGTTGCCGCCTCCGTTGCCGCCGGCGTTGTTATTGCCGCCACCTTTACCGCCGCCAAGACCGCCGGCGTTGCTGTTGCCGGGACCGGCGTTGGCGTTGCCGCCTTTATTACCGCCGCCAAGACCGCCGGCGCTGCTGTTGCCGGGACCGGCATTGGCGTTGCCGCCTTTATTACCGCCGCCAAGACCGCCGGCGCTGCTGTTGCCGGGACCGGCATTGGCGTTACCGCCTTTATTGCCGCCGCCAAGACCGCCGGCGTTGTTGTTGCCGCCTTTATTGCCGCCGCCAAGGCCGCCGGCATTGTTGTTGCCGGGACCGGCATTGGCGTTGCCGCCTTTGTTGCCGACGCCGAGACCGCCGGCGTTGCTGTTGCCGGGACCGGCGCTGGCGTTATCGCCTTTGTTGCCGACGCCAAGGCCGAGTCCATGCCCTCTGGCAGCGGTGTTTCTGGTATTGCGGGCGGTTGCCTCGGCCATCTCATCTGCGGAAAAACCGGCCTCTTTGTTGGCCATGGCCTGCCCCCAGGCTGGGCCGAGACCGAGCACCGAAGGATGCACGCCCAGTTCATGGGCAATCTCGCCCCATCCCATGCCGGAGGTGCGCATCCCTTCGATTTCCTCACCGATAAGACCGGTTACCGCCGCCAGCTCACTCATGTAGGCGTCCCGCAGTGATTCAAGGGCGGCGAGCTGTTCCTCCGTCGGGTCTTCCTGGGCATCAAGTGCCTCCTGGGCATCCTGAAAAGCATCCCAGGCCTGCTGAACATCGGTGTTTTCCAGCGCCGCCTCCTCGGCCAGCTGAGCTGCATGCGCAACCTGGGCGGGACTCTGGTAATAGCTTTCCACTGTCTCATCGACTTCGTCGGCAAGCGAGGAAGCCGCTGCCGTGATGATAAAACACAGAGTGAGAAATATCAGGCTCGTCACAAACCTCAGCCGGCGACACAGCACAATTGTCGGCTTCATATTGCGTTCCTCCTGTTGTCAGTCGTTTTCTGACGTGTAAAGAGCAGTATGCTCGGTGATAATTTTTTTCCATTCGGACCGGAGAGCGTTTCCGAGGTATCAAACCAGCTCGTCCGTATCGCCACTGCTCTTTTGGCCTCGGCATATTCGCCCAGCTGCCTGCCGATGCCCAGGGCCGCCTCTCGAGCCTGGGTTCTGCTTCGCTCGTTATAGGCGACTATATGCAGCTCGTCGGCTTCGCTTTGCTCAAGAAGGGCAGCGAGCCGTTCTATTTCCCGTCTCTGCGAGGCGGATCCTGCCTGCAGAAGAGCAGACATGTTCATTACCAGGCCGTGGACCCCGATTCTATAGGTGCGGTAACTGTAGTCTCCAAGGGTATGGAGATGCTCGACCGCTCTCCGGGCCCATTTGCCGGTGCGGTACCTTTCGAGGTAATTCCTGAACGCCTGCTTCTCTCGGGATTCGTCTCCCAGCTTGTGATAGGCGAGAGCTTTATTGTAGATGGCCTCCGGCACATTCGGATCGTGGTCCAGCACGCGCTGATAACTGGCCAGCGCCTCCTGGTATCTGCCGCTTTCGAGGGAGTTGTGCCCCAGGTTGAGGTGTGTCGGCAGATGATCCGGATTATAGCGTACCGTACGTACATAGCTCTGCCGCTCGAGGTCGGTTTTGCCCAGCGCCCAATAGGCGATACCCTGCCAGTGGCTGAATTCGGCACTTGCAGGATCCTGCTCCACGGCCTTTTCCAGGAAAGAAAGGGCCGCCTCGGGCCGGTCACCGGCGAGCAGTCCCCGGCCGATCAGATAGTTGGCCCGGGGATTCTCGGCAATGGCTGCCACAAGAGCCGGTTCATGGCCGACATTGCGCTCCACCGACATGCCGGCCCAGAAAGAAAGAAGCAGGGCCGCCGTCGCCGCCGCGAGCTGCAGCGGTCTGAAGCGCAGGACATACGGTCTGTGCAGCCAGCTCCACAGGCGCTGCCGGAGAGACCGGTGCCGGTGGATCCGCTGCAGTATCATTTCACGCAGGTAAGCAGGCGGTTCGGACTCACGGTCCAACCGTAAAAGCTCCTCCAGCTGTGTATCACTCCATTTATTCTCGTTCACTGCCACCTCTTTCTTCCCCGATAATACTTCTGAGGCTCTCGAGCCCTCTTTTGATACGCATTTTCACGGCACTCTCACCGAGGTCAAATGCCTCGGCAACTTCTCGAACTGACCGGCTGTGACGGTATCGCAAGATAAGTATTTCTCTGGTCTGGGGGGACAACTCCAGCAGGGCGCGTTCAACCTGCCGGAGTTCGTCCCGGAGCTCTATCTGGTCATGCTGTCCCAGCGGTACTGCTTCGGCTGCCGCCTGCCGGACAAGATGGCGCCGTGACCAGCGAAGGCTGCGCTTCCTGGCCCAGTCTCCTGCGAGATTGACGGCCAGTCCGTACAACCACGGAAAAAACCGCTTTTCCGTATCAAAGGTCCGCAGCCTGTCGAATGCCTGAAAAAAGGCATCCTGGGTAAGGTCTGCAGCCTCCTCGCTGCTGCGCGTGTACCGATACATCAGGTTATACACCGGACGCTGATATCGATCCACCAGCACCGCATAAAGCTCCCTTTCACCAGCCAGGACCTGTTTGACTGTTTCTTCGTCAGAACTCATAGGGCCTGGAAGATATCACTTATCCCCTGTGATATGTGATTGTACTCGGATATACGTTTGACAGGAGATTCGGTCACATTTTTTCCAGGTGGAGTATTTTTTTCTGATGAGCCCCGGGTGCAGCAACTCGTTCACAGACAACGCCGCTCGTATCCCGCAGGGCCGCAATGCCGTCCCCCCGAGGCCTCGCCGCAGCCTTCCCGCCTGCAGACGCCCGTGGGGCAGATCGCCTTCCTCACGGTTTTCATTCTTGGCTTTGCGTCAAGAAAAACTGAACAGATTCCTCGACGTCAATTTTTTTTCCCAGCACATTGCGTTGTTCGGCGACGTCGAACCAGCTGATGCGTATGCGTTTTTGCCTTTCCAGCGCCGGAAAGTTGGTCTGCAGATATTTTCTGATGCTCAGGGCCCTCTTTTTGGCAAGATCCCGGTTGTTGAGCTGGTAGACGATGACCTGCAAAACGCCTCTATCCATGTTGCTGACCACGGCACCGACAAGATCCAGTGACGGCAGGGCATAATCAGCCAGTTCGGCCGTGAAGGGCACAAAGCCTATATCGGTAAGCGTCACGGTTCTCGCCCCCAGCCGATGGTTGCGGAAAGAGTGATCGCCGAGACTGTTGAGCCTTTCGGCGGCAAGACGGGCAAAGGCTCCAGCGGGATAAGCCCGGAGATACTGACGCCAGGCCACTTTCTCCTCCGGTATCCTCTCCAGTTTTCTCAGGGCCACGGCCCGGTTGTAGAGGGCCTGGGGATTGGAGTGCCAGAGTTCAATAGCCTTCTGGTAGAGGGCCAGGGCCTCTTCATGGCTGCCGGCTCTGAGGAAATTGTTGCCGAGATAGGTAAGAGCTTGAACGTGTGTCTCATCCTGGTCCAGGGCCCGGCGATAGCTTTGCCTCTCTTGTGATTCCTCTCCCACCTCTCCGTAGGCGACGCCGAGCCAGAAGTGATAGGCCGCTCTTTTCGGGTTGAGTCCGGCGGCCTTTTCCAGATAGGGCAGGGCCCTGGAGGCCTGATTTTCGGCCAGCAGGAAACGGCCATAATAGTAGTGCGCCTCGGGATTATAGGGATCTGCCAGTACCGCCTGGAAAAAGGTTTCCCTGCCCCCGGCATAGTTGCCCTCCTGGAGATAGAACTCTCCCTGAATATTATACTTCAAACTGCTGCCGAAATCTTCCACGGCGGCGCAACCGTTTAACAGGAAAAGCATTGAGACCAGCAGTGTCACAACTCTCAACATAATCTCCCTCTTTCGTGTATTAGGACGTATCCCGCACTTTTTTCACTCTTCTTGGCGAATGTACAAAGATACTGTGGCCGAGGAAAAAATAAAGCACTATTTTCATACCCTGCGCAAATCCAGCTGTGCCGTCAATACATTGATGGCGTGCACAACTCGCCGGATACCCACCCGCCGCTGGACAATTGCTTTGATTCATAGTAAAGCAGAGTAATCCCTCAACTCAGGATATGCTTTATGACACTCTCCAACCCGGAACTCGACCTCGCCGGAGCCTACGTACGCGAGACAGGAACGCATCTTTTCCTTACCGGCAAGGCCGGAACGGGGAAGACCACTTTCCTCCGACACCTCAAAGACCACTGCGCCAAGCGAATGATCGTCACCGCTCCCACCGGCGTTGCCGCCATCAATGCCGGAGGCGTGACGCTTCATTCCTTTTTCCAGCTGCCCTTCGGTCCCTTTCTCGGCGACACTGATCGGGGCGGCGCATCGCGCTATCGTTTCAGCAGGGAGAAAACGGCGATCATAAAAAGTCTCGATGTACTGATCATCGACGAAATCAGCATGGTCAGGGCGGATCTGCTCGACGGTGTCGACCACGTACTGCGGCGGCTGCGCCGCACTACCAGACCCTTCGGCGGCGTTCAACTGCTGATGATAGGCGATCTTCACCAGCTGCCGCCGGTGGTCAAGAACAATGAGTGGCAGCTGCTGGCAGACCGCTATGACTCACCTTTCTTTTTCAGCAGCCATGCCCTTGGCCAGAGTCCAATGACCACCATCGAGCTCAGCCGCATCTTTCGCCAGACCGACGATGACTTTATCGAAATCCTCAACAGGGTGCGGGACAACCGTCTCGACGGCGCCTCCCTGGCAGAGCTCAACTCGCGCGTTGAGCCGGCTCCGGCAGCCTCAAAAAAACAGGGATACATAACCCTCTGTACCCACAACAGCAAGGCCGACGCCATCAACAACAGGGAGCTGGGGGGTCTTACGACCCCGCCGCACCGATTCCAGGCGAAGGTGGAAGGCGACTTTCCCGAACAGACCTATCCCGCCTCCGCAAGTCTGGAATTGAAAAGGGGCGCCCAGGTCATGTTCATCCGCAACGACGCCTCACCGGAAAAGCGCTATTTCAATGGTAAAATCGGCACGGTAATCGACTGTACCGACGACTCGATCCTGGTGAAGTGCCCGGAAGAAACAGAAAGCATCGAGGTTTCGCCGGCAACCTGGGAGAATATCGATTACTCGCTCGACCACCAAAAGCAGGAGATCGTCGAAAAAAAGATCGGTTCCTTCAGTCAGTTCCCCCTGCGACTGGCATGGGCCATAACCATCCACAAGAGTCAGGGCCTGACCTTCGACAACGCCGTCATCGACGCCCAGGCCGCCTTCGCCCATGGACAGGTCTACGTAGCCTTGAGCCGCTGCCGCAGCCTCGACGGCTTGAAGCTCACCGCACCGATCGACTCCCGCATGCTGAAAACGGAGAAGGCCATCCTCGATTTTACCGCCAGAAGCCACAACACCCCCCCTTGCGTCGAAGGGCTCAAAAAAGAAAAAGTCACCTATCAACAGCGACTGATACTGGAATGTTTCGACTGCGACGGACTGCACTCGCTTCTGCGCAGGATGATATCTTTGATAAACGGCAACCGGAACCTTTTGCAACTCACCGGCATAGTCGATACAGGCGCTCTGCGGCAAAACGCCGAAAAGGAGATCTTCGCCGTCGCCGCCAATTTCCAGAGACAGCTGCAGGGCCTTTTCCAGGACGCAACGCCCGCCGCCGAAGACCCCCGGATTCTCGAGCGGCTGGTGAAGGCCTCCGCCTATTTCCAGGAGAAACTGACAACCATTCTCGCCACCCCCCTCGCCTCCCTGCAGATAGAGACGGACAACAGGGAGCTGGAAAAGAAATGTCAGCGCCTTCAAAAGCTGCTTGCAGATGAGTTGGCCGTCAAACTGGCCGCTGTCCGCTGCTGCAGCAGTGGTTTTTCGCCGGAAGACTATTTCCGGGCCGTGGCCGCGGCCTCTGTTGCGGCGCAGAAACCGCCGAAAAAGAAAGAGCCTGTCTACAGCGAAGCCGACATCGCCCATCCCGAAATTTTTCAGAGCCTGAAGGAATGGCGATCACGCAAGGCGGAGGAAGAAAACATCCCCCACTATCAAGTACTCCACCAGAAGACCCTGGTACAGATCGCCGTCAACCTCCCCGACACCCTCGAGGACTTGCATAAGATCAAGGGAATCGGCGACAAACTCGCGGCAAGGTATGGAGAGGAGCTGGTGGCCATGGTCGCCGCCTACCGAAGTCGGCACGGCATCGAAGAGGTGCAGCCGCCGCCGGCGGTGGAGCCCCCGCAGAGGGTCGGGACCACCGGCGCCACTACCACTGAGACGACCCTGGAGCTCTTCCGCAAGGGGCTGGCGCTAGGGGAGATAGCGCTTCAGCGGCAGCTCAGCCGGCAAACCATCGACAAGCACATCGCCCATCTCATCGGCGCAGCGAAGATAGAAATCGATGCGGTCATGCCTGCCGAAAAAGCGTCCAGACTGCAAAAACGGATAGAAAAAATGACGGATAAAAAACTCAGGGAGATCAAGGAGTCTTTGGACGAAGAGTGTTCTTACGCCGAAATCCAATTCATACTGGCGCACATACAGCGCGCCTCCACTTCATGAATCCAGCAACGACACGCCATGAACCACCCTCAGCTGAAAATAATCGGCACACTTCACTGCCAGATACAAAGTCCCCGGGAAGCCCCGAAAAATTATGATATCTCTGAACATACCGGAACCATCGAAATCAGGCCGCAGTATCTCGAAGCCCTTGACGGCATAGAAAAAGGCCAGACGGTGGTCGTGCTCTTCTGGCTGCACCAGGCCGACCGCGATGTGCTCAAGGTTTATCCCAGGGGAGACCGCTCGCGCGGGCTGCGCGGCGTCTTCGCCACCCGCAGTCCGGCTCGTCCCAATCCGATTGCCATCTCCGAGCTTGAGGTTCAGGAAATACGGGGAAATATACTGGCGGTGAAGGGCCTTGATATCATAGACGATACGCCGGTCATTGACATAAAAAAGAAAATCTGATTACTCCTGAAACAGAGCATATCCAATCCCGGGAGGAACCGGAGCCTTATTCCTCATCATCTTCGGGAATGTCCGGATAATGGGTTTTCAAACAGTCCGGACATATTGAATGGCTGAACTGGGCGTCGGTCTGGCGCTCGATATAGGCCTCGAGACGGTCCCAGACTTCCTTGTCGTTGCGTATCTTGTGGCAGTGCATGCAGATCGGCAGAATTCCCTGCAGGGTCTTGACATGGGCCAGTGCACTGTTGAGTTCGGCGTTTTTTTTATGCAGCTGCCGGCTGAGGTCATTGAGTTCCTGATTGAGCACGAACATCTCATGGCGCGAACGCTCCAATTCCTCGGCATCTATTCTGCCAAAGACCAGAATGATCTCATCCCGCCTGAGAAAGCTGAAATAATAGCTCTGCCGGGTATCGGCGGGGCCGGCAACGGTGACCATCCTGTCGACACTGTCGCCGTTGCCGATGCCTTCGATAGTGATTCTGCCGCCGAAACCATCCAGCAAATCATTGAAATTCCCGCCGGCGAGCTGACGGCCGAAAACCCGTTCGGCGGACTCGTTGGCCCAGATCACCTCTGCTGCTGCAGACAGTACCAGAAAAAGGTCCGAGGATTGTTTCTGCAAAAAATCGAACGCCGCTCTGTGAATGCGAGGATCACTGATCATTGCCTTCTGCCTCGAGCCATTTTTCCAGATTTTCCAGGGAAGAAATATAGCGGACATCGGCATACCGCCCGATTTTATCGTGGCCGCCATGGGTAAAGGCGTAGCCGCCGACAAGAACAGGCAGATCGGTAAATGTCGACCGCACTTCCTCTATATACCGTTGCAAATGGTTGACGTTCCTCGGTAGACTCACGGAGAAACCGACCATGTCGGGACTGATATCATCGATAAGCGCCTGCAGATCAGCCAGGGGCATGTTGGCTCCCAGAAAGTAGCTGTCCCAGCCATTGAGCTCGAATATGTCGGCCACCATCTTGGCGCCAATCTGATGGAACTCCTGGTCGCAGCAGCCGATCACGATCTTCTTTCCCTTTCTTGCCGTGGAAAAGACAGCCGGATAGGCGAGATTGAGCAGACTCTCGGTAATGGCCGTCGCCAGGTGCTCGTTGGCCACGGTGATCCTGTGGGTCGCCCACAACTCCCCTACCCGGTACATGGTCCTGGTGAACAGGTCCGTGTAGAGGGTTCGCAGGTCGATGCCATCATCTAAAAGCTCCCTGACAACGGCGGAGCATTCAGCTCTTCTCCCCGCGAGAAGGGCCTGCAGATATGTATCGTAGCGTGCCTCGGTGATCATCTTCTCTCCTGTTTTTTGCGGCAGCGTACTTGCGCCGATATCTCATCTGCAGCACCAGGGCCTCACGCAGCTCATCTTCTCGCAGTCTCTCCGGCCCATAGTAAACCTAAGGGCAAAAAAATGAAATAGTCGATAACCTGAAAACACCTTGCTGCAGCATTTATACATCTGATTACCCCTCAAACTCAGCTTGTCCGATTACAAAGAGACAGGATGCCCTTTTCACGGGTATCTGCAGCCAGGACGGCTGCAGATAAGCCCCCATGGATGGGTTTATGGCGTCCCGGGAAAAGGGCATCCTGTCTCAAAATATATTCCTGAACATCAGAGGTAATCAGATGTATAAAGGTCCACCGTTATTGAGGCCACCACCGATTCTCGCCTGGACGTTTGATATTTCGCCGTTCATCACTACAATTCATTTACAAGCCATTATTACAGACGGCGGCTTTTCCAGGCCCCGGATATGGCGACAAACACCAACTCGGAGGAAGAAAATGACCAAGGCCATCATGATATACGAAACCGGCGGACCCGAAGTGCTCTCCTGGGTTGAATACGATCCGGGGACACCGGCGGAGAACGAGGTTCGCATTGTCCATGAAGCCATCGGCCTCAATTTTATCGACGTCTACCACAGAACCGGACTCTACCCCCTGCCTTCCCTGCCCGCCGTCCTCGGCCTTGAAGGGGCGGGCATCGTCGATGGTGTTGGCGATAAGGTCGAGGAGTTTATCAAGGGCGACCGGGTCGCCTACGCCGGCGTGCCCCCAGGCGCCTATGCCGAGGTCAGATGCATTCCCGCCGACCGGCTGGTCAAGCTGCCCCAGGAGATCACCAGTCGCGATGCCGCCGGCATGATGCTCCAGGGCATGACGGCCCGCTACCTGCTCAAAGGCTGCTATAAGGTTGAAGCCGGCAGCACCATCCTCATCCACGCCGCAGCCGGCGGAGTTGGCTCGATTCTCTGCCAGTGGGCCAACCATATCGGCGCCACCACCATCGGCACCGTCGGCAGCAGGGAAAAGGCGGCCCTGGCCAGAGACAACGGCTGCAGCCACACGATTCTCTATCGTGAAGAGGATTTTGTTGAAGCCGTGGACAGCATTACCTCAGGACAAGGGGTCGACGCCGTCTACGATTCCGTCGGTAAAACTACCTTCATGAAATCCCTGGACTGTCTGCGGCCCATGGGCACCATGGTTTCCTTCGGTCAGTCATCGGGATCGGTGGAGGCTTTCGACCCCAGCATCCTTGCCGGCAAAGGCTCTCTTTTTCTCACCAGGCCAAGCCTGATGCACTATACGGCAAAACGTCCAGATCTTCTTGGCCATGCCGGTGATCTTTTCGAGGTTGTTCTTTCAGGAGCGGTTAAAATCGAAGTCAGGCAGGAATACGCCCTCAAGGATGCTTCAGAGGCCCACCGGGATCTCGAGGGAAGAAAGACGACGGCAAGTACGGTCCTTCTTCCCTAGCCCGGACTTTTCCTGAAAAACAGACAAAATTACTCCTTTTATCAAGACAAAAAACCAGCAACACTTTTCAGGAGGAATCATGACTGATATTAAACGCATACTCGTTCCAGTCGATCTGGAACGCCATACCAGAAAACTCGTCGACTTCGCCATCGACATGGCCAACAATCTCGACGCCGAGATCATCTTGTTTCATGGAATAGAGACCGGTGAAGACGGTGTTCCGGTCGAGATGGGCCGGATGGCGCTTTCCGGAGTTTCCGGTGAGGAGTTGCAGTCGGCGCACACCGACGAAGCCGGCAAAAGACTCGAAGAGATCGCCGGCGAGATAGAGGGCAAATGCAAAAAATGTGAAAGCACAATTGCCACGGGCGACGTGGTCGACGAAATAGTGGAATTCGCCGAAAAACAGAAGGCCGATCTCATCATAATCGGATCCCACGGCAGGAGAGGGCTTGAGCATATTCTCCTGGGAAGCGTGGCCGAACGGGTCATCAAAAGATCCCCCTGTCCGACCTTGATCATGAATCCCTATAGATGATGGATACTAGGAACTGCACGACAGCATCGAACAGCCGGGGCGATTGCGGGCCCACTCCGGTCGCTTGGCGGCAAAGCGCTGCCGGTCCGGCTGTTCATCGTAGGGATGCCGCAACAGATCGAGCAGTTCGTCCACCAGGGAATAATCCTCAGCCTCGGCCTTGTCTATGGCCATCTGGGCAAGATAGTTGCGCAGTACATACTTGGGATTGACGCTGTTCATCCGCTCCCTTCGCCGCTCTTCCCCGCCGGCCGTGCTCCGCACTCGGGAAAAGTAGTGGCGCAGCCAGGCGTGCAATCGGCGGCCATAATCGCCTCCGGTTTCGTCGGGACTGTAATAGGCCTCCAGCAATGCAGAGGGCACCTTCTCTTTTGCCTCGCCGACACTTTCGGCATCGACCTCTGCAAGCTTTCTGAAAAAGATGGTCATGTCGGTTTCCGTCAGCTGCAGAATGTCGACGAGTTCGCCTATGAGGGCGTCGTCCTTGCCGGGAGCAAAGGATTCAAGTCCTACTTTCGCGGCCATCATGTCGTTCCATCCTGCCAGAAACAGACTGTTGTATTGGCTCAGCGCCTCCTGCAGGGGCGCCGGATCATCGATGAGCGGGTAAATGGCATTGGCCAGCTGCACCAGATTCCATTGCCCCATCTGCGGCTGGTTGGCATAGCTGTACCGCCTGCCGTGGGCGTCGGTGGTGTTCGGCGTCCAGTCGGCCTGATATCCTTCCAGCCAGCCGTAGGGACCATAATCGATGGTCAGACCGAGTATGGACATATTGTCGGTATTCATCACCCCGTGAACGAAGCCGACCCGCATCCAGTGGACCATGAGTTCGGCGGTGGTTTGGCAGACCTGCTGAAACCAGTCGATATAGGTTTCCGGCCCAGGCTCGCCCAGATGGGGAAAATCGGTGCGCAGGGTATAATCCACAAGGGTTCGGAGAAGATCGGTCTCGCCTCTGGCGGCGAGTATCTCGTAATTGCCGAAACGGAGAAAAGAGGGCGACATCCTGCAGACTACGGCTCCCGGCTCCTCTTTGATGCGACCGTCATAGAACATATCCCTTTCCACCGGTTCGCCGGTGGTTATGACACTGAGAGCCCGGGTCGTGGGAATGCCAAGATGATGCATGGCCTCACTGCAGAGAAACTCCCGGAGAGATGAGCGCAGGACGGCCAGGCCGTCGGCCTGACGGGAATAGGGGGTGGGCCCTGCCCCCTTGAGCTGCAGAATCCACCTCCGGCCCCGGGCGTTGACAACCTCTCCAAGATTTATGGCCCTGCCGTCTCCCAGCTGTCCGGCCCAGTTGCCGAACTGATGGCCGCCGTAGCACATGGCGTATGGATCCATTTCCGGCAGCAGCGTATTGCCTGCAAAAATCTGGGTGAAGAGTTCTGTTGTGCATTCCTCTTCGGCCAAATCGATGAGCCGGGCGGCCTCACGGCTGCAGCCGACCAGCCGGGGGGCGGCAACCGGGGTCGGCCTGACACGGGAATAGCAGGCGCCGGTGACCTGCCGGCGATAGTTGTCCGTCTGCGGATCGCCCGGGAGCTCGTCGACGAAACGATTATCGAAGACAAGTGACTGCAGGGAAGTGGCGGTTTTCGACATGGTCATAATGGCTGGCCTTTATTGAGGATCAGGAAGTATACACTGTTGTTTTCTGCCGTAACCACACCCTAATCATGCCACAACGTGGTAGCAAGAGCTGGCCTTGCCCCGAGGCCACACTCTTTTCGCTACGGATGTTTTCACTCCCGTTTGGCGACGGTGAGTTTGTTGACGATGTCGATGACGCCCTCGGTATACTCGGCTACCTCCTGTGCTGTCTGTACCGCATCCCAACCGGAGACGGCGCCTTCCAGTTCCACCCTGCCTCCTTCTACGCGCACTTCCACATCGTCGGCCGACACGGCTGCCCGACCTTCCAAGGACCTGACGATTGCCGCGGCAATGTCGAGGTCGACGACATCCCGGCCGGGGACGACGGTAAGATTATTGTTTATTCCCAGCACCCCGGGCTCGCTGGACACCAGTTCCTCGGCATACCGTTTCTTCCAGTAGCTATCCACACTCCCCCGCAGAGTTATCCGTCCGGCATCGACTTCAATATCCATGTTGTCGATTTCTATGTCGGGGTTGCGGCCAAGCTTCTCAGCCGTAGCCGACAATAAGGCGGCATCCGTCGGCAGTACCGCCCCTGCGGGATAGCGGACGGTAATCTTATTTATGACGCCTCTCACTCCCCCCACCTGCAGCGCATCCCTGTAGGCGCATCGAGAGGAATGATAGGTGGGAACCTCGCCATGCAGCGTTGCTATGCCGTCTTCCACATCTACATTCACCCGGGAAGCATCCACCCTGGTATCCAGATAGAGCTGATCGACAATAGTGCTTTTTATCAGTTCGTCTTGCGATGCCATCGTAGCGTCCTCCATTTCTTCTCATTATTCCCCCTGATCTTGGGCAACTCCTTTTGAAATTGCTCAATCTGAGTTTCCAGGGTAATCAGATTTGATAATCTCGTAAAAAGTTATCGAAATCAACGAGATGGGCTCTGGAAAAAGCTCGATATACTATGCGTAGTATCTGGAACGGTGATTTGGCAGTACATGCGGTACGGCAAATCGACGTTCCAGATCTACAACGACGTAGATCGAGCTTTTTACGAGTCCATCAGATTTCTCGTTGTATCGGTTCCGAGTCTCTTTTTACATGCTAACCACGGTCTTGCACCTGTGAAGAACAGATGAGGGCATGCTACAACTCCCCGGCAAATAAAGACTCCATATATTTACGGCTGATGACCAGATCCTGATGGTCTTCGCTGAATATCTCCAGGGTGAGCGTATCGGCATATCCCTGTTGCCGAAGTTTGGAGACCAGGGAGGCAAAGTCGATGGTCCCCCGGCCGACAGCGAGATGATCATCCGCTCTTCCCCTGTTGTCAGAGAGATGCAGATGACCGATTTTGCCGCCAAAGCGGTCGACGAAGCCGGCCAGCCGGCTGCCGTCGGGGTCGTCTATATGGGCGTGGCCACTGTCGAGGGTCAGATGGAAATCTGGAAATTTCTCAAATATTTCAAAAAAATCTTCTGGTTCTACGCCAATGATGTTGCGGGGCATCATATTTTCCAGACAAAGAGGCACATCTCCCTCCGCCGCCGCCTCAACCATCTTTTCGAAAAACTCAAAGGCCAGCTCCTTGACCGTCGCCACGACGAAGATCCCCATGCCCGAGGCCATCGGCGGATGCAGTACCACCTTTTCCGCACCAAGTTCGGCCGCCAGCTCAAGAGAGAGGAGCATTTCCCCCTGCGATGCTTTTCTGATGCTTTCGGTGAGATCTGCAGCGGAGACAAAGGTCGGCAGGTGGCATATCAGTCCCAGGCCGGCGTCTCGCAGCGCCCTGCCAATCGCCAGTCTCTGCGTCAGAAGCACCGAGAAATGGGCCATCGGCGGATCCATGGCCAGTTCGAGATAATCGAAGCCCAGACCGGCGACTCTGTCGATTTCGTCGAGAACGGGTACAACGGGAAAATTCATGGCGCCATATCGCATCGGATCACCTTGAGAAGTTATGTGCTGCAGTCAGCATCATCAATAATGTCTCCTGCCGGCTCGCACTGGCCTCATCCGGGAATATCAGAGCTGAGGATTATAGATAGTTAGATCTCTTCATTCACAGGCCTGACAGGGTACGAGCAAAAGAACATTACTTTTTGTACATTCGTTGACAAAGTAATGCCCTATTCCTACTGTAGTCTACAGAAAGGAGGGCCGTTGTCACCGGCAAAAGGAGCAAACTTCGGAAAGACAACATCCCCCGGTAAGACAAATCATATAGACTTTCTTTAGTAGATGATGAACACACTACTTCTCAGACGCAACAGTCTCTACAATTTTTTGCAAACCGTGCTGGTTTTGCTCGCCCTGACTTCCATAACTGCCTTGATGGGCTGGCTGATCGCCGGCGGGAACGGGGTTGTCGTTGCTACGGCTGCAACGGTTTTCATGCTTATCGGCGCCCCGCAGATATCATCAGCCTATATTCTCCGGACGGTTCGGGCCCGCCCCCTGGAAAGACACCGTTTTCCCAGGCTGCATGCGCTCTCGGCGGAAATTGCCAGAAGAGCAGGTCTTGCGGCCGCACCAAAGCTCTATGTCATGCCCTCCCGGGCCATGAACGCTTTTGCCTTGAAAAGCAGGGACGAGGCCTCCATTGTTGTCTCCGACAGCCTCCTGCGCAATCTCAACCTTCGGGAAATGGCCGGCATCCTCGGCCATGAAACGGCACATATACGCAATGGCGATCTTTATGTTATGGTCATGGCCGACATGGCGGCCCGCCTGACCATCGTTTTGTCGATGGTGGGCCAGGTACTGCTCATTCTTGCCCTGCCGGCTCTATTGGCCACCGGCATCCACTTGTCGATCATTCCTCTTCTGGTGCTGGTTCTGGCGCCTGCCGTCACTGTCTTGCTGCAGTTGGCATTGTCGCGCATCCGCGAGTATCAGGCCGATGCCGACGGCGTACAGCTGGCTGGCGACGTCTACGGCCTCATCTCCGCCTTGAGAAAGCTCGATCGCCAGCAAAGCGTCTTCTGGAGACAGCTTCTGCCCAGACCCTGGTCACGGTCTCAACCCTCGCTTCTACAAACGCATCCGCCGACACCGACCCGGATAGAACGGCTGCTGGGGTTGCAGCAGCCGCACCACCAGTCTCTTTTGTACAACGCTGGGAATCAGGGTTCGCGGCCAGTAATCTTCTGACAATCGGTGCTGCCGGCACCAACTGTCAGAAGCGGTGAGTCGGCCGGGCTGTGAACAGGCCCATGCTCTTTGTCATTCCTCGAGGAGGCCTCTTCAAGGGGCAGGTCATTGATCACCGCTTTTTCGCGAGCGGCGATAGGTGGTCTTTGGTCCGGAGAATGTGCCAGACTTCCTTCTCCGGTTCTTCCGCATTGAAGGTACCTATTCCTCAAGGCGGCGGAAGAGAAGACAGAAAGAGCGGCGGGAGGAATTGCTGGAGGTGATGATTTTTATCTGGTCGGATTCAGGGTTTTCACAGTTTTCAGAAAATGAGCGCGGCCATGTACTCCATATTGGCTCTCCGCTCCCCCTTAGAAAAGCTTGCGAACCAGCCACATAAGAAATGAAACGACACCGCTGACAAGTATCATGCTGGTGATGGGGAAGAAAAACTGAAAATTTTCACGACGGACGCGGATATCTCCGGGAAGGTGTCCGAACCAGCTGAAGATATTGCCGAACATCGACACCAGTACACCGACTATAACCAGCAGTACACCGACGGCGGCAATGATTTTACCGATATCACCCATGGTGCCTTACCTGCACCTGAACGAATACTGCCATAACCACCACCGGGGTCCAGGCCGAAAAAGGCCCGTTTGCAGGGGGAGAAAAGGTTAGAAATTGAGTTCTACCCGCCGGTTTTTCTGCCGTCCTTCCGGTGTAGTATTGGGGGCGACGGGAAGATTCTCACCAAATCCGCGCGTTTTCAGTCTGCCCGGGTCGATGCCGTTTTCGACCAGGTAATTGAATACCGCCCGGGCGCGTCTTTCGCTGAGTTTCTGATTGTAGGCGTCGGTGCCTATGCTGTCCGTGTGGCCGTAGATCTCGGCGGTGATGCGTGGATTCTCCCGGAAAAACAGAACCCACTCATCAAGTACCGGGTAGTAAATCTTCTTGATGACGTACTTATCGAAATCGAAAAGCACATCGGAAGCTTCGATGACTATGGTCGTCGCTCCGGCACCTTCCACCCCGCCTTCGCTTCCGGCTGCGCCGCTTGGAGCCATGCCGTGGGATTCCGGCGGGGCCTCGGCCGCTGCGTAGGGACCTTCCTTGAGAATATAATGCTCGGTAAGGGCATCATGGGGACCGACACTGTAGCTGTCGCCAGGATGGGCGGCTTGCGAATAGACCTCGGCATCGCCATTGCGGCCGGTGCTATACTGCGAGGTAAGAGTTTCATCGGGCCCGACAGAATAGCTCTCAGCGGAGACGTCGGCTGTCGTATATGCATCCGCCTCTCCATTCGGGGAGATCGAATAGTGCCTGGTCATTTTTTCATGGCGTACTTCCGTGGGAAAAAAGGAACATCCGGTGGCGACAAAAGAGATAAGAACAATAACCGGCCATACTCGAATGGAGATGGGGTGAAGAGATATGTTGTTCATGACAGTTCTCGTTGGATTTTTCCGTGATTGTCGGCGCCGAAGCACTCCGCGTTCTATTCATCGACCTGAATCATCGACCTGAATCATCGACTTGAATGATCGACTTGAATGATCGACCAAAGTTATCAATCTGAGTGCGAAAGCCGACAGGCCGACGAAGCCTCTGCATGTTTTTCAAAAAAAAGCGGCTGCTTGCTGCCGCATTCGTCTGCGAAGCCACCTTCTCCAGTTTTCCTACAAGTTTATACCAGGATTGTCAACTGCTTTCTCCCTCAGGACACCAATCCGCGCGCCGTAGATCAACCCTTCGAGGGGTTGTTGCCTCGATGGGCAATGCAGGAAGCGGAAGTGATTTTCTCTTTTTGCAGATAATTTTGCCGAAAAATTTGTGTTTTTCGTTCAAAGGCGAATACTATAGAAAAGGGTCAGCCCCAAGAATCCACCAAACCTAAAAAGGAGAAATGAAATGCCTAAAATTGGAGAATTTTTTCAGACAGCCGACTGGAAATCCGAAAAGCACGTTCCGGTCATAGAGTGCAAAGACCAGGTGGCCGCCGATGAAGTGTTCGAGGTACAGGTTTCACTTGGCAAGGAAATCGACCACCCCAACACCACCGAACATCATATCCGCTGGATACAGTTGTATTTCAAACCGGAGGGAGACAAATTTGCCTATCAGGTGGGAAGCTATGAGTTCGATGCGCACGGCGAATCAGTGCAAGGCGCCAACGAAGGACCTGTCTACACCCACCACGCCGCCACCGCTTCGCTGAAAATAAAAAAGCCCGGCACCCTGGTTGCCACTGCTTTCTGCAACATCCACGGTCTCTGGGAAAACTCGAAGGAAATCAAACTCGCCTAGGCTTTGCCCCCTGAGGCAAAACCATCAGGAGTATGACAAAAGATCCCTGCAAATCCTCTTCGCCGAGACGGACCGGCTGGGACAATACTTCCCGTTCGTCTCGGTCTGTTGTCTGCTAACCGCCCTGCCCCTCAGCTATGAGGGGCAGGGGTGGCTCCATTGGAAGGGAAGTGGTCCCACTCCCCCTCTCTTTCCTGGAGACACGCCTTTCAAAACGCCTTTTCTGCCAAACCACATAATCGGCAGCCCCGGCTCGGCTCGTATTTATCCGCTCGCAGCTGCAGAAAAAAATCCGACTCGCCCATGAACCGGCATAGCCGCCGCAAACCTCTGAGTAACAGGAAAGGGGGCCCTCGGGCCCCCTTTTTCGCTGGTTGCTAATAAAACGTAAAGATTACTTTTTCTTCATATCCTGCTTGCAGCACTGCAGGGGAACAGTACACTTTTCCGGTGATTCGGTATCGCAGGCGCAGGGTTTTTTGACGGTCAGTTCGAGTCCGCAGACCTCGCATACAAACAGATCCCCTTCCTTCATGTCGCAGCAATTCGCCATTTTTGTACTCCTTTTTAGTGAATGGTTGTGTTATGCCGGAAAAGACCCGGCAAGTCAGCATCTGGATCCCGAAAGAGATGATTGCTTCGGTAATTATCCTATCACCTTTTACCGGATACGTGAAAACAGTTTCAGCCGGTGTTCCGCTTTTTTCAAAAAAATCGGCAGCGGCAAGTTTCGACATCGACAGCCGGCCTCCCCTTTCCGCGCGCTTTCCTCATCGCCTGGTTCCAGATTATCTGAATATGGGTTTGTCTATATTCTGAACAGTCCCTGGAGTAACGCAAGGTGTTTACAACAGATTGAGAGATAATTTCCGCTTGACAGCGAAGGAGAAATATGATCTGTAACACGAAACATGATTACGTAACACCAATGGCGGCGTCACGGACAAGCCGTCAGCAGATGTGCAGAAAGAAAAATGGGAAGACGATCTGCTCCTGGCAGAGACATGGGATCGTCTTCCCGGCAGGCCCCCTGGTTGAAGAGGGAGCCGTGTCATTTGTATACCATTGCCTCCGGCCGGAAGTCAACGGCTGAAACAGCGGTCTCTTCGCAGCTTGAAGGCGCCCCGCTGTCTTCATTCACGGAGGAGATGACACGAACCTTTTCAGTCAGGGACAACAGTGCGGGAAGGGGAGAGCATCTTCGCTTTCCTGCATGGTATCTCTTGCGACAAAGGTTTGAAGATGAAAAGCACCTCCGTTTTACGGCCCGGCAGGCTCAGAAAACTGCCGGCCAGCGTCCTGGGAATGTCGGCCGCCATTGTCGCGGTCTGCGCCCCGCTTTCAGCCGGAGAAAAACCGGAGACCACCAAGCTCGACGAGATTGTCGTCACCGCCACCAGAACACCGCACACCCTCGTCGATGTGCCCGTGGAGACGGTGGTGGTCACCGCCGAGGAGATAGAAAAGACCAACGCCCAGAATGCTCTCGATGTGCTGCGCGAGATATCGGGCATCTCGGCGGCCAACCATGACGATGTCTTCGGCAGTTATACCTGGCGGGCAACGCTGCACGGCCTGCCCTTTGACAGCGGCTACGCCCTGGTGCTCATCGACGGCCAGCGGGTCATGGGCAGCGGTCAGTCCGGCGGCATGGGGGAATACGGCATCGGCCTCAACCAGATCCCCCTTTCCATGATCGAGCGCATCGAGGTGGTCAAGGGCCCCGGTTCTGCCCTCTACGGCAGCGACGCCGTCGCCGGCGTCATCAATATCATCACCAGAAAGGTGCCCGCGGAACCGACCGCCTGGGCATCGGTGGCCTACGGCGTCTATGAGGTTAAACGGCAGCTGGCCGACGGCACCGAAGAAGAGGCGCCGGGCGACCGCAGCCAGTCGCAGGCCGCTCTGGGCTACGGCGACCGGATCACCGACAATCTCGGCTACCTGGTCTCCTACAGCTATGAAAGCGGCGACGACATCCGGGCCGAGCCCCTGCAGTCCGACAGGCATACGCTGTTGACCAAGATGGACGGCAGATTTACCGACTTCGGCCTCACCGGCAAGGTTGAACTGAGCGATTACCAAAAAACCGACAACCGCGACGAGGAGAGCTACCGCATCTCTCTTGGCGGCGAGTACCAGCTCGGCGAAAACCAGGTGTTGAGTCTGCGCGGCTACACCTATCTCTGGGACTTCAGTCATGGCGTCGTCGGCGGTACGCACGGCTTCAAGAACGGCGATGTCGGCTACAACCAGGCTGAGATGCAGTATTCCTGGTTCATGAGTGAGACCAACACCCTGAGTTTAGGCGTCGAATACCGCGAGCAGGGCATCGACTACACCATCCTCAACTCCGACGGCAGCCTGGTGAGCGTCGATGAGGATGTGCGCACCAGCAGCCTCTATCTGCAGGATGAATATGTCCCCTTCGAGTGGCTGACCCTGGTGGCCGGGGCGCGCTATGACGACCATTCGGACTTCGGCGATGAAATCAACCCCAAGTTCAGCGCCATGCTGCAGCCTCTGGCCTCCACCACCATCCGCTTCTCTATCGGACGTTCGTTCAAGTCACCGACCATCCGCCAACTCTACTACGACTTTCCCTATCGCCACGGCGACTGGTACGCCCAGTCCAACCGGGATCTCAAACCGGAAAAGGCCATAGGCTACACCGCCGGCATCGAACAGCGGCTGATGAATAACCGGGTGATTCTCAACCTCGGCTATTTCCGCAATGACGTCGAGGACCTGGTCATACGCGAAGATACCGGTGAGCTTTTCCTCGGGCTGCCGCTGGCGCGCTATGAAAATGTCGAGGAGGCCTGGACCCAGGGGATCGAGTTCATGGCCAGTGCCAGACCGTTGCCCGGCCTGGACCTGGCCCTTTCCTACACCTATACCGACAGCGAAAACGAAGAGACGGGCAAAGAGCTGACCTATGTCCCGGACCATTCCCTGACCTTCAGGCCCACCTATGAATACATGCCCTGGGGGCTGGGGGCGAGTGTCGGCATCACCTATGTCGGCAGCCAGTTTACCAACAGCGACAATAGCGGCGAGATCGACGACTACACTTTGGTCGGAGCCAAGATCTTCAAAGACCTCTCCGATATCTGCACCCTCTCCCTGGAAGTCGATGACATCTTCGATTCCCGTCAAAACAGCGAAGAGAGATATTATGTCGGCCGAACCTTGATGCTCAAGCTGAGTACTGAATATTAATCACCTCACTATCAACAGGAGAAAACCATGAAGACCCACTATCGCAAATGTATGGCCGCAGCCTGCGGTCTTGCCGCCATGCTCCTCGTCGCCGCTCCCGTATCCGCCCATTTCCCCTGGCTCAACCTCAGCGACTATACCCCGGACAAGGGGGCCAAGATTAAAGGCACTGTCGGCTGGGGCCACAGCTACCCGCTGGACGGATTGCTCGAAGTAGAAGAACTGGAGGCAATCACGGTGACGGGAACGTCAGGCGAGGCACAAGAGGTGATTTTCCCCTCGGCCCTGGAATGGGAGAGCGAAGAGGGGATGACCGATGAAGGCGGCTATGTGGTGACCGCCGAGCGCAAGCCCGGGTTCTATACCAAAACCAGCAAAGGGGGCAAAAGGGCCTCGAAAAAAGGCCTCGAAGGCGTGATCAGCTGCTCCTATTCCCACACCAGCATGAAGGCCGTCGCCAGCCAGGGAGCAGCGGGCGATGTTTCCCGAATCACCGGCCTGCCCATGGAAATCGTCCCCCTGGACAACCCGGCGACACTGAAGATAGGCGACTATCTCCATGTCCGGGTGCTGCTGCACGGCAAGCCTTACCGCGGTGAAATACTGGGCACCTACGCCGGTTTTTCCACCGACAGCAACACCTATGCCTACGCCACCTCCACCGACGCTGAGGGCTACGGCCGCATCCGCATCCTCCAGCCGGGCTTGTGGCTGTTGAAAACCACCTTCGCCAGCGACTATCCCGACCCTGAGGAATGCGATGTCGAGAAATATTCGACAACCCTGACCCTGGCGGTGCAGTAATCGCCAATGCGCTCCGGCGGCACCATTATGCCGGGGCCGAGGAGGAAAATATGAACAGACTGTTTTTCCTGGCCCTGATCGTACTGGCCTTCTGGCCATTTACGGCCTCGGCGCACGGTACCCGGGGGTGGATGGAAGAGCGAAGCGGCATCTGCCTGGTGGCCCAGTATGACGATGGCGAACCCATGCGCTTTAGCGAGGTCCTCATCACCGCCTCCGACGGTGACGAGGAGTTCCAGGTCGGCCGAACCGACCGTAACGGCCTTTTTCTCTTCTCCCCGGACCGGGAGGGAAAATGGCGGGTAATAGTCGATGACGGCATCGGACACCGGCTGGTGTTGAGCAAAACCTTCACCGGAGGCGACCGGGAGTGGCGCATCCCGGCGCAGCCGGAAAAGGCCTCGTTTTCGCCGCCGGCCAAAGCGGGCGGCGTCGTGACGGGTATCTCCCTGCTCCTGGGCGCTGCCGGGTTACTCTGGGGTCTGCGTCAGCGCAATCTGCGGCGGAGCGCGTGAGGATGCTTACCCAAGGGCTCAGGTTAGCGGTGCCGGCCAAACCCCGATGGTGGCCGGTGGCGGCGGCACTGCTGGTACTGCTGCCGGCCGCCGTCTTCGGTTCGGGATCGACGGTTCGCAAACAAGACAGCAACGACGACGGACAGATCGACCGCATCGCCTTTTTCAGCAGGTCCGGCCTTCTCGAGCGAATGGAAGTCGACAGCGACTTCAACGGCGCCATGGACCGCTTCCAGTACTATGAAGACGGCAAAATCGCCCGTCTGGAAAGCGACGGCGACGGCGACGGAACCATCGACAGCCGGGATTTTTTCGAAGGGGGCAAACGGGTGCTGCATCTGCGGCTTTGCCGGCACGACGAGCATGTTGTCCAGCGCGTCGAGTTCGACGAACAGGAACGTCCCCTCCTGCTGAAAAAAGATACCACCGCAGACGGCCGTTTCGATACGATCTTCCATTTTGCCGCCGGCAAAATCGCCTCATCATCCAGAGATCTGGACGGTGACGGCCACGCCGAGGTGTGGACCAGCTACGACAACGATCTGCCCAGAGAGCAGTGGAGCGACCGCAATTCCAACGGAGTTGTCGAAAGCCGCATCTTTTATGACCCGGCGGGCCTGCCCATGCGCAGCCATCATGACGGCGACGAAGACAGCGTTTACGAAGAGACCCGTCTCTACGCCGACGGCGAGCTTGTCGAACAATACAAGGATACCGACGGCGACGGCAAGGCCGATCTGCGCACCTTTTTCGCCGGCGGCATACAGGTCAAGCAGCTGCGCGACTCCAACGGCGATGGTGTCCATGATGTCATCACCACCTTTAATGACGGCAAGGCCCATCAGCAGAAAAAAGATTCCGATTTCGACGGGGTATTCGACTGGTTCTGCGACTTTGACGAGCAGGGCCGGCCCCTGCGCATCAGCGAGGATGAAGACGGCGATTCCACTCCGGAACGTCTCAGGTTTTTCACCGGGGGCCAACCCGCCAGAATCTGCGATGACCCGGATGAGGACGGCGTCTGGGAGACCATCACCATCCTCAAAGACGGCCGGATCTCCTCGCAAGAAAGGGATACCAACGACGATGGCCGCATGGATGTGACCATCCTCTTTGATGACAATGGCCGGAAGAAAGAGTCTCTG
>JBEPWT010000024.1:0-26574 GCA_041642275.1 Desulfopila sp. | reverse complement strand
TTCATCAACCCCACCGGCAAATTCGTCATCGGCGGCCCCCACGGCGATGCCGGACTTACCGGCCGCAAGATTATCGTCGACACCTACGGCGGCGTCGGCTGCCACGGCGGCGGCGCCTTCAGCGGCAAGGACCCGTCCAAGGTAGACCGTTCGGCCGCCTATTACGCCCGCTATGCCGCTAAAAACATCGTTGCAGCCGGACTGGCGGAGAAATGCGAGATCCAGGTGGCCTATGCCATCGGCATCGCCCGGCCGCTCTCCATCAACGTCGACACCTTCGGCACCGGCAGAGTCGACGACGAACAGATACAGGAGGTCCTTGAATCAGCGGAAATTTTCGACTTCCGTCCTGCAGGCATCATCAGGGACCTGCAGCTGAAAAAACCACAGGGCTGGAGCTACCGGGACACCTCGGTGGCCGGTCACTTCGGCAGGAAAATGTTTTCCTGGGAGAAAACCGACAGGGTCGAGGCCCTGCGGGAGGCCTGCAACATCACCATCGCCGAAGTCGCCTGATTGCCGCCGGCCCGGCACTTTTCCGCGCCGAGCCGTCAGCTTTTTCTCCAGGCACAGAGATCACAAAAAAAACACCTCTATTTTAATTCTATAAGGAGCAGCAATGCCAGCAGATACAGCAACTGAAGCACTGGATGACAACAAAGCACTGGCGGCCATAGCCGATATCGTCTCATCGGCGGGCGCCAGCGAAAAAGATTACAGAATCGCCGACATCTCCCTGGCGGACTGGGGCCGGCGCGAAATCGAGATCGCCGAAAAGGAAATGCCCGGACTCATCGCCACCCGCGATAAATATGGGCCGCAGCAGCCCCTCAAGGGCGTACGTATCATGGGCAGCCTGCATATGACCGTGCAGACCGCCGTGCTCATCGAGACCCTGACGGCCCTCGGCGCCGATGTGCGCTGGGCCAGCTGCAATATATTCTCCACCCAGGATCATGCCGCCGCCGCCATCGCCAAAGCGGGCATCCCGGTTTTCGCCTGGAAAGGCGAAACCCTGGAAGAATACTGGTGGTGCACCTTCAAGGCCATGACCTGGCCGGGCGGCAAAACACCGCAGCTCATCGTCGACGACGGCGGCGATGCCACCATGCTCATTCACAAAGGCTACGCCGCTGAAAAAGACGCCGCCTTCCTCAAAGAACAGGTCGACAACAAAGAGCTGCAGGTCGTCCACAATCTTCTCAAGGAGGTCCTGGCTGCCGACGACTCCTTCTGGCACCGGGCCGTGGAACAATGGCAAGGCGTCTCCGAGGAGACCACCACCGGCGTTCACCGCCTCTATCATATGCAGAAAGAGGGATCGCTTCTGGTTCCCGCCATCAATGTCAACGACTCGGTAACCAAATCGAAGTTCGACAACGTCTACGGCTGCCGCCATTCCCTGGTGGACGGCATCTGCCGGGCCATGGACGTCATGCTCTCCGGCAAGACCGCCATGATCTGCGGCTTCGGCGATGTCGGCAAAGGCTCGGCAGAGTCGCTCGCCGGCCAGAAATGCCGCATCCTGGTTTCCGAGGTCGATCCCATCTGCGCCCTCCAGGCCTGCATGGCCGGCTACACCGTCTGCAGGGTGGAAGACGCCCTCGGCACCGCCGACATCTATGTCACCACCACCGGCAACAAGGACATCATCACCGCCGAGCATATGAGTCGGATGAAGGACCAGGCCATTGTCTGCAATATCGGCCATTTCGACAACGAGATCGAAGTCGACAAGCTCAATAACTGGCCCGGAGTCAGAAAGGAGCAGGTAAAACCACAGGTGGACAAATACACCTTTGACGACGGTCACTCGATCTACCTGCTGGCCGAGGGGCGCCTGATCAATCTCGGCTGCGCCACCGGCCATCCGAGCTTTGTCATGTCCAACAGCTTCACCAATCAGGTGCTGGCGCAGATCGATCTCTGGCAGAATAAGCAGTCGCGCGGCACAGGGGTCTACACCCTCGATAAAAAGCTCGACGAAGAGGTGGCCAGGCTGCACCTGGGCAAACTCGGCGCCGTGCTCACCGAGATGAGCCAGGACCAGGCCGACTACATCGGCGTCCCCGTCGACGGCCCTTACAAACCCGACCACTACAGGTATTAAGGACAAAATCACCGCTCGCCGTCCCTCGGGCGGTGTCAAGCACCAACGATATTGTGCGGCAGCCGCGTTCTGCGGCTGCCGTCCCGAACTATCTATTACAGGAGAGAAAAAAATGGACCAGCAGACCCCGGAACTGTGGAAAGCCACCTACGAAGCATCAACCCCGCAGGAACTCATCGCCGCCTACAGCAAGTGGGCTCACCTCTATGACAACGATACCCTCGAAGTGATGGGCTATGTCGGTCCGAAGGTGGCGGCGGAAATGCTCGACTACCACCTTGATTCACCCAAGGCAAGGGTCCTCGATGCCGGCTGCGGAACCGGCCTGGTGGGAGAAATTCTCGACGGCCTCGGCTACGCCAGCATCGACGCCATGGATTTTTCAACCGATATGCTCACTGAAGCCGAAAAAAAATCCATCTACAATACGCTGTACCATGCCGACATGAATGACAGCCTCGACATTCCCGACGATCATTACGACGCCACTATCTGTGTCGGCACCTTCACCTTCGCCCACGTCGGTCCCGACGCCTTCGACGAGCTGGTGCGCATAACCCGCCCGGGCGGCCATATCTGTTTCACCATCCGCGACGGCGCCTATCAGGAATACGGCTACCGCAGCAAGATGCTGGAGATGGAAGCCACCAACAAATGGCGGCTGCAGGAATTGCGGGAGGAAGATTACCTGGTCAAGGAAAACGTCACCGCCAAATTCTGCACCTACCAGGTACTCGGCAACTAAGCTGAACATTTCATGATCTCAACGCGTGAAATATCCGGGCTAACCCTGCCCTCTTTGGGCCGGCCGGAGCAGGTGGAACAGTCCCCTGGCCGGTTGCCCGCCACTCTCTCTCGAAAAGGAGCATATCATGGTAAGTGACAATAAAACCCTTGATAAAGTATATACCGCTGAAAACCACGACGAACTCATGGATGCCTACAAGGACTGGGCGAGCGATTATGATGCCGACACCGTCGACCAGTTCGGTTACGTCGCCCACATCGAATCCGCCGAGGCCCTGGACCGCGCCCTGGACTCCAAGGGCGTCTATATCCTCGATGCCGGCTGCGGCACCGGCCTGGTGGGCGAAGAGCTGGCCAAGCGCGGCTATACCAGGATGGACGCCCTGGACTATTCCAGGGAAATGCTTGTCGAAGCCGAAAATAAAAAAATCTATAAGCGCCATATCCAGGCCGATCTCAGCAAAAACCTGCTCGTGGAAGACAATCGCTACGACGCCGTGGTCTGCACCGGCACTTTCACCTACGGACACGTCAAGGCCCACGCCTTCGACGAGCTTGTGCGTATCACCAGGCCCGGAGGAGTCATCTGCTTCACCATCCGTGAAGGAGCCTACGAGGACTATGGCTATCGTCAGCGAATGATTGAACTGGAACAGCAGAACCGCTGGGAGCTGCTCGGCATGGAAAACGCCGATTACCTTAAAAATGAAGGCATCAGCTGTAAAATGTGTACCTACAGGGTCAACTGACCATCAACTGACCATAGCGCCATCTTTTCCGGCCACTTTTCTCCTCTCTGCAAAGAACCCGTGCTTATTTTTTCATCTCGGGATGGTTGATCAATCAGGAAGTGTGTTTTTATAATAGTATAGGGCAACACAACAAAAATGAGATCTCCACAAGAGTAAATACGCAGCTTCGGTTACGCTTCGTCGCTGCAGAGACGGTGAAAACCCATGGCGACAAACAGGAACAAGAAAGATAACGATATCTTCAGCGTCGGCTACGACAAGGCGGTAGAACTCCTCCACAGATGCGCGGTGAAGGACGGCTTTCTCGCCTCCCCCACGGACCATGCCAACTACCGGAGGGTCTGGAGCCGGGACGGAGCCATCCTTGGCCTGGCGGCTCTGCTGACCGGCGATGAAGAGCTGATCAAATCAACCCGGCAGACCCTGAAAACGCTCATCAAGTACCAGGGTCCGCATGGGGAAATTGCGAGCAATGTCGACACCACCAGCGACCGGATCAGTTACGGCGGCATGACCGGCCGGGTCGACGCCAACCTCTGGTTTATCATCGCCTGCGGCGAATACTGGCAGGCCACCGGCGACGATGAGTTTCTCGAGGAGGCCATTCCCGCCCTGGAAAAGGTGCGTTTCCTCCTCGGCGCCTGGGAGTTCAACAACCGCGGACTGCTCTACGTTCCCGAAACCGGCGACTGGGCCGACGAGTATCTTCACAGCGGCTATGTTCTTTTCGACCAGCTTCTCTATCTGCAGGCGCTGCGCACCCTCTGCGCCATCCGCAAAAAGCTGCATGACAGCGAAGACCATAACCTCAGGGAAAAATCAACCCGCCTCAAACACCTCATCCGCGCCAACTACTGGTTTATCAACAACGAGCAGGTGCCGGACGACGTCTACCACGACATACTCTACAAAAAGGGCCGCAAGGCGGCGACCAAATGCGCCAAAAATTACTGGGTGCCGTTCTTTTCTCCCCATGGCTACGGTTATCGCTTCGATGCCTTCGCCAATATCCTCTGCTCCCTGCTCGATGTCTCCGACGAAGAGCGGCAGCAGGCGGTGGAGAAATATATCAGATCCCAAATATTCAAGGATAACGAACAGTTGATTCCTGCCTTCATGCCGGTCATCAAGCCTGTGGACAAGGATTGGGACGACCTGCACATGACCTTTTCCTACACCTTCAAAAACAAGCCCTATGAATATCACAACGGAGGGCTGTGGCCGATGATCTCCAGTTTCTACGTGGCCGATCTGGCCAAACAGGGCCGCAAGGAGGACGCCCGGCGCCATCTGGAAAAGGTGCACAAGGCCAACGCCCTGGAGGTGGACGGCGAATCGTGGAGCTTCCCCGAGTATGTCCATGGCAAGGACCTGACCCCCGGAGGCATCAGACACCAGGGCTGGAGCGCGGCAGGCGCCATTATCGCCACCAAGGCGCTTGAAGGACAACCCTTTTTACGAATCGATGGCTATGATGAATAAAATACTGCTTTGCAGCGATCTCGACAGAACGATTCTCCCCAACGGCCCGCAGCCCGAATCACCCCGGGCACTGGAAATACTCGTACACCTGGCCGCCAGGGAGGAATTGACTCTGGCCTATGTCAGCGGCCGCAGTGAGGCGCTGCTGAAGAAGGCTGTCAGCGACCACTCCCTGCCCCTTCCCGGCTATGCCATCGGTGATGTCGGCACAACCATATATGAGCCGCTGAAGGACTGGCAGCCGTGGCAGGACTGGGCCGAGGAAATAGGCAGAGACTGGCACGGCAAGAGCCGTGAGGATCTGGCGGGGCTGTTTGCCCATCTCGATGAGCTGACCCCCCAGGAGGATGAAAAGCAAAACACTTTTAAACTCAGTTACTATGCGTCCTCCACCCTCGATCCCATCACCTTGAAAAATACCCTCGCCGCCCTGCTGGAGCAGGCGGGTGTACAGGCCAGTATCATCTGGAGCATCGATGAGCAAAAGGATGTGGGCTTAGTAGACATCATTCCCGAGCGGGCCACCAAGGATCACGCCATTCGCTTTCTCATGGAAAAAAAAGGTTTTGCCCATGAGCGCACGGTCTTCGCCGGTGATTCCGGCAACGACATGGAGGCCCTGACCAGCGGCCTCCACTCCGTCCTCGTCAAAAATGCCCGCGACGAGGTGCGAGAGGAGGCCATGCGCATAATGGAAGAACGGGGTATGCGCCACAGGCTTTATCTGGCGCGGGGAGATTTTCTGGGAATGAACGGCAACTACTGCGCCGGCGTACTCGAGGGTCTGGCCCATTTTCTGCCTGAGACCCGGGAGTGGATGGATATCGGCTGATACGCATTCATCCCTTTCCGGCCTTCTGCTTCTGGGGGCCGTTTTTCAATAGAACGGATTGGCGATATAATGCCTGCCGTCGAAACGTGTGAAAAAGATGTTCGACGGTTTGGGCAGGCCGGCTATTTTCCAGGCGATCATTGGATCATGGAATTCCTGATCGATACAGTCTTTGCGCCTGTTGCCGGCCATTCTGCAGATTTTTCCCAATATCGGAAACGACTGGAACTGGTGATAATGTTCACGAAGGGCCAATGGTGAACCACAGGCCCCTGAACAGGTCAGCGGAAAAAGGTTACGACTCCTTCCTCTCCTGGGGCAGGATAAGATTGAGCAGAAGGCCGAGAATGCCGGCCAGACCGATTTTCTCTATGGCAAAGCTGCCGGCGGTGAATTTCATGCCGCCGATGCCGGCCACCAGGATGACGGCGACGATCACCAGGTTTCTGGGGGTGGACAGATCCTTGCCCGATTTCACCAGAATGTTGATGCCGACCACGGTGATCATGCCGAACAGCAGGATCATGATGCCGCCCATGACCGGTGTGGGAATGGTGGCCAGAAAAGCGCCAATTTTATCGACAAAGGAGAGAAGTATGGCGAAAATCGCCGCCCAGGTCATGATCGCCGGATTGTAGGCCTTGGTCAGGGCCACGGCGCCGGTAACCTCGGAGTAGGTGGTGTTGGGCGGACCGCCGAGAAAGGAGGCGAGCGAGGTGGCCAGGCCGTCGCCCAGCAGGGTGTTCTTAATACCGGGATCCTTGATGTAGTCCTTATTAGTGATGCCGCCGATGGCCAGAACGTCGCCGAAATGCTCTATGGCCGGCGCCAGGGCCACGGGGACGATGAAGAGCACCGCCTCCCAGCGCCATTCCGGCATGACGAAGTTGGGGATGGAAAACCAGGGGCGCTCTGCCACCGGCTGCATGGAGATAAGGGCCGGCGCCGTCCAGTTCTGCAGATCGCCTGGATTGAAAGAGGCCTGTACCGCCGCTGAGATGCCCGTAATATCGAGCACCAGGGAGGCGGCGTAGCCGGCGGCAATGCCGCAGAGAATGGGGATAAGCTTGAACCAGCCCCTGCCGAGCAGCGAGGTCAGGGCCGTGGTGGCCAGGGCGACAGTGGCGATGATCACCGCCGTGGTATCGGGCACCAGCCAGGCGGAACCGTCGCCGGTACGGCCGACGGCCATGTGGACGGCCACCGGGGCCAGCACCAGGCCGATGACCATGATCACCGGTCCGGTGACGATCGGCGGCAGAATCCTGTGCAGCATGTTCGAACCGAAGATGCGGACGATGAAGCTCAAAATCACGTAGAAAAGTCCCGCCGCCGCCAGGCCGCACATGGTCGACGGTATGCCCCAGGTCTGGACGCCGTAGATGATGGGGGCGATGAAGGCGAAGGAGGAGGCGAGAAACACCGGCACCTTGCCTTTGGTGATTATCTGAAACAGCAGGGTGCCGGCCCCGGCGGTGAACAGGGCGACATTGGAGTCGAGGCCTGTGAGTATCGGCACCAGCACCAGGGCGCCGAAGGCCACGAACATCATCTGGGCGCCGATGACACCATCCTTTATCCTGAACTTGTAGTCTGAATCGATCATCTGCTCTGCCATACCTCCTCCCCTTTTTGTGTGCGCTGGAAATCTTTGCAGTGAGTAGCCGCAATACCTCTATTTGGTGCCAAAAATCTTATCGCCGGCATCGCCGAGCCCCGGCAGGATATAGCCGACTTCGTTGAGACGCTCGTCCATGGCGGCGATATATATTTCCACATCGCCGTGGGCTTCGGTTATGCGCTTCACCCCTTCCGGCGCCGCCACCAGAAAAAGCCCCTTGATATTTTTGCAGCCGGCCTTCTTCAGTGTTTCGATGGTCGCCAGCAGCGTGCCGCCGGTGGCCAGCATCGGATCGAGAATAAGGGCGATGCGCTCTTCCATGGCGCTGGCCAATTTTACGTAGTATTCCACCGGCTGCAGGGTTTCCTCGTTACGATAGTAGCCGACGACGCTGACCTTGGCCGAGGGAATAAGGTCGATGACGCCGTTCATCATACCCAAACCGGCGCGCAGGATCGGCACGATGGTGATTTTCTTGCCTTTGATCTTCTCCACCTCCACCGGTCCGGCCCAGCCCTCGATGATCTTCTTCTCGGTGGGCAGATCCTTGGCCGCTTCATAGGTCAGCAGCCGTGCCACCTCCGAGGAAAGATCGCGAAAGTCCTTGGTGGAAATATCCTTGGCCCGCATCAGGCCGAGCTTATGATTGATCAATGGATGATTGGCGATATGTACGGCCATGCTTGCCTCCCTTGTGCAAATATCCGGCGGCGGCCAATGGCGCAGGGATTCGGGGGACGCCCGGCACAACTTCCTGCGGGGCGAAGGCACACCGCGTCCATGCCATTTTTCTCTGCCGCTGGCACCGGTACTGTAGGTTTGGGTTTCTGTTGAGCAAATATTCAATATGGGCGAAAAATGCAAGACTTTTCAGGCCCAGGGCCGCCCCAGCGATCGTCTTGCCTGCAAGCTTGCAGGCAAGATATGCTCGCTCCCCGGGAGGCCATCCTCATTGTGCCGGCCAAACCCCTTCTCTTCGGAAACCCTGTGCAAACTGCCGGGAGTGTGGTGTACAATATGTTCCATCGACACCTTTACCGCTCAGTTGTCTACATCCTGCGGTCTGCCTCCTGCGGCGAGCGGCTTCCCGGAACGGGAGGCTTGACGGGGGCGGCACACTTTTTTTGCCGGAAAATGCATTGCCTACAAAATGAAACAGCCAGCCAGCACTCCAGAAAACAAACCCTTCGCCAGCATCCGCAGCCGTTTTCTCGCCGGCCTGTCCCTGGTGGTCACCGTCGTCATCTGCTGTTTTCTGGTGGTGATGCTCTGGCTTGCCAAAAGCACACTCGAAAAGGATCTGCATTCACGCCTGGACCATCTGACCCGGATGAGTGCCATCTGTCTCGCCAGCCCCGCCCTGCAGCCGGGCGCCGAATCGAGGGAGGCCTTTCTTGACTCGCTGTTTGTCGACGAAGATCTTCTCTTTATAACCATCGAGAGCGGGAGCGAGGTTGTGCTGCGAAAGATGCGTCCCGGCTCCCCGCCGTCGGATTTCAGGCAGCTACTCGATGCCGGGGGCTACATCGTGCAGACCGCCGATATCACTCAAGGCGGCACGAATGGAGACCGGGTCTCCCTGGCCTTCTCCAGACAGCGCCTCGACCGGCTTGTCGCGGCAAACACCGCCCTTATCGCCGCCTCCCTGCTCTTCTTGCTCATTACCATAACAGCCGCCACGTCCCTGCTGTCAAAACGCTATATTTTCGCGCCCCTGGCCCAGCTGGAGAAAACGGCCCGGGAGGCTGCCGAAGGCCATTGTGGTTCGACCATCGCCAAAAAGGGCAACGACGAGATAGGCAGACTCGCCGGCGCCGTGGAGCGCATGAAGGAAAAACTCCGCGCCGTCACCGCTTCCCGCGACGAACTCGAACTGCAGATCGACGAAGAACGGCGGGCCGAAAAGGCGCTGCAAGACATGTATCAGACCATGGACCTGGCCCAGAAGATGGCCGGCGTCGGCTATTGGAGCTACGACAGGCGCAGCCGCCGGCGCAGCTGGTCGAGACAGATGTTCAAGGTCTTTTCGCTCAAGGCGCAGGCAACGCCCCCGGATACCGCCGGCATCACCAGCCTTTTCCATGCCGACGACCGCGCCCCCTACGAACGTGCCTTCAACCGGGCGCTGGAAGGCATCCCCTACCGCCTGGTCTCGAGAATCGTCGCTGCCGACGGCCGGGTCCGCTATATCAATACCCAGGGCTATCCTCAGTATGACGAGAACGGCCGGGTTACCGGGGTTTTCGGCATCTCCCAGGACATCAGCGAACAGAAGGAGGCGGAAGAGGCCCTGCGCCAGAGCGAGGAGAAATATCGGAATATCTTCGAGAATGCCATCGAGGGGTTTTTCCGCAGCACCAGGGAGGGGCGCTTCGAAGAGGTCAATCCGGCCTTTGCCAGAATGCTGGGCTACGACTCTCCCGGAGAACTCATAGCCTCCATCACCGATATTGCCAGCGAATACTACGTCGACCCGGCCGACCGGCAAAAATACCAGCAACTCCTCGAAGAAAAAGGCGCGGTTATCGACATGGAGTTCAAGGTCCGCCGCCGGGACGGCTCGGAGATATGGATCAGCAACTCCACCCGGGCCTGCTATGATTCCCACCGGCGGATCACCCATTATGAAGGCATTGTCAACGATATCAATGAACGGAAACAGGCTGAAGCAGAACGGAGAAAACTGCAGGACGAACTCCAGCAGGCCCGAAAAATGGAATCCATCGGCACCCTGGCGGGAGGCATCGCCCATGATTTCAACAATATTCTCGCTTCCATAATCGGTTTTACCGAACTGGCCCTCGAGGACGCCCCGAAGAACACGGAATTGCAGGACAGTCTGGAGGAAGTGCTGGCCGCCGCCAATCGAGCCAGGGAACTGGTCCTGCAGATTCTCACCTTTGCCAGAAAACGCGACAGCCAACGCCAGCCTGTAGCCATCAAAAGCGTGGCCCGGGAAGCCCTCCGTTTTCTGCGCTCAACCATACCGTCCTCCGTTGAAATCCAACAGGATTTGCGCAGCGACGCCCTGGTACTCGCCAGTAAGACAGAGATATACCAACTTTTTTTCAATATCTGCAGCAACGGCGCCCAGGCCATGGAACCTGAGGGAGGCCTGCTGCAGATAAAGATGCGGGACCGGACAGTCTCCCGGGACAGTACAGCAGAACACCGGCGGCTGGCACCGGAGGACACCTGTGTCGAGATCACCATAACCGACAGCGGACCGGGTATAGCCGAAGAACATCGGGGCTCCATATTCGAACCCTATTTTACCACCAAGGGCCTCGGAGAGGGCACCGGTCTCGGCCTGGCCGTCGTTCATGGAATCGTCACCAGCTATGGCGGCGACATTTCGGTGGAATCGGCCATCGGTAGAGGCTCGGTTTTCACCATACTTTTGCCCACCGTCGAAGCCGGGCCGCAATCGCTGAGTGTTCACGGAAAAGATCTGCCGCCGCCGGCCGCCGGCAGCGAGAGAATTCTGCTGGTCGACGATGAGCAGGCCATCGTTACCATGATGTCAAGAATGCTCACCGGCCTGGGATATCATGTCTCGGCCCGGACCAGCAGCAGCGAAGCGCTGGAACTCTTCCTCACCGACCCGCAACAATTCGATCTGCTCATAACCGATATGACCATGCCGCAGATGAACGGCGACAGGCTGGCAGAAAAAATACTGGAAGCCCGAAGCGACATCCCAATCATTCTCTGTACCGGCTACAACAGGGGGATAGATAGGGAAAAGGCCTTTGCCACAGGCATCGACGGCTTCCTCAACAAACCCATAGACAGGGCCGAGCTGGCGCAACTGGTGCGGGTGCTGCTCGATACGGTCGACCGTGGCTGACCCCTCTAGAAGATGAAAAGTAAAGCTCGTCTTTTGGCTTTGCCGCCATCTGTATTTCCCGTTGGGAATATATCAGCTGGATGAGCGGTGATGAAGGCGATGTGTTGCCGGCCCAAAACCAGCAAACATGCTTCTCAGCGGCTTTCTCGCTCCCTCCGGCGGGCCAGCTGCCAGAACAGGGCGCCGACAATGCTCAAGACAATGAAAATGACGGCGAGCGCGTTCATGGCCGGGCTGATGAAAACCCGCAGCTTGCTGCCGATGTAGATGGGCAGAGTCTGCTCGAAGCCTATGGCGAAAAGGGTGGTGTTGTAGTTTTCGAAACTCTGCATGAAGGCCAGCGCCATGGAAGAAAGCAGCGCCGGTCGTAGAAAAGGTATGGTGATTTTCCAGAAAACCTGTTGATGACTGGCACCGAGATCGAAAGCAGCCTCTTCCTGCAGCCGGTCAAATCGCTGGATACGGGACATGATCAGCAGCATGCAGTAGGAACTGATAAAGGTCGAGTGGGCCATGACCGCGGTCCAGAGACCGCCGCCAACGGCAAAGGCCCGATCCCAGAAAAGAAAGGTGGAGATTCCCAGTATTATTCCCGGCGTGAGAATGGGAGAGACAAAGAGGGCGTAGAGGGCATCCTGGGCCTTGAACTGCAGCCGGGTGAGCAAGAGCGCCGCCGCCAGGCCGATGGGTACGGAGATGCAGACCACTGCCAGGCCGACAAGGACGCTGTTCGTCAGGGCGTCCCACATCTGGTTGTCGTGCCAGAGTTCGACAAACCAGTGAAGGGTGAATCCCTGCCAGGGAGCAACCTGGGGAATGCTGCTGCTGTTGAAGGCGACGATTCCCATGAAGATGAGAGGCAGAAAGAGATAGATGAAAAAGCCTATGAGATAAGTGATCGACACAATGTGCAGCACTTTCCGCGACGATATCATCGGCCGAGCTCCCTGAGACTGACTTTGAAGATCTTGAGCATCAGAAAGACGAAGATCAGACACAGCATCGCCAGGGTCGCCGCATAGGCCGCGCCCTGATTCCAGTTCGCCGTCTCGAAATTGTTGTAGATGATTTCGGTAAACCAAAAGCTTGAGGGGCTGCCGAGAAGCTGGGGGGCGGCAATGGTGCCGGCGGCCAGCATGAAGGTCATGATGCAGCCGGTGGCGATACCCGGCTTGGCATGGGGAATGACGATGCGGCGGTGAATACGCGGCCAGGAGGCGCCGAGATCACGGGCCGCCTCAAGTTGATTACGGTCGAGGCTCTCCATGGAGTTGAACAGCGGAAAGACCATGAAGAGGATGTAGGCATAGGCCATGCCGACGATCACCGCGCCGTTGCCGGCCCGAAAGTTGACCGGCTCCCCGATGATATCGAGCCAGAGCATGATCTGGTTGAGGGGACCCTTGTCGGCGAGAATGAGCTGCCAGGCGAACAGGCGCAGCAGCTCGTTGATCCAGTAGGGGATGATCAGCGCCATCATCAGCCAGGCGAGCATGGTGCGTCTGGCCACCAGGGCCAGGTAAAAGGAGAGGGGATAGCAGATAACCAGGGCAAAAAAGGTCACCACCAGGCTCGACCATATGGTCTTGGAAAAGATGGAGCGGTGCAGGCCGTTACCGGCTATCTGCAGATAGTGCTCCAGGGTCCAGACATCCTTGGGCCCGCCTATTTCGCGCAGGGGCAACAGTGGCCTCAGCGAATAATCGATCATAATCAGCTGGGGGATGATGACCAGAACCAGCAGCCAGGTGCCCACCGCTACAAATACGTAGATTGTTCCGGCGGCGCCGAAGGCTTTGAGCGGGCCCGCAAGGAGTCTAGGCACCCCGTGCTCCCTCGTCGGCCAGCAAAAGGAGGTTGTCCGGGGCAAAGGAGACGGCAAGCTCCATCTCCTCTCTCAGGTCGAAGCCGGTGCCGCTGTTGTTGAGGCGAACCATGACCGCCTCGCCCCCCTCTGTTTTCAGGGTAAGATTAATGTAGGCGCCCTCGAAACTCCATTTTTGCACCCGGCAGGACAGGGTGTTGACCGCATCCGTTTTTTCTGCCGGAGCGATGGCCTCGGGCCGGAGAAATGCCAGCGAAGGTGTCCCTGGCCCAAGCTTGAAGGGATTTCGTCCCTGCAGGGGGCCGAGGGCGGAATCGAGCTGTGCCGTCGTGCCGTTGACCCTGCTTATAGTACCGCGAAAGCTGTTGGTCTCGCCGACGAAGGAGGCGACAAAGGGTGAGTGCGGAGTGTTGTAGATGGCATCGGGAGGCCCCATTTGTTCTATCCGACCATTGGACATCACGGCAATACGATCGGACATGGTCAAAGCTTCGCTCTGATCATGGGTGATGTAGATAAAGGTAACACCCGTTTGCCGTTGTATTTTCCTCAGTTCGGCACGCATGTGCCGGCGCAGTTTCAGATCAAGTGCCGACAGCGGCTCGTCGAGCATCAGCACCGACGGCTCCACCGCCAGAGCCCGGGCTATGGCCACACGCTGCATCTGGCCGCCGGAGAGATCACCCACCCGTTTATCGCCGCTGCCCGGCAGATCCACCAATTCGAGAAGCTTGGCAGCCCGGTCTTGCCGCTGTTTTTTGGCAACGCCCCGCACTTCGAGACCGAAGCCGATATTCTCGGCCACGGTCATCAGCGGAAAAAGAGCGAGATTTTGAAAGATCAGACAGGTATTGCGTTTGTTCGGGCCGATGCCCGCCATGTCCCGGCCACCGATTCTAATCTGGCCCCCGGTGGGCTCGAGAAAACCGGAGATCAACCTCAGTATCGTGGTTTTTCCGCATCCCGAGGGCCCGAGAAAGCTGAAAAATTCACCCTTTTCTATATGCACATTGATATTGCGAAGAGCCCAGAAACCATCGAAACACTTTCCGACATCCACTATTTCCACATCTTGCCCGATCATAGCCCAGCAATCCCCATACAGCGAGAGGTAGCCATTGCCCCCCCTTTGACAGCAATTATCCGTCGGTATCTGCTACTCTTTTTCCTGCATGCCGGCCGGGAGAGCTCGCTCTACCCTCCCTCCGGCAATGGCGGTTCAGGAGGGCTCAAGCCGCCTGAAATTTGTCGCGGTACTCGGTTCTTGCCGGCACGAACCAGGCAGGCTCGGAAACATACCACCAGAGATTATCCAGGGCATCTCCGGGATAGGCTTCTTTGAAATTCTTTTTGGTGGCTTCATCGAGGAGATCGGCCGCGCCCTTGACAACGCTGTTGTAACCGGTCGACTTGGCCATGATGGCGCCTGCTTCGGGGGTATAGGCCCAGTTGATGAAGGCGTAGGCCTGCTCGAGGTTTTCGGCGTTCTTGACGATGGCCATGGAATCGACCCAGGTCATGGCCCCTTCCTTGGGCGCCATGTAGGAGACGGGCTTGCCCTCCTTTTTCATGGTAAGGATGGGGCCGTCCCAGGTCTGGCCGACAACGCAGCCGTTTTGGAGAAAGGCCAGCTGGTGATCCTGGGCATTGTTCCAGAACATTTTGATGTTCTTTTTCCTGTCGATGAGAAAGGCGAGGATCTCATCATAGGCCTTGCGCATTTTCTCTTCCGATCGGTAGGTATCGTACATGCGGTCCATCTCGATCCGGCCGATGGACTCGAGATAGAGCCCGGCGCCGATAAAGACCGAGTGGGGACGGCAGGTGACCTTGCCTCTATACTCATCGTCCCACATGGTGCCAAAGCTCAGTTCGCCGTACTCGAAATGGTTCTCCTCGGTATTCCAGGCCATGGCCTCGGTTCCCCAGTCATAGGGCAGGCCCACCCGTTTGCCGCCAATGACGCCTCCCAGGTCTTTCGATTTTTCATAGAAGGCCTTTTCCAGATTGCCAAGATTGGCGATCTTGCTCTCGTCGATCTCCCGGTAAAGCTCATGCTCCATGTGCAGCTGCAATTCAGTCAAAGAGGGCTGGGCGATATCGAAGCCCCTTGCCCGCGCGGCACGAAGTTTGTTCATGCACTCCTGGTTGGTGCTGTAGTTGGTAATCTTGACCTTGATGCCGGTGGCCTTTTCAAAGGCCTCGATGACCTCGGGTTTGGAATAATCGGGCCAGGTAAAAAGCTTCAAGGTTCCCGACGACGACCTGGCGTCTTTGATAAACCAGGGTCCGATACTGCTGGTCGCCATTACGGCTGCACCGGCAACGGCGGTTTTCTTGATAAATTGTCGCCGGTTGAGTTCACCTGCCGAGCCCGTTAGCTTCTCCGGGGTCGAATGATCTTTTTTCATTTTCATCTCTCCTCTCTTTTTCCAGTGAAATAGGTATTACGGCCTTGCCGCCTGATCAGCTCTACAGACGGTAAAAGGGCTGACTCCAGCCCTGCTGCCACAAAGAATTGCGTACATGGAACCTGGCATATTCACTTTTCTGCGGCTCAAAATTCCAATGCATCGATGTTCCGACGCTTTCCGCCATTACTCTGCCGAAGCTGCCGACAACGCGAATAACGGCCTCTTCTGCCAGGCGGATGCTGATGGTGGACTCCCGACGTTCGAGACTCTCGATAACCACCCCGGTGGTAGAGTAGAAATTGCCCGTTTTCAGAGATCTCAACAGCGACTTCGGGGTGTTGTCCAGGGCTTTGACCATGAGCCATGCTCTGCCGATATCGGCGGCGGCATGGGAATCATCATGGGCAAATCCAAGAATCGGGAAGCCACTTGACAGCAGCTTATCCCATTTCCAGGTCGAATCCGCCTGTCCGGGGTCGGCTTCAATGGAATGATTATAGATTTCCAGGCCGTCGAAAAGATGGGCAAACCGCATGAGTGTAGTCAGCGAATAATGCTCCTCGTCCAGCCAGTCGGGATGGTTGGCCACGAAGAGCATGTCACCGGCTGCACCGGCGAGTTCATCGAGAGCACGGCACTCCAGGGTGTTCTCCACCGCTTTCCGGTCAATCCCATAGATACCGACATGGTTCTGCTGGGTTTGTGTACGCCTGGACATGTGAGGGGTCCTGCTGTTCCACTCGAGGCCGAAAATCATGACCGGCTTGGCGGCTTGCGCCCTGGTAACGGCGAGATGATCGGAAATGGCGAGAAAATCATAGCCCTTTTGCCGGTAACCTTTCAGCAGGTTTTCCTGGCCTATGGTCGCGCAGGGACTCCCGGGCAGACAGTGAGCGTGGAGATTGCCCCTGTACCATTCTCCATAGGCGGCCGCATAGGGGTTATACCAGTTGACGGACATCGGGCTCTCCTCTTACCCGGGCAGTAGAGGAACCCAGGTATTTTGCATGTGTATTTTGCATGTAATGGATTGGTGATTCTAAAGATCTGGATGAGAGCACAATGAAAAAACATACATATGCTGTACAAACCATTGGCTGATGCTGCGGCATCTGCGCCAACGCTGGGTCCGGAGATCTCATCCCACCTCATTAGGCGATACTACAGAGAGGAAATTACAGGCAGGTTAGATAACGGTTAAAACTTGTTGAGGACCGCAGATCTCGAGCAGCAGAAGAAGAGATTCCGAGAAAAGGCGGCCGGATTTGCCGCCAGACCCCAGCTGAGGAGTTCCTCTTTTCTTCATTTGCAGTTTCCCTTCATTTTTTGCTATAGTGGGAGAACAAGACCATGGCACACAACAGCCAAGCGCCTGGTAAAATTAGAAATACATTAGAGTACGCGGAGCGCTGCAAGGAATTGACACATCTCTATCACACCGGCTGACCCGATTTTTTTTCCCCTTACGGACAGCAGAGAAACCAAGGCTCTCGCACCAGTGGCGTGTTCCTGCGGATACAGGCGGCGGCCGCCCGGCGATGAAAAATAGAGATTGCACCATTGAGAATTATTATTATATTTTCCAGGCACCATAGGATGTTGGAATGATGGTAGATATATTGGCTCTACCGAGGTCGGTAAAAGACCACCGACCACTTCCTGCCAGCCGTCGCTGAGCGGCTGCGCGGCCGTCGGCATTTCCCCTCATCAGGAGAACACAGGACTGTGACCCAGGAAAATACAGCATCTTCGTCAGCACATCCGAGCCACTATGTCGGCATCGGCGCCTCCGCCGGCGGGCTGGAGGCCATTGAGCGTTTCATCACCAGCATGCCGCCGAAAAACAAGCTGGCCTTCATCATCGTCCAGCACCTTTCTCCCGACTATAAGAGCCTGATGGTGGAGCTGCTGGCCAAGAAAACCGAGATGAAGGTGCACCGGGCGGAGGAAGGCATGGAAGTGCTCGCCGGCACCGTCTACCTCATCCCGCCCAAAAAGAATCTGACGATTTTCCACGGCAAGCTGCTGCTCAAGGATAAAAGCCAGCAGAATGGCATCAACCTGCCCATCGACATTTTTCTCCAGTCCCTGGCCGAAGATCAGGGCAAGAAGGCCATCGCCGTCATACTCTCCGGAACGGGCAGCGACGGCGCCCGGGGCGTGCGCGCCATCAAGGAACACAACGGCATGGTCATGGTCCAGGAAGAGGTGAGCGCCAAATTCGACGGCATGCCCCGGGCCGCCATTTCCACCGGCGCCGCCGATTTCATTCTTGCCCCGGAAAAAATGCCGGAGCAGATACTTTCCTATGTGGCCCACCCCTATATTTCCGGGGAAAAGCTCTCCGAGTCGCTTTTGGAAGACGCCGATTCGCTGACCCGTCTGTTTGCCGAACTGCGGGCCAAGACCAAGGTCGACTTCACCCATTACAAACCGAGCACCATCAGCAGACGCATCGAACGGCGGATGACCATCAACCAGATAACCGATTTCGACGAATATGTCCGTTATCTCACCAATTTTCCCGGCGAGGTCATGGCGCTGTACCGGGAAATGCTCATCGGCGTCACCAGATTTTTCCGCGATGACGACGCCATGGCCTTTATGCAGGACAACATCGTGCCTCAGCTCTTCAGCCGCATAAAAAACCGGGAAATTCGCTGCTGGGTTGCCGGCTGCTCCACCGGCGAAGAAGCCTACACCCTGGCCATCATGTTCAAGGAGTTGATGGAAGAGCACAAGGTCAGCTGCGATGTCAAGATTTTCGCCACCGATGTCGACCGTGAGGCCATAGTCCGCGGCAGCACCGGCGTCTATCCGGAATCGATCGCCGCCGATCTGCCGGCCAGACTGTTGAGCAAATACTTTTACCGCAAGGAAGACTCCTTTCAGATAACCAGGCTTATCCGGGAAATGGTGGTTTTCGCCCAGCACAACCTGGTCCAGGACCCGCCCTTTACCAACATCGACCTCATCTCCTGCCGCAACCTGCTGATCTATCTCCAGCCGGTCCTCCAGTCCAAGGCCCTGGCGATGTTCAACTTCTCGCTCACCTCCCGGGGCATCCTCTTTTTAGGCAACAGCGAAACCATCGGCGAAATGACCGATTTCTTCAAGCCCCTGCATCAGAAATTCAGGATATTCGAGTCCCGGGGGCGGAGCAACCCGCTGCGTGATGACCTGAAAGTTGCCGGTCCCGGCCAGGTCCGGAAGGTTGACAACGCCTTCGGCATCCGCCGAGAGAACCGCAGGGCCGGCGACCGCGAGACCGTCCTCCTCAAGGCTTTTCTCGATCTTGCCGCGGAGCGCTACATTCCGCTTTCGGTCATCGTCGATGAACACCTCGACATCCAGCAGATCATCGGCAATACCAGCGGCTACTTCACCATCCCCTCCGGTCCCGTCGAGTACAACATCTCCAGGCTGGCGGCCAAGGATCTGGCCATCCCCCTGGCCACGGGCATCCAGAAAGTTTTTCGCACCGGCGAGGAGGTCGTCTACAGCAACATCCACCTCGACCGCCCTGAGACAAAGAGGATCCGCCTCTATATCCGGCCGCTGCCCCAGAGAAAGGGATATGAACCCCTGATGGTGGTCTTCTTCGAGGAAACCAGCACAGCGCCCTCGCCGCCCAGTACCGCCGCCGACGAATACGATGTCAGCCGGGAAGCTCGGCAGCGCATAAACGATCTCGAGCAGGAGCTGCAGTTTGCCCGGGAAAACCTGCAGGCCACCATCGAGGAACTGGAAACCTCCAACGAGGAACTGCAGGCCACCAACGAGGAATTGCTGGCGAGCAACGAGGAGCTGCAGTCCACCAACGAGGAGCTGCAGTCCACCAACGAAGAACTCTACACCGTCAACGCCGAGCATCAGAACAAAATCATCGAACTTACCGAATTAACGAACGACGTCGACAATCTGCTGACCAGTTCCCGCATTGGTACCCTGATAATTGACGAAAATCTGGAAATTCGCCGCTTTTCCCCGGAAATCGCCAATATTTTCAACATTCTCGACAAGGACATAGGCAGACCGTTTTCCCACATATCCCATTTTCTCGCCAATCTCGATCCGGTAAGCGCGGCCACCAGGGTGCAGAAGTCCCACGAACCACTGGAAACAGAGGTTCAAACCAAAAACGGCAGGACATACCTGGCGCGGATCGTGCCCTACCAGATCGGTCCCAGGATCTATTCCGGCGTCGTCTTCACCTTCGTCGACATTTCCGAACTCAACCTCATGCGCGAGAACCTGCAGCAGAGCCGGAAAACCGAGCGACATATCCGCGAAAACATACCCGTCGGCCTGCTCGTTTTCCGTCGGGACAGCGAAGGTATGCTGCGTCTGGCAGACAGCAACCCCGAGGCCGAAAACCTCACCGGCATCACCGTCAACAGCCACAAGGGCGCGCCCCTGCCGGAAATCTGGCCGCAGATGGAGACCAACGGCCGCCTCGGCGAATTGACCAGGGTCATCGAAACCGGCACCACCTGCATCGTCGATGAAATTGAATTTTCAACCGCGCACCACAGCTCCATCTTCCATGTCCACGCCTTCCGTCTGCCCGACAGTAAATTGGCCATAAGTTTCGAGGATCGCACCAGCAGGCGCGATTACCAGAACCGCCTCCCAAAAAGCGGCAAGCGCTATGACCAGCTGCTCAAGTCCACCGGCTTTCCGTGGTGGGAATGGAAAATCGACACGACATCGGCGCGGCTGAGCAAGGCGCTGGCGGAGATGACCGGCGAGCCGGAAAACGATGTGGAGGATGTCGAGGCCTACTGGTCGAAGGTCATCCATCCCGGCGATTATCACCGCATTGCTGACAGCAGGCGAAAATATATCGAAAAATATGAGGAAAGCTATGGTTCTTCTTTCCGGCTGCGGCTCAAGGACGGCACCTATAGTGAAGTGTCCGAGCAGGGCGAAGTTTCCGGCTGGGATGAGAATTCGAAGGCCAGCCGGTTCATCGGCGTGGTCAATCCGGTTTCCTCACCCGAGTGATGATCCGATGCTTAAAAAAAGAGTGTGGCGCAGATCACAATGAATGACAATTACGACAACAAAAGCGACGTCCTGCGCCAGAAAGCAGAAGATCTGCTGGCCAAGCTGCCCGCTGAACAATCGGCGGCCTCCAATACCGATATCCTCAACGTTATCCATGAACTGCATGTTCATCAGATAGAACTTGAGCTGCAGAACGAAGAGCTGCAAACCGCCTACCGGTCGCTGGAAAAGACTAAATCGGACTATATGCGTCTCTATCATCAGGCGCCGGTGGGCTATGTGGTTCTCGACCAGTGGGGAATTACCCGCAAGGTCAACAAAACCTTCGCGGCAATGCTGGACAGAGACGACGCCTCCATGAGCGGTACGCCTTTTGCCGACTTTCTGGTAGCCGAAGACCGGGCCATTTTCCGGGCGCGGCTCAAGGCCTTCTACAAGAACCCCTTCGAAAAACAGATCGACGTTCGTCTCTCGCAGCAGGGCAAGCCGCTCTACGTCAGTCTCAGGGCCATTGTCAACGCCGAGGATCTGACGGAAGCCGGGGGGCCTTTCAAAGAACTGCTGGTGACGGTCACCGATATCAGCGAGAGCCATGAATATCAGGTGGCTCTGGAAAAAAGCAGACGGGATCTGGAGGAGATCCTCTCCAGCATCTCCGACGGCTTCATGGCCCTGGATGAAAGCTTCCGTATCCTCTATTTCAACAGCGCCGCGGAACAGATACTCAAGGCGGACCGGCAGGACGTTCTCGGCCGAGAGCTTTTCGAGGCCTTTCCGATGGCCCAGGGGTCGTATTTTGAAAACAGATACCGCAAGGCCCTGGAAGCCGGCGAGGTGGTTCATTTCGAAACCTATTTCAGCGAGCCGCCCTTCGACGACTGGTTTGAAGTCACGGCCTATCCTTATCAGGACGGGCTCAGTGTCTTCTTCCGGGTGATAACCGCGCGCAAGCTTGCCGAAAAAGCGCTCAAGGAAAGCGAGGAGCGTTTCCGCAGCTATATCGAAAATTCACCCTACGGCGTCATCGTCAGCACCAGGACCGGTGATTTCCGGCAGGCCAACCCGGCCATCTGCCGTATCACCGGTTTTACCGCCGACCAGATCCTGCAGAAGAACATGCGGGATATCTTCTTTTTGCCGTCTCCCCAGGAAGACACCGAAAACAAAGCAGTTTTTTCTTCCCTGACAAAAAAAGAGGTCCGCTACATCGACAAGGACGCCTCCATCGGCTGGGCCTCCATTTCCACCGTCGAAATAGGCAAAAACAGATATCTCAGCTTTGTCGAAGAAATAAGCCAGCGCAAGCGCGTGGAAAATGACTTGAGTGAATCGCAGCGCGCCCTGGCTCTTTACAACAGGGTCGCCACCATTTTCCTGACATCAGCGGAAGACTCCATATTCGATGACGTACTCGACCAGCTGCTCGAGACCTTCAGCTGCAGCTACGGCTACTTCGGCTATATCGACCAGGAGGGCGAGCTGGTCTGCCCGACCATGACCCGCGATATCTGGGACCGGTGTGAAATAGAAGACAAGGACACCTGCTTCCCGCCCTCGTGCTGGGGAGGGTTGTGGGGCCGCTCTTTGATCGAGAAAAAGGCCTTATTGGCCAATGACAACCTCACGGCGCCACAGGGCCATATTCACCTCAACAACGCCATGGCCGTGCCTATTCTCAACCACGACCGGCTGATCGGTCAGTTCGCGCTGGCCAACAAGGACACCGGCTTTACCGAAACCGACCTCAAGCTGCTCGAGAGTACGGCCAGGCAGACAGCGCCGATTCTGCAGTCGCTGCTCGACCGTGTGGAAAAGGAGAAGCTCAAGGAACGACTGGAAAACGTCAACCGGCAGCTGGACAAAGTGGAAGGCCTCAATCGCATGGCGGCGGCAACCGCTCACAACTACAACAACCTGCTGACGATCATCATGGGCAGCATCGAATTGGCCATAGAAGAGCTGCCCGCACCGGAAAGCAAAATCCGGGCCAGTCTCAACGACGCCCTCAAGGCCAGCCAGAACGGCGCCGATATCGGCGCCATGCTGCTGATATATCTCGGCCATACCGTCAAGGGTCAGGCTGCCCTCGATCTCTCCAGGCTGGCGGCGGAATATATCGAGCGCTTCACTCACATGCACAAGGACAATGTCGACATCGTTTTTTCCCCCACGAAACAGCCGCCGGTCATTTCCGCCGATCCCGAACTCATGGAAAAACTGCTGCACAGCCTGCTGGCCAATGCCGTAGAGTCGCTCGAGGGCGGAACAGGAAAGATCACCGTCAAGGTCGACACAAAAACCAAAGAACAGATACCGCCACAGAAATGGTTCCCCATGGAGTGGCGGCCGGCCAACGACCGCTACGGCCTCCTGGAGATATCCGACAGCGGCTGCGGCATCGCCGCCGGCAATATCGACAAACTCTTCGATCCCTTCTATTCGGAAAAATTCACCGGCCGAGGCATGGGCCTGGCCATGGTGCAAGGCATCATACGCATCTACAACGGGGTGGTCACGGTGGACACCGTCAGGGGCGAAGGATCGGTCTTTCGCGTTTTTCTGCCGCTGGCGGAAAACAGCGATTGATGACGACGCCGCCTTGCCCATCGGCGCTCCGCCCACCGGAACTTGCACGATTCTCCAACCATACTTAGCATTTTAATATGGCTCCAGGACAGCGGTGGCGGGTGATAGCGCGCTGGCGCTGCCAGAGCTCAATACCCCGGAATCAGCGGGGAGCACCGGCAACAGCCCAGGCGCCCCAGAGGCAGGCAGATCAAAGAATATCGACTTCAACGGCAAACAGCACTCGGGAAAACATATGAAAACATTCGACGTCGTCGTCATCGGATCGGGAACCTCCGGCCAGTCAGCCGCCATGGAGCTCAGTCTTGAAGGTCTGAATACCGCCCTGGTCGAGCGCAGCGACCGGCCAGGCGGTGTCTGCGCACTGCGCGGCTGTCAGGCGAAAAAATGGTTTTACGAGGCAGCTGAAATCGTCGGCCGCAGCCGCCATCTCCGCGGCATGGGCATAGAGGCGGAGCCCCTGGTGGACTGGCAGCGGATACGTGCCGAAAAAAACAGGTTTACCGCAGCCGTTCCCGAAAACACGGTCAAGACCCTTCGCGGCCACGGCATCACCTATATCGAAGGGGAAGCCCGCTTCCTCGATGACAGCACTCTCCAGGTCGGCGAAGCAAGGGTAAGCGCCCGGTTCTTTATTATCGCCAGTGGTGCAAAACCCACCGAGCTGCCCATTGACGGCAGCGAACACCTGGCCACCAGCAGCGATTTTCTCGACCTCGATGATCTTCCTTCACGTATAGGCTTTATCGGCGGAGGCTTCGTCTCCTTTGAACTGGCCCATTTCGCCGCCAGACTCGGCGCCGCCCCAACCGGTGTCCATATCATCGAAGCCGCAGCCAGACCTCTGCTGCCCTTCGACGCTGACATGGTCGCCCGGCTGGTTGCCGCCTCCGAGGAAGACGGCATCCATGTGCACACCGGTGTTTCCATCACCGCTGTCAAAAAAACCGGCTCCTGCTATCAGATAGAGATGGAATCAGGTTCGCCGCTGGAAGTCGATCTGGTGGTCAACGGTGCCGGCCGAACCCCGAACATCGAGGCTTTGCAGCTGGACAAAGCCGGGGTGCGCGCCTCCAGAGGCGGTATCGAGGTGGATATGTCCATGCGCAGCTCAAATCCACATATATTCGCCGTCGGAGACTGTGCCGACACCGTCAAACTCGCCCGTGTGGCCGACCGGGAGGCCCAGGTCGCCGCAGGTGCCATCCTCGCCCGGGAGCGGGGAGGGCAGGCGCCGTTCATGGAGTACCGCGCCGTGCCCTCCGTGCTGTTCACCTACCCCCAGCTCGGCATGGTGGGGAAGACGGAAAAGCAGCTGCAGGAGGAAAAGATCGACTACTGGAAAAGCCAGGAGAGCGAATTGAGCTGGCCGACCTACCGTCGCCTGGGCATGAAGCACGCCGCCTACAAGATCCTGGTGGACCGGGACAACCGCCTGCTCGGCGCCCATTTTCTCCTGGATAACACCACCGGCGTGCTCAACACCTTCAAGCAGGCGATAATCGACAAGATCCCCGTTGCCAAACTGCACGACGACAATATCATGGCACCCTATCCCTCCAGGGAAAGCGACATAACCTATATGCTCGCCCCCTTGCTCGACTCGTAGGATCCGCACAGTCTCAAAGAGCCAGCGGCTGCCGCAGCGTACCGACAAGGAGAACCATATGCGCCATATCCTCCAGACCGGACTCCACCGCTGTTTCGACAGCGACGGCCGGGAGCGGCCATGCACTGGAACCGGCGAGGACGGCGAGTTGACTCCCGGCCGTCGTTGGCCCGAGCCGCGTTTCTGCCGCCACCATGATCTCATCCATGATAGAGCAACGGATCTTATCTGGTGCCCCGACGCCAACCTTTTCTCCTATCCGATGACCTGGCAGGAGGCGCTGGACGCCGTCGCCGGCCTGAATGCCGAGAGGCATCTCGGCCGAGGCGACTGGCGCCTGCCCAACCGGCGGGAAATGCGCAGTCTCATCAGCCACGCCGCCAGAAAACCGGCGCTGCCCGACAACCCTTTTGCCAATGTCTTCCTCGGCTGGTACTGGACGTCGACCTCGGCGGTCCGGGCGCCGGCCTACGCCTGGTATGTGCACATGGAAGGAGGCCGGATGTTCTATGGCCGCAAGGACAGCTATTATCTGGTCTGGCCCGTCTGCGGCACCAGTACGGTTCTGCCGCAGACGGGCCAGCACCGCTGCTACGACGGCCAGGGAGAAAAGAGGGACTGCGAGGCAAGCGGCCAGGACGGCGAACTGCGGCAGGGTACGGCCTGGCCCTCCCCTCGTTTTGGCAGCAACGAAGATGGGGTACTCGACCTGCTCACCGGCCTGGTCTGGGGTCAGCAGGCCGATATCGCCTCGACGCCGGCAAGCTGGGGGGAGGCCCTCGCCGCCGCCCGCCACCTGGCGGAGAAGACCGGCAGGCCGTGGCGGCTGCCGACCATCAACGAACTGGAAAGCCTGGTGGATGCCTCCAGCCACTCGCCGGCCCTGCCCGAGGCGCACCCCTTCGCTTCTGTCCGGGAGGCCTACTGGTCATCGACCACCTCCTTTTTCGAGACGGACTGGGCCTATGTGCTCTACCTGCATAAAGGGGCGGTGGGAGTGGGCTATAAGAAAAACAGGGACTTCGCCGTCTGGCCGGTTCGCGAGTCTTAAACCCTTTTAACCATTACGGAGGCGTTTACAAAAGCGCCCGATCCCGAGCAAAAAGAACTACTTGAAGCGGGAAGCGGCCGACTTCAAGGTTTCGGTCATGGTTTCGAGCGTCAGCTCGATGCCCGAGCGTAAATCCTTCCAGGCCTCCTCACCGGACTGCTGGGCTTCCTCGAGTTTTTCCTCGAGCTGCGCCCTTTTGCTTTTCAACTCCGCCAGCTGGGCGTAATACTCCTGCCGCGATTCGGCCTCAACCTCGGCGGCTTTGGCCGAAAGCCGGTCTATCTCGGCATTCCACTCATCTATTTTGGCATGCAGCATGGTGATGAAATCTTCCTTGGCTTGCATATTCCCCTCCTCTGATTGGACGTTTTTTTTGTTTTGCTGCGCTCCTTTGCTATTTGCTGCGCAGGATGATATATACCAGCCATAAGCCGATGACAACCGAGATAAGATAGCCGATAACGCCCAGGGCCGGAAAACCGAAAAGCAGCGGTTTTACGCCGGTGGTGATGATCATCGACGACCCCATGATGATGGCGCCGGTGATGATTCCAGCGGTCAATCTGTTCGAGGCATGCTCAAGGGCCTTGACCAGTTCATCGATTTTCTTGAGATCGAGGGTAAACCCCAGCTTGCCCTGCTCCAGTTTGCCGACGATCTGTCCCAGCTGCAGCGGAATCTGACG
>JBEPWT010000023.1:0-28152 GCA_041642275.1 Desulfopila sp. | reverse complement strand
GGTGTCTGCAGCCAGGACGGCTGCAGTCAAGCCCCCAGGGACGGGTTTACGGCGCCCCGGGAAAAGAGCTCCCTGTCTCAAAAAGAGTTGCTGAACATTCGGGGTAATCAGGTTTATATTTTCATTGACTACTTACCCTGGGAGCGGCGATATGACTACTATAGTATACATACTTTTGATTCTGACAATATCGACCCTGGTGCTGCCGGCCTTCGGTGCCCTTCTTTCAGGAGCTTCGCTGGAAGTATTCGCCACCTTTCCACCGCTGACCGAACCGGCAGCCCATCCGCCTTTTTCCTGGACAGTTTTTCTGCTCTACCTGCTGTTCTCTCTGGCAGTGCTTTTTCTGATCATCCTGGCGGCCCGCAGCCGCGCGGAGTGCCTGAACGGAGAGGGCCTGCAGCGGCAAAAGCCCTTCCCCTGGTGGGGCTGGACAGCCCTGGGACTCCTGTTCTTCTTCTGGTGGGCGGCCTGGACCAGGGTCTCCTGGCTCGAAGAACTCCAGAGCCATACCTTTCTGCCGCTGTGGCTCTGCTATATTTTCACGGTCAACGGACTCTGCCATAGCCGCCGCGGATTTTCCCTGCTGGTGGACAAACCGCTGGTCTTCCTCGGACTTTTTCCGCTTTCCGCCGCATTCTGGTGGGCGTTCGAATACCTCAACCAGTTCGTCGACAACTGGTTTTACATGGGCGTCGATTACGGTCCGCTGGCCTATTCCCTGCACGCCAGCCTTTCCTTTTCGACGGTGCTGCCGGCGGTCTACTCCACCCGCCTGCTTCTTCTTTACAGTCCGTTTATGCAGAGACGTTTCGGCAACCTCCCCTCTCTTCTCCCATACCTTCCCGGGCGCCCGGCCGGGCCGCTGCTGGCGGCATCCTGCCTGGGGCTGATTGGCATCGGCATCTGGCCCGAGGAACTGTTTTTCCTTCTCTGGCTGGCTCCCTTGGGGATACTCGCCTGCCTCAAACATATGGCCGGGCTGCCCACCCTCTTCAGTGATTTGGCCGAAGGCGACTGGCGGCCGGCCATATCAGCTGCCCTGGCCGCATTGGTCTGCGGTTTTTTCTGGGAAATGTGGAACTACCACAGCCAGGCGAAATGGATCTACTCCATCCCCTATGTCCATCGCTTCACCCTCTTCGAAATGCCCCTTTTGGGCTATATGGGCTACCTGCCCTTCGGCATGTTGTGCATCGAACTTGTGGAACTTGTCTTTGACCGGAAGCTGCAGAAAAGCACCTGAGCCCCCCTGATGTTCAGCAACCCATTTTGTCTCTTGGAAAACCTGGACAGGCTGCCCTGGGAGGGATCTCCAGAAAAGAGCGACACCGTGGAAGGCGAATGGCCCGGGGGATGGAGCCTGCAGCCGGATTCTCTCAATATATGGCAAAAACGGCCCCCTGTCCCGGTTGGCTGGTGCAGGCAATGCTGCCGCCATGATCCTGGACAATTCCATACACCGTCGCAAGGCCGAGCCCGGTACCCTTGCCTATGTCCTTGGAAGTGAAAAACGCTTCGTAAATCCTTTTCTCGATAGTCTCATCCATGCCCAGGCCGGTATCTGAGACGCACAGAACGGCGTAATCGCCCTGCTCTATGTTGAGCAGTCCGCCATGGCGTTTATCTCCATGTCTATTTTCGGCAAAAAGTTTTCCCGCAAGGATCACAAATTGCACGGACATCTTCTGAGAACTTCGGATTGGGCAATGAACTCATGCCGATGTTTCCCGTGCCTGCTTCACCATCACCACAGCACTCTTTACTGCACAGGAGGTAAAACCATGTCACTCTTTATCATGATGACCCGTCTGGCACCGGCAGCAATGAAATCCCCGCGTTCGTTGCAGGAATCGGAGAAAGCGGCAATGGACCGCATCAAGAAGGAATGCCCTCGGGTGGAATGGCTGCAGAACTACGCCGTAATGGGACCCTATGACTATCTGGACATTTTCCAGGCTCCCGATCTGGAGACGGCCTTCAAGGTTTCGGCTATTATTCGCACCCTCGGTCATGGCCAGACCGAGGTCTGGCCGGCGACGGAATGGTCGGCCTTCAAAGGATGGCTCGGCGATCTTACCGATACCGAGCCATAATCTCAAAAAAAGGGCTTAAAAAGCGACGCTGAACCGCTACCGGCCCCAGGGAGAGGTTTCGGGAGGCCTACTCTGTTTGGCTGAAGATCGAGGGGATGCAGGCCTTGGCTCTCATCTCTTTCGAGAAAAATATCGCAGCGTTCAGGCAGAACGGTCGCCACCTGGTTGGCAGGCATGTCCCGCACCGGATTGTCAACAACGCCAGAGCACGGCGGGGAGGAGGATGCTGAAACCCGGGATGCCCGCCTGGATCCCTGGTGAAAAACAATGTATATCCGCTATAACCAGATATGGAGGGAACGGACAACATGTCACCAAAGGCCACCATCGACACTGCATTGCACAGCGCCCCGGACAGCCTTCTTCTGCTGGCCACCGTCAATGAAAACGGAGTTCCTCATCTGGCGGCCGCCAGTTCGGTCAACAAGGCAGGCAGTAAGCGAATTGCCGTCAGGGAATGGTTCTGTCCGCAAACCGTTGCCAACGCCATAGTCCACCGGCCCGTCTCCCTTGTTATCTGGAACCCCGCAGACGACAGCGGACATCAGCTGGTTGGCCGGGTCACCGAAGTGACCCGGACAGCCATGATGAATGGATACCTTCCCGAAGAGGTCGAAGAAGGCGGCGGCCCCCAGGAGCAGCGCCAGCTGACAATCGATGTCGAAACGATACTGGTTTTCAGCCGGGCTCCCCACAGCGACAAGGAAGAGTGATCTCCTCCCGGTACGCAGTTCAGGTCTTTTGTTTTTGGGGCCAGAGCTGCTGCAGATCCGCCGGCAGCAGCTGTTGCGTCTTTTCAGCCTCACCTTCAGAGAGGCGATGATAAAGCAGCTTGAAGACGGCGCGCACCGCATCTTCCATCTCCACATCCATTTCCACCCCATGTACTTTTCTCACATGATCGTAGAAGGATTCGACGTCGCGAATCGTCAGGGGCTTGTCGGCCATCTTCCAGCCTTCGTAATACATTCCCCGAATGATCAGGGGAAGCTGGGCGCCGAGATGGCTCGCCTCTTCCGGCGGCAAACGGTCGCGCAGAGCCTGCATAACCGATCGCAGTACATGATAGGCGCGATCGGCATCCGTCAGGCTCAGCTCGTACATCAGATCCTTGATCCAGATATTGGCTGACTGCATCATTTTCTCTAAAACTGTTCCTGCCTTCAGATCTTCCATGGTTCCTCCTTGGAAAAGAGTGTGAACTGTCTAACCCTGCCTTTGATGGCTGCAGAGTTATGCGTTTTCAGCAGACGGCGGTCGTATATGAGCGCCTGCCCTTCGTTGCCGCCGAAGGATTCCGTTCTTTCCCCTGTGCTACAACATCCATGCCACTTTCGCCTCGGAGCAGTGAACATCGGCCTTTTGACCAATTGCCGGAAGGTGTTGGCGGCTTCGCCGTAAGCAGGAGAATCCTCCCCCTGTTCACCGTCCTCATTTTCCGGATGGTGTCCAGACAAATCGGACTCCACAGCAGGTCGATACTTTCAGAGGATGTTTCCCGACAAAATCATCTTTTCAACCCTTTCCCATTGCTGTCGGAGAAGCAGCCGTCAGAAGAAAACAGTTCCAGTACACGACAATTTTTTAATTGATTACCTATGAAACTCAGCCTGGCCTCCAGCAAGGGTGCCGGGTTGCTCATTGCGCGGCTGTCTGCAGCCAGGACGGCATAAGCGTTGCCCCCATGGACGGGTTTATAGCGTCCCGGGAAATGAGAAATCCGGTCCCTCAGGAAACGTAGCTGAGTTTCATTGGTAATCAGCATTTTTTATGCCCTCACACTTGAGGCAAGGATCGCAAATTGCATTAAAGCAGACTGTAATAAACCGATTTCCATTCCGGCATCGGTGTACCGGACTTTGAACACCAGTGAAAACGACACCTTCACAGAGGTACTACCCATGGAAAAATCGCCTAAACTGGCTGCCGCCACCGAAATAATGGAGCAGTTCGCCAAAGATACCGGACTCACCGGTGTCCAAAAGCCGCAGCGCTATTTGTGGACGGATGCCTTTGCCGTCTGTAATTTTCTGGAAATACATCGTCTCAGCGGCGACAGTCGTTTTCATCACTTCGCCCTGCATCTCGTCGACCAGGTTCACGAAAGCCTCGGCCGCCATCGCCAGGATGATTTCCGCTCCGGCTGGATCAGTGGCCTGACCGAGGAAGAAGGGGCAAAACATCCAACCGCCGGAGGTCTGCGCATCGGCAAGACCTTGCCGGAGAGGCAACTGGAAGAAGATTTCAACCAGCGGCTGGAATGGGAACGGGACGGCCAATATTTCCACTACCTGACCAAATGGATGCAGGCCCTTCATCGCCTGGCATTGGCCACTGGCACCACCCTCTACGACGCCTGGGCGCGGGAGTTGGCGGAAGCGGCCCACCAGGCTTTCACCTATGAACTTGAACCCGGCGGTCCTAAAAGGATGTACTGGAAAATGAGTATCGACCTCAGTCGACCTCTCGTCCCGGCCATGGGCCACCACGACCCCCTGGACGGCTACCTCACCTATCTGGAACTGGAGGAATCCGCCCCCGGAGCCCTGAAACGCCAGGTGACGGAGCTGGAAGCACTGTGCCGCGACAGGGACTGGACCACCGACGATCCCCTGGGCCTCGGCGGCATTCTCTGCGATTGCCTGCGCACCCTGCGGCTGGCAGAAGTTCGCCCCCAACAGCTTCTGCCGCTGGTAAAGAATCTGCTCACCGCCGCTGTCGAAGGACTCAGGCAGTATGCCCGGCAGGCGCCGCTTATGCAGCCGGCGGAATATCGACTGGCCTTCCGGGAACTGGGTTTGGCCATCGGCCTGGAGGCAATCCCTCTGCTCAAACACCATCTCGGCGCGGACACTACCGCCAAAAAAGATGCCAATACCATCGCCAGCCTGGTCGAGGCTCTCTCGGCCTATGAAGACATGGGACTGGAAATAGAGGAATACTGGCTTACCGCCGAAAATCACAAGGTGCCTTCCTGGATAGAGCACCGGCACATCAATATGGTGATGCTGGCCACCAGACTGGTACCCGGAGGATATTTGAGAAAGTGAGGCGATACCAGACTCCAGCGAAGAGGAAAACCGGATACCGCCTTCTGCCTGCAGCCCTTTTCCTACTGCTTGCGACGGCGGCAGGCTGTAGCGAGGAGCAGTCATCTCCGACACCGACGCTCAAATGGTATATCTTCGATGAACCTTCCGGCGCCTTTGCCGATGCCGCCGCCGACTGCTCGGAAAACTCGGGCGGCCGATACCGCATCGATCTGGTGCCGCTGCCGACCGATGCCGACCAGCAGCGGGAGCAGCTGGTGCGGCGACTGGCTGCCCGCGACTCGGACATCGACATCGTCGGCATGGATGTCATCTGGACCGCGGAATTCGCCGAAGCCGGCTGGATTTTGCCGTGGCCGGAGAAAATGGCCGCCGAAGCAACCAGTGGCAGGCTCGACAGCGCCATCGCAAGCGCAAGCTATGACGACCGCCTGCAGGCAGCCCCATTCACCACCAATACGCAGCTGCTCTGGTACCGCACCGACCGGATCGACTCCGTACCCACCACTTGGGAGGAGCTGCTGAAAACCGCCGAATCTCTGGGAGATCAGGGCACCGTCCAGGTCCAGGGAGCACGCTACGAAGGGCTCACGGTCTTTTTCAACTCGCTGCTCTCCTCGGCGGGCGGCGACATACTCAAAAACCACGAAATGGTGCTCGACGAAGATGCCACCCGCGAAGCGCTTGCCATACTGCAGAGCATTGCCCGCTCACCGGCGGCACCGGCCTCTCTTGCCACCAGCCGCGAGGATCAGTCGCGGCTGGCTTTTGAAGCTGGAGATTCGACCTTCATGATCAACTATACCTTTGTCTGGCCCAGCGCCCGGGAGAACGCACCGGAAATCGCCGAAAACATGGGCTGGGCGCGGTGGCCGGCGGTGTCGGAGGATCGTCCCAGCCGGGTGACCATCGGCGGCATCAACCTCGGCGTCGCCGCCTACAGCGACCACAGTGATCTCGCCTTCGCCGCCGCCTCCTGTCTGAGCTCGGAGGCCAACCAGCGTCTGGCGGCACACAAGGGCGGCCTGCCGCCGACCATCACTGCGCTCTACCATGACGAAGAGGTACAAAAAACCTTCCCCTTCGCCGATGTCCTCTTAGAAACCCTCAAGGACGGCAGCCAACGGCCACAGACTCCTCTGTACAACGACGTTTCCATGGCCATCAGCCACACCCTCCATCCCCTGCGGGCCATCGAGCCGCAGGAGGATATCGATACCCTGCGCCGGGAAATCGAGCGCGCCCTGCACTCGGAGGGACTGCTATGAAGCTTTCCAGCCTCTCACAGCAAAAGCTGGGATGGCTCCTCTGCACGCCGGCGCTGGTGGCCATGATCGCCGTAACCGCCTATCCCATCGTCTACGCCTGCTATCTCAGCCTCTTCCGCTACGACCTCCGGTTTCCCGACAAGCGCGCCTTCACCGGCATCGACAATTATCTATCCGTTCTGAGCTCCACCGTCTGGTGGGAGGCGCTGCTCAACACCGTCATCATCACCGCTGTTTCCGTCAGCATGGAACTGCTGCTCGGCATGGGCTTCGCCCTGATCATGCATCGGGCCATTATCGGCCGCCGCCTTGTGCGCTCGGCGGTACTCGTTCCCTACGGCATCATCACCGTGGTAGCGGCACTGATCTGGAAATTCGCCTTCCTTCCCGACACCGGCTTTGTCGGCAATCTCACCGGCATCGATATCGCCTGGTTCAGCCAGCGCTGGAGCGCTTTCATCATTATCATTCTTACCGAAATCTGGAAAACCACCCCTTTCATGGCCCTGCTGCTGCTGGCCGGACTCACCCTGGTTCCCGAAAATCTGCTGCGGGCCGCCCGGGTCGACGGTGCAGGTCCCTGGCAGCGTTTCACCCTGATAACACTGCCGATCATGAAACAGACCATTGCCGTGGCCCTGCTTTTCCGCACCCTGGACGCCTTTCGCATCTTCGACACCGTCTTCGTCCAGACCAGAGGGGCCCAGAACACCGAATCGGTTTCCATCGTCGGCTATCATGCCCTTATCTCCAGGCTCAACCTCGGCCTGGGTTCGGCGGTTTCCATCCTCATTTTTCTCTGCGTCCTTTTCATAGCCGCCGCCTACATCAAGGGATTTGACATCGCCGGGGCCCTCACCGGCAAGGAGAAACCATGAAGCCCCAGCTTCCACGGACCGATCACCTCTGGTGGAGCGCCGGCAGCCTTCTGGCGGTCTGTTACGCCCTCACGCCCATCGCCTGGATAGTCTCGCTGTCGCTCAAGCATCCGGGCGACCTTGGCGACAACCGGTTCTGGCCGCAACGCATCACCTTCGAACATTACCGTGCCATTTTCGCCGATGCCCAGTTTCCCGCCGCCCTGATGAACTCGCTTGGCATCGCTCTTATCTCGACGCTCCTGGCGGTCACCATCGCCATGTTCGCCGCCTATGCCGTGGTCCGGATCAATTTCAGCGGACGCAGGCTGTTTCTGGCCCTGGCCCTGGCTATTGCCATGTTTCCGCCCGTCTCCATCATCGGCCCGCTCTTCAACATGTGGCGGCTGGTCGGTCTCTATGATACCTGGCCCGGGCTGATCCTGCCCTACATAACCCTGACGCTGCCCCTGGCCATCTGGACCCTTGCCGCCTTTTTCCGCGAGATCCCCTGGGACCTGGACAAAGCCGCCCGCGTCGACGGCGCCACCGCCTTCCAGGCCTTCACCAAGGTAATCATCCCCCTGGTCGCCCCCGGCGTCTTCAGCGCCGCCATTCTGGTGTTCATTTTCGCCTGGAATGATTTTCTCTTCGCCCTTTCCCTCACCTCCACCAATGACGCCAGGACGGTACCGGCGGCAATCGCCTTTTTCACGGGCAGTTCGCGCTTTGAACAGCCCACCGGCTCCATCGCCGCGGCGGCGGTGGTGGTTACCATTCCTCTTGTCATTGTCGTTCTCATCTTTCAGCGGCGCATCGTCGCCGGATTGACTGCCGGAGCAGTCAAGGGCTGAAGGCGGTGTTCAAAAACCATCAAAATCCACAGAATTGATTTGCAGGTGAACCATGGCGGAAATACAGCTTGAAAATATCAGCAAACGCTTCGAAGACGGCACCGAGGCGGTCAAGGATATCTCCCTGACCATCGATGATGGCGAATTCTTCATCCTGCTCGGTCCTTCCGGCTGCGGCAAGTCGACCCTGCTCAATATCATAGTCGGTCTGGAAACAGCCACCACCGGGGATGTTCGCGTCGACGGCCGCGTTATCAACGACCTCGATCCCAAGGACCGCAACATGGCCATGGTTTTCCAGAGCTATGCCATCTACCCTCATATGACGGTTGGCGACAACCTGGCCTTCCCCTTGAAACTGGCCGGCATGGACAAGGAGGAAAGAGACAAGAGAGTTACCAGGGCGGCGGACATTCTCGAACTCGGCGACATGCTGCACCGCATGCCCCGCAGTCTCTCCGGGGGACAGCGGCAGCGGGTGGCCATGGGGCGGGCCATCGTCCGTCAGCCCGATGCTTTTTTGCTCGACGAGCCCCTCTCCAACCTCGATGCCAAACTGCGCAACCAGATGCGGGGAGAGATCGCCAATCTGCATGAGCAGCTGCAGACCACCATGGTCTACGTCACCCACGATCAGACCGAAGCCATTACCCTGGGCCAGCGGCTGGCGGTACTGCGCCGGGGCCGACTACAGCAGGTGGGGTCGCCGCGGGAGCTCTACAACACCCCGGCCAACCTCTTCGTCGCCGGCTTCATCGGTTTTCCGTCGATGAATTTTTTTCCCGGTAGAGTGGAAAATGGCCGACTGCAGCTGCCGGTGCTGGAAGATACCATTGATCTTGGCGACAACGGCACGGACCTGAACAGCGGCCAAGAGGTGGTTGTCGGTCTGCGTCCCGAACATCTGGCACTGGCAGAAGACGACAATGAGGCCGTGCTGGTCGTGGAGGTTGCGCTGGTCGAATGGCTTGGGGCCGATGCCTACGTGCACTTCACCTGTAAGCACGGCGGCGAGGAGGAACCGCGGCTCGGACAGCTGGCAGACAACGAGGAGAAAGAGAAAAAAGGCGGCAAAAAGATCACGGGAATCGTCAAACTCGACCCCTCGCATCGCCTCTCCCGCGGCGATGCGCTGAACCTGCGTGTTGCTACCGACAGACTGCATATCTTCGATCCCGAAAGCGGCCGCTGCCTCTTTCGCTCATCTCAGGAAGAATGACACTCTATTTGCCGATCGCCAATCAAACTCAGCCACGTCTCCTGAGGGACCGGATTGCTCGAGGCCAGGCTGAGTTGCATACCTAATCAGAATCTATTTTGCCTGCTCTCCCAGATGCGGCGGCTGCAAAAACCCCTCTCTTGCCCAGTGCTCACCAGCTCAGAGACTGGGAACCGCGAAAGAATCCGCCGGAAGGCCCCTTGTCATCAAGGGTTGCCAGCCACACCGGGGTTTTGGCTGCTTCCGCGGGCGATACCGGCGCCCGGGGTCCGCCGAGATCCGTGCGTACCCAGCCGGGGCAGACGGAATTGACGAGAATGTTTTCCCCCCGAAGTTCTCTCGCCAGCAGCGCGGTGATGCCGTTGACCATGGTTTTTGAAAGTCGGTAGGCGGGCGACTGCAGGTCGCCATGAGATGAATCGGGATTGGCGATATCGCTCAGCGAACCCAGTATGCTGGCGATATTGACGATCCTGCCGTAATCGTTTTTTCTCATCACCGGCACGCAGGCCTGACAGAGGAAAAGCAGACCGAAGCTGTTGGTCTCCAGGGTTTTTTGAAGCCGGGCCAGCGGCAGGCCGAGAATATCGCTGCCGTTGTCTATCATAATACCGGCGTTGTTGACGAGAATATCCAGTCTGCCGAATTCCTCCTCGATCCAGTTTACAGCCGCCGCCATCGAGGCATCCTCGGTTACATCGAGACGAAGGTCGCCGACATCGCCGCCCTCATCAGCGATTTGCCCGCCGGCCTGTGCGCCCTTTTGCCGGTCACGAGCGCCGATTATGACTCTCAACCCTTTTTTCGCCAGCTGCCTGGCTATCTCATAGCCGATCCCCCGGTTGGCACCGGTCACCAGGGCGACCCGTTTCTGTATTCCCATTTTTCCTCCTCATCCGAGGATTTTCCTCTTTTTCCAGACATTCGTCTTGTTTTCCCGGAATATACCTCCCCAGATATACCCGGCTGGCAGGGATCCCTGTCTAGCGCCTCAGGATAAAGCGCTTGCAATTTACTTTCCATATCTTCCCAGGCTTGAGTATTACGCCGCAGATAGCCGGTGCAGAGAAGAATATCAAAGCGAAACCGGAAGCGGCATGAAAATTGAATCTCCATGCTATATTGTTATATATCGGAGGGCCGCAACTTTTCTTCGCAGACACTGTTGCCGGGTGAATACTCACACCAGCCTTTATATATTTACCAACAGTAAGGTGTGCAAAAAGAGTTTTCTCCTGCAAACGCCAGGAAAACAGCCGGTACAGGCCCAGCGAAAAAGGCACGGCACCCGCCACCATGAATATACAAGGAGAGAGACTATTTATGGAACAGACGGCCAGCTACCAAAAGGCAAGGAAAGCGATGGTGGAGAGACAGCTCATTACCCGCGGAATACAGGACCAGAAGGTTCTCGATGCCATGGGCAAGGTGGAAAGGCACGAGTTTGTTCCCGAAAGCCTGCAGGGACTGGCGTATGCCGACCAGCCGCTGCCCATCGACCGCCAGCAGACCATTTCCCAGCCCTATATCGTCGCCCTCATGACCGAAGCACTGGAAGTGGATGGAAATGACGTTGTCCTCGAAATCGGAACGGGCAGCGGTTATCAGGCAGCTGTGCTGGCGGAAATCTGCAAAACCGTCTACACGGTTGAAAAGTATCCGGAACTCCTCGAAAAGGCTTCCTCGATCCTGCGTAAAATCGGCTACGGAAACATCATCGGGAAAATCGACGACGGTACGCTGGGCTGGCCCGAGCATCAGCCCTACGATGCCATCATCGTCACCGCCGGGGCGCCCAACGTACCCCAGACATTGGTCCAGCAGCTGAGGGAGGGCGGCCGGCTGGTCATTCCCGTAGGAGACAACACCAGCCAGGAAATGCTGAAGCTGACCCGCGAGAAAGACCACGTCTCCGAGAAACGGCTTGGCGGTTGCCGCTTCGTGCCGCTGCGCGGCGAGCACGGCTGGAAATAGCCGCAGAGACAGGCCTGCACCCCCTTTTTCAAACGAGGCTGACACCGGCTTCGCCGGCTGCCACCTCACCGACGATTACCGCCTCCCCAACTCCGGCCTTGTGCAGGGCCTGGAGCAGATCATCGGCCTGATCAGCGGGGAGTGCCAGAAGAAGTCCGCCGGAGGTCTGGGGGTCGAAGAGTATACCCACCTTCTGGCTGGAGAGCTGACGGCGCAGTTTGAGACGACGGCTTTCCGCCATCTCCCGGTTGGCCTCGTTGCTGCCTGTGGTCTCGCCCTTGGCATACATTTCCAGGGCATGGGCATAGACGGGCAGCTTGGTATAATCGATTATAAGTTGACAGCCGCTGCCCCAGGCCATTTCGGAAGCGTGACCGAGTATGCCGAAACCGGTGATATCCGTGGCCGCGTGCACATCAAAGCGCAGCGCCTCCTCCATGGCTGTGCCGTTGAGGGCGGCAATGGCCGGCAGAATCTCCTTTTCGATTTCCGAAAAAGGCAGCCTGCGGGAACGTACCGCATTGAAAAGCACTCCTGAGCCCAGGGGCTTGGTGAGAATCAGCGCATCTCCGGGCCGGGCTCCGGTGTTTGTCACTATTTTCTGCGGATGCACCACGCCATTGACACAGAGACCGTATTTTGGTTCGAGATCGTCGACGCTGTGGCCGCCTACCAGACAGGCTCCGGCCTCCACTACCTTGTCGTTGCCGCCCCGCAGAATCTCCTTGAGCACATCCATGCTCAGCTTTTTCGAGGGGAACATCACTACGTTGAGAGCGGTGAGCGGCACTCCGCCCATGGAATAGACATCGGAGATGGAATTGGCGGCGGCGATCTGGCCGAACCAGTAGGGATCATCCACCGGCGGCGTTATAAAGTCGATGGTATTGATCATGGCAACCGTATCAGAGAGACGATAGACAGCGGCGTCATCGGCGGTATCGAAACCTACCAGCAAGTCGCCATCATCCGACTTTGTCAGTCCCTGGAGAGCGTCCGACAGTACAGCCGGACCGATTTTCGCTGCTCAACCGCAGGTTCTGGCCAGAGAGGTAAGGGTCTTTTTTCTGAACATATTGAGAATATTCATCGATTCACGTCGTTGATTTTTTCGTTTCCTTATTCACCAAAAATTACTATACTTCGCATAGGATAATCAAATACCATGTTTTGCTCCCACTTGAAACAAGTTTACGACCGGAGTGCCTAAATAGAAACTCGACACCTGAAAATATTCGTCGCTGTCTATAAAAACAGAAGCTTCACCAGGGCCGCCGAACAGCTCTACACCAGCCAGCCGACGATCAGCGAACACATCCGCAATCTCGAAAATCGGCTCGACTGCAGGCTTTTCGACCGCCTCGGCAGGTCGATCATCCCCACCCTCGAGGCGGATCTCCTCTACCCGCGGGCCCTGGCGATCCTCGATGACCTGAAAAAACTCGAAAATGAGCTCACCGCCGTCGGCAAGAACGTCGCCGGCACGATTATCATTGCCGCCAGCACCATTCCCAGCGCCTACATCCTGCCGCGGCTGGCCGCCGATTTTGCCGCCCTCCATCCGAAAATATCCTTTGAGATACGGACCTCGGACTCCGCCGAGGTGGTGGAGGCGATGCTCGGCAACGAAATTCTGCTGGGCTTTGTCGGCGCCGCCTCCGAAAACGAAAAACTGCAGTACCATCCCTTCATGAAGGATCAACTGGTGCTTGCCGCCTCCAGCCGGAAAAAGATAAACCAGCGCATCACCGTCCGGACCTTGCTGGAGTTGCCTTTCATCCTCCGCGAAAAAGGCTCGGGAACCAGAAAATCCCTGGAGCGTTTCCTCCGGCAGAAAGACATAGACCTCGACCAGCTCAATACCTGTGCGGTGCTGGGCTCAAGTACCGCCGTCACCGAGGCCGTCAAGAACGACCTCGGCGTCTCCATTCTTTCGAGTCACGCCGTCAACGAAGCGGTGGACCACGGCCAGATCCAGACAATCGACATCGTCGGTATGGAAATGAGCAGGGACTTCTATGGGGTCACCCCCCAAAAACGCAGCCTGCCGCACCACTACCAGGTGTTTTTGAAATATGTTCTCCAGGGCTTTGGCACAAGCGTCGACTAGTTTTGCTCTCACCCGGTTTCTGTACCCGGAGAATCTTTGTGTTATAAGAAAATTGTGCTTACCTCTGAAACTCAGCGTATCCTGTTCCCAAGCGCCGTCAACCGCTTTTTCATCATCATCACCGGCTACGAGGCCACGGAGGCCCTGGGACAGAACCCGCGGATTCTCAACTCGGATAAACACGGTCCCGCATTCTACGGAAGAATGTGGCGCGATCTCAAAACGCCGACACAACACGTACCGCCCACCCTTGTATCAATTTTTTTAAAGATTTTTATAAAAATAATTGCTACACTGCCAGGAACCGCTCCTTGCAGCACCGGCACAACACCAAGACAGCCAGCTACCATCACTGCAGCACCACTTACCGCCTGCGTCCGGCAGGCGGCGACGGGGGACAGGCAATGAGAAAAGGGACCATCGACGAAGTTGAAATATCAACGCAGATAAAGGACATGGACCTGGTACGACAGCGCCGGCGACAGATCGTCGACGGTGCCGTCAAGCTTTTCATCAAACATGGTTACCACCAAACCTCGACACGATTGCTGACCAAGGAAATCGGCATTTCCACCGGAACGCTCTACGAATATATTTCCACCAAGGTCGACGTGCTCTATCTCGTCTGCAGGGCAATATACACCGATGTCGAAACCAGTCTCAAAAATATCCGGCCCACGGGCAAGGATGCCAGAGAGGTGCTCGAGGATATAGTGCGGGAATACTTCCTGGTCTGCGACAGGCTCAGCGATCACATCCTGCTTCTCTACCAGGTTACCCACTTCCTGCCGAAAAAATTCCAGCAGCAGATACTCGATGCCGAGCTGGAGATCACCGGTCTGTTCCTCAAGGCCATAGAGGAACTGGAAGAGGAGGGAAAGCTGAACCTCGATGAGGAGACCATCACCTTCATGGGCCACACCATATCGGTGCTCGGACATACTTGGGCCTTCAGGCGATGGTATTTCACCAAACATTTCACCATCGACCAGTATATCGACAAACAGACGGAATTTATCCTCGGTTTCCTCGCCGACCAGAAGGTCGGCGAATTCGAATAGGGCTGACACCTCTCCGGCGCCCAGCCGGAAACAGCGCTGAAACCGTCTCCGGCCGGGGGAGCCGCATCACCAGCTCACTCACCTGTTCACTGGTCCAGCTTTTCGGCATAGGCCTGCCACTTGGCATCCACCTGCCGCTGCACAGCATCGACCATATCGGCATCAAGCGACTTGAAACGTCCCTGGCTCTTGAAATACTCGCTGACGGGCTTGCGCTCTTTGCCGAGGAGTTTCTTCGAGGCCCCCGTCAGCCTGAACTCGCCCTTGTCGATCTCGTAGAGATCAAAGAGCCCCGTCTCCACGGCCAGCTTGCCCACCTTTATGGTATAGCGTGTTTCAAAACCCCAGCCCGGAGGACAGGGCGTGAGGACATGGATATATTTAGGCCCGGTTATCGTCGTCGCCTTCTTGACCTTGTCGTACAAATCGACGGGATAGGCGGCCGAGGCGGTGGCAACGTAGTCTATGCCGTGGGCGGCGATAATCGCCGGTACGTCTTTTTTGGTCTGCAGCTTGCCCTTTATGGGGGTGGTGGTGGTCAATACGCCCTGGGGGGTGGTGCCGGAACGCTGCACGCCGGTGTTCATATAGGCTTCATTGTCATAGCATATGTAGATGATCTCTTCGCCCCGCTCGCAGGCTCCGGAGAGCGCCTGAATGCCGATGTCGCCGGTGCCGCCGTCTCCGGCCCAGGCGACGACGTTGACGTCTTTTTTGTTCAGGGCCTTCATGGCGCCGCGCACCCCGGAAGCGGCTGCGCCGGTGGAGGCGAAGGTGACGTTGACGCAGGGCAGTTTCGTCGAAGCCACGGGATAGAGCCCCTGGAGAACGGTGAGACAGCTCGGCGGCACCACGAGAATGGTGTTCTTGCCGAGCGCCTTGAGGCCCATGCGGTAGACGATGGAAAGTCCGCAGCCGGAGCAGGCGCGGTTGCCCGGATGGACGAATTCTTCTTCGGTGAGATTAACAATGGTGGTTTTTTCTGCCATGATCCAATTTCCTAGAGTTTTAAACCGATCCAACGCGGGGTATCGTCGATTGCCTCAATTGCCGAACAGGACTGCCGCAAGGCGTCCAGCAGCTGGCTGGTTTTGATTTCTCTGCCGCCGAGACCGAGTATGTAGTTCTGCATCGGCGGCCTGTCGCCCCTGGAATAAAGGGCTGCCTTGATATCGGCGTAGAGCGGGCCCTGATTGCCGTAGCTCAGGGCCTTCTCGAAAACGATGACGCTTTTCCTGCCGGCAAGGGCCTCGACGATGGCACCATCGGGAAAGGGCCGGTACATCTGCACGCTCATAACTCCGACCCTGAGCCCTTCCAGGCGGAGGATATCGATAACATCGCGCAGCTGGTAGGAGAGGGAGCCGACGGCCACGGCGACGCACTCTGCATCGTCGCAGCGGTACTGCTCGACGAAGGGGGTGCCGCCGCGACCGCATTCTTTTTCATACTCGGCATCGATATCGGCGTAAACCTCGAGTGCACCGCGCAGGTCCTGGTGCAGGTTGTGACGGATCTCGATGTACCCGGGCTCCATGGTGCCGTCGACACCCGGTCTGATATCGGGCAGCGTCACCGTGTTGAAATTGCCGGGCTCGTCGGGATTGAGAAAATGCTTCGGTGTGAACGAAGGCAGAAAGGCGTCCACCTGTTCCTGTCCGGGGCGTTCAAAGGGCATATAGGTGTGCGAGAGCAGATAGCCGTCGTAGCAGACCATGACCGGAATGCTGACGCTCTGGGCGAGACGGAAGGCCTTGATGACGGAATCGATGATCTGCTGGTGATCGTTGGCATAGAGCTGGATCCAGCCGACGTCGCGCTGCGACATGGAGTCCTGCTGGTCGTTCCATACCGTCCAGGGGGCGCCTATGCCGCGGTTGGCAACGCACATGACCACCGGCAGCCGCGCCCCCACCGCCCAGTGCAGCTGCTCGTTCATATAGAGCAGGCCGTTGGCGCTGGTGGCCGTGAAGGCCCGCGCCCCGGCGCTCGAGGCGGCGATGCACACCGCCATGGCGCTGTGTTCGCTCTCCACCGGTATATACTGGGCGTCCAGTTCCTGCGACTCGACGAATTCCGAGAGCTTTTCCGTCAGCGGCGTCTGCGGCGTGATCGGATAGGCGGCTATCACCTGCGCCCGTGCGAGTTTGACGCCGGTGGCCGCTGCCACATTTCCAGATTCAATGATATGCATGGTCCTATTTCTCCTTGACGCTGAAACTATCTTCGGCCACCATGTCAATGGCGTCGGCGGGGCATTCTTCGGCACAGATGCCGCATCCCTTGCAGTATTCCAGGTCTATGGTCGGCGGTATCGTTTTGGTAACCACGCAGTCGGGGCAATAGAGCCAGCAGTTGAAACATGCCTTTTTACCGGCCTTTACCGGTATGCATTTCTCCGCATGGAGGATGGGGCGGAGAACACGCCACGAACCCGTCTTGCCGCCATCGCCCGGTCCCGGTTTACTTCTCGATATCATCTTGCAAAAATCTCTGTGGGCCATCTGCTCATTCTCCAAATGCTGTATTCTCGTAGGCTCTTTTTGCCGCCATGGCATTTTCTTCAGGCCGCTTGCCGATAAATTCCTTTTTTATTGCCGGGATCAGAATATCGATGTCAACCAGGCCGCTGGCCCTGGAAAAGGCGCCGATGATTCCTGAATTGACGATGCCCGGAGGCAATCCGGCGGCAACGGCATGGGCGGTGACATCGGCAACGCCGACCCTCGCCCCCCCGAAGCGATACTCTCCGGCAGGCTTCGGCGCATTGAGAACGACAAGGCCGCCATCCTTCAGGCCGTCGGCGACGTCGACCTCTTCCAGCAGGGTATGGTCCAGCACCACGACCATATCTGGCGTGGTTATGGGGGAGAGGTCGTATATCTTTTCAGGCGATATCTTCAGCGATGTAAATACCGGCGCCCCCCTTCTTTCGGTGCCGAAAGTAGGCGCCATGACCACGCCTTTGTAGCCGGAGACAAAGGCCGCATTGGCGACTATCTTCGCAGCCGTTATGGCGCCCTGCCCTCCCCGGCCGTGCCAGCGAATCTCGATTATATCTTTTCTCATGATTCCAGAAACTCTACCCGTTGCTCCTCTGGACATTAGCGGACCGGCGCCGGAGCGGCAGACGGCAGTCCTGCGTATTTTTCCGCCGAAAAACAGCGGCTTTTGCTCAAACCAAACACAAGTTTACTGCAGCAAACAACATCCTCCCGTTATCACGGATAAATTGTTGATTTTTGCGCGCCGACATGGCTTATTAGAATCGAATTTTTGAAAACCGGGCGCCTATTGGCCGCCACTCGCGCCGCAACCGTTGGAACAGGCCCGAGGCGGCGTATCGAGTTGGCGTCTCGCAGTGAATGTTACCGGGAGGGATAGACCTTCACGTTCACGTAACAAAGCGGCCGCAAACCATACCGTCAGCAGGCGATTATGACAAAAGCCGCTGTGGCTGTCAAAGTAAATCTGGATTTTTATATTGCCAGCAGACCGCTTCACTGGGTATCCTTGCCAGCCTTGGACATCAGCCGTCGCCGTCCATGCGGCGCCGTCACAGGGGCGGTTTTTGTTTCCGCGTTCAGCACTCAGACTCTAATCACAAGAGGATGCAATGGAAATTTCATTTGAAAAAGCAGCCACATTGAAAGTACATCCGCAGGACTCCGCCCTGGGGTTCGGAACCTACTTCAGCGATTATATGTTCAATATGGACTACAGCCCGGAAAAAGGCTGGCATAATCCCCGCATAGAACCCTACGGCCCCCTGCAGATGGATCCCTCGACCATGGTGCTTCACTACGGCCAGGCCATATTCGAAGGACTCAAGGCCTACAGGACCGACTCCGGAGACATCCGGCTCTTCAGACCGCGGGACAATTTCGAGCGCTTCAACCGCTCGGCCCGCAGACTGTGCATACCGGCAATCGACGAAGATTCCGTCATCGAAGCACTCACCCGGCTTGTGAAAATCGAAGAGAAATGGGTACCCAGCGCTCCGGGCACCTCACTCTATATCCGGCCGACCATAATCGCCACCGATCCCTACATCGGTCTGCGCTCCTCTCACACCTACAGGTTCTTCATTATTCTCTCGCCGGTGGGCGCCTATTATCCCGAAGGCTTCGATCCCGTGAAGATCTGGGTCACCACCGAATACGTGCGGGCGGTACGCGGCGGCGTCGGCGAAGCCAAGACCGCCGGCAACTATGCGGCTAGCCTCTACGCCACCGAACTTGCCAACAAGGACGGCTACACCCAGGTTATGTGGCTCGACGGGGTGGAGCGCAAATACGTCGAGGAAGTCGGCTCGATGAACATATTCTTCATAATCGGCGACGAGATCGTCACCCCCGCCCTCAACGGCAGCATCCTCTCAGGCATAACCAGGGACTCCGTCATCACTCTTGCCGAATCCTGGGGCAGGACGGTGAGCCAGCGGCGCATCAGCATCGACGAAATCGTCGAGGCCCACGAACAGGGCGAACTCAAGGAAGTCTTCGGTTCCGGTACGGCCGCCGTCATCTCGCCGGTTGGCAAAATCAAATACAGCGGCAGGGAGATGGTTGTCGACGACGGCAAGGTCGGCCCTTTTGCCGCCAGACTTTTCAAGGAACTCGTGGACATCCAGTACGGCAGAGCGGAGGATCCCTTCGGCTGGGGAGTTTCCCTCTGACGGGCGGGATGGAGCAACGAGGAGGCACCGCTTTTTTTTTGCATGACAACGGATCCGTACTGTACACCTACACCACCACTGGAAGGAAGATGCGATGAGCACGACAAAAGTCAGTAAACGTATTGAATATTTTATGGAAAAGCGAGATGTCGGCCTCGACGAACTGGCCAGGGCCACCGGCCTTGAAAGGGATTTTCTCAAAACCATGCTCGCCGAAAACGTCTACCCTCCCCTCGGGCCGCTGATCAAGATAGCCCGCACCCTGGGGGTGAGACTCGGCACCTTTCTCGACGACCAGCAGTCCACGGATCCCTATATCGTCCGCAAAGCCGAGAGAAAAAACAAATTCAGCGTGTTGGCGGAGAAAAACAAACCGGCGGCTCTCAACTTCTTTTCTCTGGGCATGGGCAAAAACGACCGTCATATGGAGCCGTTCTTCATCGAGATTCTTCCCGAATCGGCCAGCACCAAAACCCTGTCTTCCCATGAGGGCGAGGAGTGGATCTGCGTCGTCAAGGGCAGCATCGAGATCATCTACGGCAAAGAGAGCTATCTGCTCGAGGAGGGCGACAGCGTCTATTACAACTCCGTGGTCCCCCACTATGTCAGCTGCAATGGCGCCGACAGGGCCCAGATTTATGCGGTCATCTATATTCCAGAATAATCAGCGGGAGAACCCATGGAGACACCAAGCCCCCTCAAGGAACTGACCCTTGGACAAATCCTCGACCGGACCGTGGAAAGGTTCCCGGACAACGATGCCATCGTCTATGTCGATCGTGATTTTCGCCTGACCTACCGCCAGTTTTCCCGGACGGTGGATGAACTGGCCAAGGGGTTGATGGCCCTGGGCGTGCAAAAAGGGGAAAAGGTGGCGGTCTGGGCGACCAACATCCCCTACTGGGTGACCCTGCAGTTTGCAACGGCCAAGATCGGCGCCGTGCTGCTCACCGTCAACACCAACTATAAAAGCGCCGAACTGGAATACCTTCTCAAACAGTCCGAGAGCGAAAACCTTTTTCTCATCGACGGCTACCAGGATACCGACTACGTCAATACAATCTACGACCTCATCCCCGAGCTGAAGAGCGTCGAGCGGGGACGGCTGGCCTCGCCCGCCTTCCCGCATCTCAAGCGGGTCTGCTTCCTCGGCCAGGAAAAGCACCGGGGAATGTATTCCATTCCCGAAATCAACGCCCTGGCGGTGATGACAAGCGATGAAGAGTACATCGCCAGACAGCGCTCCCTCGCCCCTGGCGAGGTGGTCAACATGCAGTACACCTCGGGAACGACCGGCTTTCCCAAGGGAGTCATGCTCAGCCACTACAATATCGGCAACAACGGCTTTTTCATCGGCGAAAATCAGCAGTTCAGCGAGCAGGACCGCGTCTGCCTGCCGGTACCCCTGTTTCACTGTTTCGGCTGCGTTCTGGGCGTGCTGGCGGCGGTCAACCACGGCACCTGCATGGTCATCCTCGAAAGCTTCGACCCCCTGCTGATCATGGCCTCGGTGGAGCAGGAAAAATGCACCGCCCTCTACGGCGTCCCCACCATGTTCATAGCCATCCTCGATCATCCCATGTTCTCCAAGTTCGATTTTTCGACGCTGCGCACCGGCATCATGGCCGGCTCCAACTGTCCGGTGCACGTCATGGAGCAGGTCATCGACAGGATGAATATGAAGGATATCACCATCTGTTACGGTCTCACCGAGGCTTCGCCGGTGATTACCTACACCCGCACAGGCGATGATTTCAGGCTGCGGGTGGAGACCGTCGGCCGGGCCCTGCCGCATATCGAAGTCAAGGTGATCGATCCGGAAACGGGCCGGAGGCTGCCGGCCGGCAGTCAGGGAGAGGTCTGCTGCCGCGGCTACAATGTCATGAAAGGCTACTACAACAACCCCGAAGCCACCAGGGATACCATCAGCGAAGACGGCTGGCTGCATTCAGGCGATCTCGGCATCATGGACGAAAACGGCAACCTCTCCATCACCGGCCGCTACAAGGACATGATCATCCGCGGCGGGGAAAACATCTATCCCCGGGAAATTGAGGAGTTTCTCTACCGCATGGAGGAGATCAGGGATGTGCAGGTGGCGGCGGTGCCCAGCGAAAAATACGGGGAGGAGGTCGGAGCCTTCATCATCCGCAGAGAGGGAGCGACCATCGACGAAAGCGATGTCAAGGATTTCTGCCGCGGCAAGATCGCCCGCTACAAGATTCCCAAATACGTCCATTTCATCGACAACTACCCGATGACCGCCAGCGGCAAGATCCAGAAGTACAAGCTCTCCGAGCTCTCCGAACAGATCTGGCCGGAAAGGGCCTGATCGCTGGCAAAAACCGTTCACTGACAGCAGCAGGCATCCACCTCTCAGCTGCTCCCGTCGGTCTTTTCGCCCTTCGGGCGTTTTTTCGCCGAAAACTGTTTCCAGCCGTAATGGGTGGCGGCCATACCGACGGCAAAACTGAGCACGCCGAAAAAGATGTAATCTTTGTTGATCAGCCAGATACTTCCGAGAACGAAATGCAGGCCGATGATAAGAAGTAGCATGCTTCTCCTTTATTTAGCTTTGCCCGGCCGCGACGGCAAGGTTCCGGGCTCCTGGGCTCCTGCGGGTCAGCACCTTAGAGAATTATCATCTCTTCCTTGGCATAGATGACCGCCAGTATCCGTGCCGGAGCGACGCCGTGGCAGGAGATGATGTGGGGTACATTGGAATCGTAGTAAATGGAGTCGCCGGGGTTGAGCACGTCGCGATGGTCGAGAAGATTGACCTCCACCCGTCCTTCAAGAACGAAGATGAATTCCTCGCCAATATGCTGATTCGGCTCAACGTCTTTGTTTTCGGCGGGATTGAGTGTAATGAGAAAGGGCTCCATCTGCCTGTTCCGCTTGTGTTGCCCAAGGCCCTGATAACTGTAGCCGCAGGATTTACTGTATTCGGCGCTGAAACGGGAAACGCCCTGCCGGTCCTCGCTTCTGACGATGGAGAAGGGCGAATCGCCGCTGTCGCCAAAAAAGTCCCCCACCGGCACCTCTAAAACCCGAGCCAGGCTGACGATGTTGCCCAGCGGCGGCGACAGTTTGTGCTCCTCAACATCGACAAGGGTCTGTTCCGGTATGCCGGTGTGTCGTGAGACCTCCTGCAGCGTCATCCCCTTTTCCTCCCGCAGTGACTTGATCCTCTCCCCAATACTCTTCGTGGTCTCCGGCATCGTCTCTCTCCAGTTGTGGCCATTTATTGATCCGGCCTTCAAACAACCAAATGCAGATGCAGAGCTTTTTTAACCAGCAATCCACCGAGTAACAAATTAGTCCGACCGGTTGTTTCGCTGCATCCTTACACTTTCTCAGCTTATGCAACAGCGAGGATGAAATCAACCAAATTCCCACAAGCCGACCTCAAAGCCCATAGCGCCGTCTGTAATAATCGATGGATTCGTAAAAACAGAACCCTCAGCACAAGGGGCAAGATGCCGATGGCGACCGGGATAAAATGAGATTTCAGTTTTTTCGCTGCTTTCAGCAAGAGAATACAATACACCACAGGCATGCCCGTCAAGAGTGGCAATTTTCATCATTTATGCTGATTATTCCCAGAAGTGTTACTCCTTGAAAGTCGTTCGCAAATAGAGTACCTTTGACAGGATTGTTATTAAAAAACCACGGGTTTTATAAATGCCGTTCGCCCGGGCGGAGCAACGTGTCAGGAACGCCCTGGAATGCAGCGTATCCTAGCACACAATAGGTGGGAACACAAATCATGGCCAGGAGGAAAACAGCATGGAAGAACGTTTGAATGCCATTCTTGAACCATACCGAGGAAAAAAAGATTCGCTGATACCGATTCTCCAAAAAGTCCAGAAGGAATTGGGCTATCTACCGGAGGAGGCGATGCTTGAGATCGCCAGGGTTACCGGTGTAGCTGAGAGTCGAGTGTATGGTGTGGCAACCTTTTATGCGCAGTTTTATTTCGCCAGACGAGGAAAAAATCAGACGAAAGTCTGTTCAGGTACGGCCTGCCACGTGAAAGGCGCCGCCAGGCTTCGCGATGCTTTGGAGCGGGAACTTGGCATACCCTGCGGGACGACTTCCGAAGACTATGAGCATACTCTGGAAACTGTAGCCTGCGTGGGCTCTTGCGCCCTGGCCCCGGTTGTTGTTTTTAACGACGAGGTACACGGACAGGTTGAAACCGGCAAGATTGACAAGATTCTTGCCAACTCAAAGGAATAGCGAGGTTGACTTGATATGCAAAAAATACATTCACCAGCCGATGTTGCGAAAGTAACGGAAGAATGCCAGGCTGCTTTTGCCAGGCAAAAAATTCGCTTTCTCGTTTGCGCAGGAACAGGCTGTATCGCCGGCGGCTCCATGCAGGTCTATGAAGAGTTCAAACGGCTGATCAGCGAAAGGGGAATAAACGTGGACGTCAACCTGCTTTTTGAAGGCCAGGAGAGCGAAGCGGGAGCGGCAACCAGCGGCTGCCACGGCTTTTGCCAGATGGGTCCTCTGGTGCGGGTTGATCCTCAAGGCACCTTCTACACCAAGGTAAAAGTCAAGGACGTGGCCGAAATAATCACGGCAACCTTCGATGAAAACACCGTCGTTGAACGATTGCTCTATGAAGGTGATGACAAGGAAAAGGCCATAACCGAGCATGATGTCCCTTTTTATAACCGCCAGACCCGAATCGTTCTGGGCGGCTGCGGCACCATCGACCCCGAGGATATCCGGGAATATTTTTCAGTCGAGGGATACAAGGCCCTGGCCGACATCTTCGAGAATTATACACCGGAAGAGGTTATCGACATAGTCAAGGAATCCGGTCTTCGGGGAAGAGGAGGCGGCGGTTTCCCTGCTGGTCGAAAATGGGAGGCCGGGTTGAAGGCCAAAGCCACGCCAAAGTATGTCGTCTGCAATGGCGATGAGGGAGACCCCGGCGCCTTCATGGATCGTTCAGTGCTGGAGGCAAACCCGCAGTCGGTGATTGAAGGCATGACCATTGCCGCCTACTGCATCGGCGCCGAGTTTGGGGTAGTGTATGTCCGGGCCGAGTATCCCCTGGCGGTCAAAAGACTCTTGAAGGCCATTGATCAGGCAAAAGAGTATGGTGTTCTGGGCAAGAACATCATGGGCACCGGATTCAACTTTGATATAGATGTGTTCCAGGGTGCGGGAGCTTTCGTCTGCGGCGAATCAACGGCATTGACCTTATCCATTGAAGGAAAACGCGGAATGCCGAGAGTGGCCCCGCGTCCGCGGACCACCGAGGTGGGACTCTACGATAAACCAACGCTTCTCAATAATGTTAAAACATTTGCCTACGTTCCTGATATTATCAGAAAAGGGGCGAAATGGTTCAAATCAATCGGCACGGAGAACAGCTCCGGCACCGCCGTATTCGCTCTCACCGGCAATATCGTCAATTCGGGCCTGATAGAAGTCCCCATGGGCATAAAACTGCGGGAGATCATCTATGATATAGGCGGCGGCATTCCCAAGGGAGGCGAATTCAAGGCCGTGCAGACCGGAGGACCTTCGGGCGGCTGCCTCCCCACATCCCTTCTCGATACCGAAATCGACTTCGATTCACTGGATAAGGTCGGTTCTATCATGGGGTCCGGCGGTATGGTGGTAATGGATCAGAGAACATGCATGGTCGATGTCGCCAAGTACTTCCTCCAGTTCACCGAAGAGGAATCCTGCGGCCAGTGTGTGCCCTGCCGCCTGGGAACTAAACAGCTGCTCGAGATATTAAAGGATATCTGCAAAGGCAAGGGAAAAGAGGAGGACATCGAACTGCTGACGGAATTGAGCAATTCGGTTCACGGCGGTTCGGTCTGTGGTCTCGGCCAGACAGCCGCCAACCCGATCTTAACCACCCTGCGCTATTTCAAATCCGAGTATGAAGCCCACATCTTTGAAAAGCGCTGCCCGGCCGGGGTATGCAAGGAATTGATATCCTACAGGATTGATGAGGAAAAATGCAAAGGCTGCACATTGTGCGCCAAGGCCTGCCCGGTGGATGCCATATCCGGAGAAAAGAAGCAGGTTCATGTTATCGATCAGTCGCTGTGCATACAATGCGGGGTCTGTATGGAGAAATGTCCCAAGAAATTCAGTGCTGTTGAATGCGTATCTCCCAAGATACCTGTAACGCAAAAAGAAAAGACGGAGGTGTCTTAATGAGTACAGTCACCATCACAATCGATGGATTGCAGATCGCCGCCGAAGAAGGAACCACCGTCCTGCAGGCAGCGCAGGAAAACGGCCTCTACATTCCCAATCTCTGTAATCATCCCGACCTGCAGCCCGCCGGATTATGCCGTGTCTGCGTCGTCAAGATGGATGACTGGAAGATCGCAATTTCCTGCAAGCTTCCGGTCAAGGACGGCATGGTTATCGACACCGAGGATCCCGAAGTGCAACAGGTCAGAAAGAACAACGTAGAGCTTCTTCTTGCCTATCACCCCATGACCTGTCTCACCTGCGAGGCGGATAACAATTGCGAGCTACAGAGGGTCGCCCATTATGTCGGCATAAACCCGGACGACATGAAGCGTTACCGGAGATCGCTGCGCTCCATCCCCATGGATACCTCCAATCCTTTCTTCAACATCGATCACAGCAAGTGCATCATGTGCGGCATCTGTGTGCGCACCTGCGATGAATTGCAGAATATCAACGCCATTGACTATGCCCAGCGCGGCGTCAACAGCAAAATTGCAACCATGGGCGACAAGCCCATTGCCGAATCCCGCTGCGAATCCTGCGGCGAATGCATGGTCCGCTGTCCCGTGGGCGCCATTGCTCCCAAAGGCATACTGGAGCCTGCCCGGGAGGTCACATCCATCTGCACCTATTGCGGCGTCGGCTGCGGCGTTAAACTGGGCGTGCGCGGCCAGAAGATCGTCGGCGTGCAGGGCAACAGGGACAATCCGGTCAATAAGGGTAGCCTCTGCGTTAAAGGACGCTTCGGCTACCGCTTCATCAATCATCCGGAGCGGCTGAAGACGCCCTTGATCAGAAAAGACGGCGAACTGGTCGAGGCCGGCTGGGATGAGGCCCTGGAAAAGATTGCCGAAAAATTCTCGCAGTCCAAAGGCGAGCATTTTGCAGCCCTGGCCTCGGCGCGTATTACCAACGAAGACAACTATCTCATTCAGAAGTTTACCAGGGCGGTGATGGGGACCAACAACATCGATCACTGCGCCCGCCTCTGACACTCTCCCACCGTGGCCGGTCTGGCCACCTCTCTGGGAAGCGGCGCAATGACCAACTCCATCGATGAGATCAAAGGCGCTTCAACCATTCTGGCGATCGGCACGAACACGACGCAGGCGCATCCGGTTCTCGCCATCCAGGTGAAGGCGGCAGCCCGAAACGGCGCCAAACTGATCGTTGCCAATCCCAAGGAGATAGATCTTTGCCGTCATGCCGCCATTCATATTCAGCAGCGGCCCGGCACCGATGTCCCCCTGCTCATGGGCATGATCAGGGTTATCGTCGACGAGGGGTTGGCCGACATGGATTTTGTCCGGCAACATTGTGAAAATTATGAGGAGTTTCTCGAATCGCTCAAGGAGTTCGACCTGGAGAGTATCGAGAAGATCACCACCGTTCCCCGGGAGAAAATAGCCGAAGCCGCCCGCCTCTACGCCACCAACGGGCCGTCGAGCATTCTCTACTGCATGGGAATCACTCAGCACAGTCACGGCACCGACAACGTCTGGGCCATCAGCAATCTCGCCCTGGTCACCGGCAATATCGGCAAGCCCTCCACCGGTGTCAACCCCTTGAGAGGGCAAAACAATGTCCAGGGTTCCTGCGACATGGGCGCTCTTCCCAATGTGTATCCCGCCTATCAGAAGGTTGACGAGCCGGAGAATCAGGAGAAGTTCGAATCAGCCTGGGGGGCGAAGCTCAGCGCCACACCTGGGTTGACCCATACGGAAGTCTTCGACGAAATGCTGACAGGCAAGATCAAATCCCTCTATCTCGTGGGTGAAAATCCGGTCATCAGCGAGGCCAATGCCAGCCATGCCATCGAGGCCATGGAGAAGGTGGATTTCCTTGTCGTCCAGGATATTTTTCTCACCGAGAGCGCCAAACTGGCCGATGTGGTGCTTCCCGCCGCCAGCTTTGCCGAAAAAGACGGCACCTTTACCAATACCGAGCGCCGGGTCCAGCGGATCCGTCAGGCAATTGCCCCGGTGGGCGAAAGCAAGCCCGACTGGCAGATAGTCAGTGCCATCGCCGACACAATGGGAGCGGAGGGTTTTGCCTATTCCTCTGCTCAGGAGATAATGGAAGAAATAGCCTCTCTTACCCCCAGCTACGGCGGAATCACCTATGAACGACTGGAGAGGGGCGGGCTGCAGTGGCCATGCCCGACAACCGATCATCCGGGCACTCCCACCCTGCACACGGAAAAATTCGCCACTGCCAGCGGCAAGGCCAAACTGGTGCCCCTTTCTTTCAGGGCTTCGGCGGAACTGGTGGATGATGAGTATCCGCTGCTGCTGACCACCGACCGCAGTCTTTTTCACTATCATACCGGCAGCATGACCCGGCGGGTCGAAGGCCTCGAGCAGCTGGACAGCGAGGAGTTTTTGAAGATCAATCCTGCTGATGCGGCAAAGCTTGGCCTGACAGACAGCGAAATGGTGCAGATCAGCTCACGGCGCGGCAAGATGCAGGTGAAGACCAAATTCACCAGAATCTGCCCGCCGGGCGTGGTGTCGATGACCTTTCACTTTGCCGAAAGTCCGACCAACATGCTCACCAGTTCGGCTTTGGACCCCGTCGCCAAAATACCCGAGACGAAGGTCTGCAGCGTCCGGGTTGAGAAAATCTGATTTCGTAGGAGTGGAAATCTAAACCCCGAAAAGGCGGGATCGTTGTTGCGATCCCGCCTTTTTCTTTTCCGGGAAGTCTCGTTTCACCCTTCGAAAATTCAGGTTCACGGCTCTGGTT
>JBEPWT010000022.1:0-29116 GCA_041642275.1 Desulfopila sp. | reverse complement strand
CTTGGTTTAAAGCTTACCATCTTGCGTTTTTTAATCAAGATGGATTCGCCCGTGCGCGGATTTCTGCCGTTGCGGGGGTTCTTGTCACGCAGGCTGAAAGTGCCGAAATGAACGATCTTGATGGGTTCGCCATTGGTAAGCGAGCTTTTCATGGTGCCGAAGAAAGTGTCGACGATATCGGCGCATGTAGAGCGCGGATAGCCGAGACGTTCGGCCACTGCCTCGGCCAGTTCTTTTCTGGTAAGATTGTTTTTTTCCATTCTGTTTCTTAGGCCTCGCGGAATTGGCCGCCGTAGTTGTCCGTGAGCATTTTCACGATCTTTGCGTGGGCTTTTTCCACATTTTTTTCTGTTAGTGTCTTGCCGGGCGACCGGTAGGTTATGGTCAGAGCGACGCTCTTATAGCCTTCCGGCAGCTTTTCGCCCTTGAATATGTCAAAAATTTCGCTGTGTTCTATGAGTTTCTCCTTGCTCTCCCGCACGCTGCGCAGCAGTTCGCCGGCAGAGACTTCATCGGCTACCACCAGGGCGATATCGCGCTTGACGGCAGGGTAAACAGGCAGAGAGGCAAAGGTTTTTGGTGCCGCAGGCAAGGCGCAGAGCTCGTCGAAATCGAGATCGAAAAAGAACACCTCCTGCTTGATGCCGAAGCTTTTTACCACATCGGAGCAGAGTTTGCCAAGATATCCTATACTTTTTTTACCGGCGACAACGGATAAACATTGGCTGCCATCGACAAATGGTTCCTTTTCCGAGGGAATCTCAAAGTTAATGGCCGCGGAGCCGTCGTCGGCGGCAAGGCGCAATGCTTCGAGAAGGTATTCGAGGGCACCCTTGGCGTCGAACAGATCAACAGCTCTGTGTTTAAAATACAGCGGATGGTGGCTTCCGTGGACATTGCCGCTGAGAACTGCTGACAGGCGCATGGTTTCCACCGGCTGCTGCTCCTCGACGGTGGGGATAAAGATTTTGCCGATTTCAAAGAGTTTGACCGAGGTGCTCTGGAAGCGGATATTGCGCCTGACGTTTTCGAGAAGACCGGGCAGCAGCATGGTGCGCATGACCGACTGGTCCTCGTTCAGCGGATTGAGCAGTTCGACCTGAAGGCGCCTGGGATCGGATGCATCGAGCTGCATCATATCGTGATGCCCCGTACTGGTAAAACTGTAGTTGATGGCCTCGGAGAAGCCGATGGCGGCAAATATTTTTTCGGTTTGCAGTCTGAGGCTGCGGCTCCTGTCCTGCTCGGGATAGCTGATGGCAACCGAAGGAAGAGAGACGGGGATGCGGTCATAGCCGTAGAGGCGGGCCACTTCTTCTATCAGGTCGGCCTCCCGCTCGATGTCCACCCGGAACGAAGGCGGTGTCACTCTCAGGGTATCCCTGTCGGTGGGCGTGGAGCCGATGCCGATGGATCCCAGCAGGTCATGCATCTCCTCACTGTTGAGATCGGTGCCGTTGAGAGCGTTGCAACGGGCGACCCGCAAATCGATGGGCTGCGGTGGTCTGCGGCCCGGGAAGGCGTCTATGCCTTCGCCTTCGGGACAGCGTCCGCCGGCTATCTCACAGAGCAGCTGGACGGCGCGATTCATGGCATTGAGGGTGTTTTCCGGATCGACGCCGCGCTCGAAACGGTAGGAGGCGTCGGTGCTGATGTTGAGCATTCGTGCCGTGCGCCGGATGGAAACATCGTTAAAGCAGGCGGCTTCCAGGAGAACCGAAGTCGTGTTCTCGGTGACCTCTGAGTTCATGCCGCCCATGACGCCGGCCACGGCCACCGGCCGTCGTCCGTCGCAGATGAGCAGCATATCAGGATCGAGATTGCGTTCTTTTTCGTCAAGGGTGATGAAGGTCTTTTCAGTACTGCGTGGTCTCCGGACGATAATCTTGGCTTCAGCCAGGGTATCGAAGTCGAAGGCGTGCAAGGGTTGACCGTACTCCATCATCACATAGTTGGTAACGTCGACGACATTGTTGATGGGCCTCAGGCCGATGGACAACAGACGCCGGCGCAGCCACCAGGGAGAAGGGCCGATAGTGACGTCGGTGATAAGCCGCCCGGCATAACGGGGGCAGAGATCGGGAGATTCGATCTCCACCGAGAACTTTTTGCTCACCGCCGTGATTTCTGCATTCTCCACCGGCAGCTTCAACGGCTTTTTGAGAAAGCCGGCAACTTCCCTGGCAATGCCGATAACGGAGGCGCAGTCGGCGCGGTTGGGGGTGAGATCCACTTCAATACCGGTATCTTTCAAGCCGGTGGCCCTGAGAAACGGTTCACCGTGCGGCGTGTCGGCAGGCAGTTCCATGATGCCCTCCGCCTCCTCGCTGAGTCCCAGCTCTTTTTCAGAGCAGAGCATGCCATTGGAGACGATGCCGCGTACCTTGGATTTTTTGATTTTGAGGCCGCCCGGCAGTTCGGTGCCGCTGAGGGCCACCGGCGTTTTCAATCCCTTGCGGGCATTGGGGGCGCCACAGACGATTTCCAGGCGCAGGTCACCGACTGCCACCTGGCAGAGCTGGAGAGTATCGGCGTTGGGGTGCGGGGAAGCCTCGAGTATCTCGGCCACCTTGATGGGTTCGAGTTGGGCAAACAGCGGCGTAACCGCGTCGACTTCGAGACCGAGCATCGTCAGTTTGTCGGCCAGCCCGGCGGCGCTCTGACCGTCAAGGTCTACATAGTTTTTCAGCCAGTCCAAGGTGAACTTCATAGTTTTGGTGTCCCGTTTGTAGGCAGGATTTAAAATTGCGAGAGAAAACGGAGGTCGTTCTCGTAATAGAGACGAATATCGTCGATGCCGTACTTGAGCATGGCGATCCTTTCGACGCCGAGTCCGAAGGCGAATCCGCTGTATTTCTCCGGATCATAGCCCACCATGGTGAAAACCTCCGGGTCGATCATGCCGCAGCCTAAGATCTCCAGCCAACCGGTGCGTTTACAGACCCGGCATCCCTCGCCCTTGCAGATGACGCAGGCAATGTCGACCTCTGCGCTGGGTTCTGTGAAGGGGAAAAAGCTCGGCCGGAAGCGCAGCGCCAGATCCTCATCGAAGATTTTCTGGGTGAAGACGGTGAGTACCCCCTTGAGATCGGCAAAGGAAACCCCCTCGTCAACCAGAAAGCCTTCGACCTGGTGAAACATCGGCGTATGGGTTATGTCGGAGTCGCAGCGGTAGACTTTGCCAGGCGCGATCACCCGCAGCGGCGGCTGCTGGTTTTCCATGATTCTCGCCTGCATAGGCGAGGTGTGGGTGCGCAGCAGAATGGAGTCGCTGATGTAGAAGGTATCGTGCATATCCCGGGCAGGATGATGGGAGGGGATGTTGAGAGCTTCGAAATTATAGTGGTCGGTCTCGACGTCGGGCCCCTCGGCAACGGCAAAACCCATCTTCTCGAAGACGCTGCAGACCTCGTTCATTATCTGGGTGACCGGATGCAGTCTGCCGGTAGCCGGGCGTCTGCCGGGCAGCGTAAGGTCGACCGACGAGGGTTTTGCGGTGTCGGCTTTCTCTTCGAGTTGCTTTTTTCGCAGGGCGTAGCGTTCTTCGATTTCCGCCCTGATACTGTTGGCCAGCTGGCCCAGGCGGGGACGATCTTCAGCGGCGACCTCGCCGAGCTGGCGCATGACACTGCTCATCAATCCCTTTCGACCAAGGTATTTGATACGAAAATCCTCGAGCTGGCGGGGATCGTCGAGCGTGGCCAGAGACTCTTCAGCTTCGGTTTTCAGCTGTAATAACTCGTGCTCCATGACATTCCAGTAGAAAGAAGGGAGGCAAAGAAAAAGCATGCCGGTTACGATACGCGATCATAACCGGCATGAACAATTACAAAAATGTAAGGCAGGACTGTCAGCCGTTGGCCTTGGCAGCCACCTTCACCACTTCGGAAAAAGCGGCGGGATCCAGTACGGCCATGTTGGCGAGCACCTTACGATCGAGTTCGATTCCGGCTTTTTTCAGGCCGCCGATAAACTGGCTGTAGTTCATGCCGTTCATTCGGGCACCGGCGTTGATGCGCGCTATCCACAGGCGGCGGAAATCGCGTTTTTTGGAGCGTCTATCCCTGTAGGCATAGGCGAGGGCGCGGTCAACCGCCTCGGTGGCGGTTCTATAGAGTCTGCTGCGGCCTCCACGGTAGCCTTTGGCAAGCTTTAAAACTCTGTTTCTTCTTCTGCGGGCCTTAAAGCCCCTGGTAACACGTGACATGTAGATAACTCCTCTGATGATCCGGTACGCTTCTTAAGGGGTACCGTACCTTATGGTCAATTCCGGTCGGTGCGGCCGACGCGAAACGACCGGTTCTAAAGATAGGGAAGAATCTTCCTGATCGACTTGACGTTGCTTTCATCCACCAGGTCCGACTGTCGGAGATTGCGCTTGCGCTTGGTCGATTTCTTGGTGAGAATATGAGAGGTATACGCTTTGCTGCGCTTTATCTTCCCGGTTCCGGTTGCTTTGAAGCGCTTGGCGGCGCCTCTGTTGGTTTTCATCTTTGGCATGACTGCCCTCCTTTATACATACTTCCAACGCTGCCGGTGACCTGCGGCCGGCAGCATGATTTATGCCAGTTTCAGCCTTTCGGGCCGACGAACATGACCATCTGCCTGCCCTCCATCTTCGGCGGCTGGAGAATGATCGCCTCGTCTTCGAGGGCCTCGACGATTTTCTGCATGGCTTCCATGCCCAGAGACTGTGAATAGACAATCTCGCGGCCCCGGAAACGCATGGTGATTTTCACCTTGTTCTTCTGTGCGAGGAATTTCTTGATATTCTTGATCTTGAAATTGAGATCGTGTTCCTCGGTTTTGGGACGAAACTTGATTTCCTTGGTTTCGACCGTCGTCTGTTTCTTCTTGGCTTCCTGCTGCTTTTTCTTTTGTTCGTAGCGGAACTTGTCGTAGTTCATGATTCGGCAAACAGGGGGACTGGCGTTAGCCGAAACCTCCACTAGATCAAGTCCTTCTTCGTAAGCCTTTGCCAGAGCGTCCTTTGATGTGAAGATACCCAGCTGGTCGCCTTCCGAGCCTATAAGTCTGACTCTGTCATGGCGGATCTTCTCGTTGATGACCGCTTTCTCTTCTCTCTGGACTGGAGCTTGTTTACCTCGTCTGTTAATATCGATTCCTCCTCTTCTACGAACTTAATCAAATATGTCTTCTTGCAGGCAGCGGGGATGGGCTGCCGGTCCTAGATACCGCGGACCTCGAGACACTCCTTGTTGACCATATCGATGAAATCGTCCACCGCCATCGCCGGCAGATTCTTGCCGTCCCGCAGGCGTACGGTAACCGTGCCATCGTTTTTTTCCTTGTCGCCGACTATGAGCATATACGGGATTTTAGCAACTTGCGCTTCCCGTATCTTATAGTTCAATTTCTCATTACGCAAATCTTTTTCGATACGGATACCGGCGTGCCGCAGTTTGTCAAAGACGTCGTGGGCATATTCCGCCTGATCATCGGTGATGTTGAGCAGCCGCGCCTGTACGGGGGCGAACCACAGAGGAAAAACCCCGGCATAGTGTTCTATCAACACGCCGATAAAACGTTCGAGAGACCCCATCAGCGCCCGGTGGATCATGATCGGCTGATGTTCGGCGTTGTCGCTGCCGACATAGCTCATTTCGAATCTGTCCGGCAGGTTGAAATCAACCTGAATGGTCGAGCACTGCCAGGATCTGCCAAGCTGGTCCTTGATCTTGATGTCTATTTTCGGGCCGTAGAAAACACCTTCGCCAGGATCTATCAGATAGGTCAGCCCCATTTTCTCCAGGGCCTGTTTCAGTGCCTCGGTGGCCTTCTCCCAGTTGTCATCGCTGCCGACGAATTTCTCGGGTCTGGTGGAGAGATATACGTCATACTCGCTGAAACCGAAGGTCTTGAGGATATGCAGATTGAGATCGAGTATGTTGAATATTTCCTCTTCCAGTTGATCCGGCCGGCAGAAGATGTGGGCATCGTCCTGGGTGAAACCGCGCACGCGCAGCAGTCCGTGCAGGGCGCCGGCCCGTTCGTATCGATAGACGGTTCCAAGCTCGGCCCAGCGCAGAGGAAACTCACGATAACTGCGTTTGCGCGAATTGTACACGCCGATGTGGAAGGGGCAGTTCATCGGCTTGAGCTGGTACTGCACCTCGTCGATGGCCATGGAAGAGTACATGTTCTCTCCATAAAAATCAAGGTGGCCCGAGGTCTTCCACAGATCCTGCCTGGCGATATGAGGGGTATAGAGGAGTTCGTACCCGTGCCGGTAGTGCTCCTCTTTCCAGTAATCTTCAATGAGACGGCGCAGCTGGGCGCCTTTGGGTTGCCAGAGGATGAGGCCGGGGCCGATCTGATCCTGAATGGTGAAGAGTTCAAGCTCTTTGCCGAGTTTCCGGTGATCGCGTTTCTTGGCTTCTTCCAGGGCATTGAGATGTTTATTCAGCGCTTTTTTATCATAAAAAGCGGTTCCGTATATTCTCTGCAAAACATCGTTTTTCTCGTCGCCGCGCCAGTAGGCTCCGGCCACCCGCAGCAGTTTAAAAGCCTGTATATGAGTGGTGTCGGGCAGATGGGGGCCGCGGCAGAGATCGACGAAATCGTCGAGCTGGTAGAGCGAAATATTCTCGTCGGCGAGATCTTCGAGCAGCTCGAGCTTGTATTTTTCGTCCTCGGCGGCAAAGATGTCCTTTGCCTCCTGTGCCGGCACCTGGCGCCGCTTGAATTCGGCTCTGCTGCGGATGATTTCCGTCATCCGGTTTTCAATGGCATCGAAGTCTTCGGGACTGAAGGGTTCGCTGCGCAGAAAATCGTAGTAGAAACCGTTTTCGATGGAAGGTCCTATGGCGATCTTGATATCTTTGCCGAAGAGATCCCGCACAGCCTTTGCCATGACATGGGCCGTTGAGTGACGCAGGATTTCGAGTCCTTTTTCCGAATCCTTGGTGATCGGTACAAGGACGGTATCTTCGTCCAGCGGAGCGTGCAGGTCGACGGTGTCCTCGCCGATGAAGGCGCCGACCACCTGTTTGCGCTGCTTATTGGACAGCAGCTCGGCCAGGGCGTCCTTGAGCAGGGTCTTTGCCGGAACCTTGAGCTTCTCTCCGTCCTTGATTGATACCGTAATTTCTGTCATGGTCACTCTATAAAAACAAAGGCCAAAGTGTTGTTCTCCGAATCAGAGAACAATTCCTTCAGCCTTTTATCTTGGTAGGCGCGGGCGGGATTGAACCGCCGACATCCACCACGTCAAGGTGGCGCTCTCCCACTGAGCTACGCGCCTGCGTATCTGATCTGTCCCCCGGTTGCGAGGGCGATGGGGACGTGATGCGTAAACCTGTTTCAAATACCAGCATTTGCAATCCGTGTCAAGCGAAAATGATTGGCTGCAGCGAAAATAACAGCCTCGGTTTCAGAGGGCGGCAAGCCGTCCTTCGATTGCCTTGGCCAGGGTATGCCTGTCGGCGTATTTAATGTCCATGCCCATGGGGATGCCGCAGGCCAGACGTGTGACGCTGATGCTCTTTTTCTGCAGTCTGTCGATGAGATAGGAGGCGGTGGCCTCCCCGGGCACGGTGGAACTGGTGGCGATGAGCACCTCTTTGACCACACCGTTTTCCGCCCTGGCCAAGAGTTCGCGTATCTTGATCTCCTCAGGGCCGATACCGTCGATGGGAGAGAGGACACCGTGTAGAATGTGGTAATGGCCGCGATATATGCCGGTTTTTTCGATGGCGATGAGATCGCTTGGCTGTTCGACAACGCAGATGAGCTCAGCGGTCCTGCGGGCATCGCCGCAGATGACGCATGGATCGTGTTCGGAGAAGACGAAACAGCTGGAGCAGAGCCTGATGGATCCGTGGAGCTCGGCCAGGGCCATCGACAGTTCCCGGGCATCGCCGGGAGGCCGTCTGAGCATGTGCATGGCCAGTCTGCTGGCCGTTTTTTTGCCGATGCCGGGCAGGGTGGCGAAGCTTTCGATGAGTCTTTCAAGGGCGGGGGGCACTATCTGCATGGGATGCAATACCTCAGAACATATTGGAGAGGCCGGGTATGTTCAGTCCGCCGGTGAGCTGTTTCATTTCCTCTTTGCCGAGTTCCTGGGCTTTGGTTATGCCGTCGTTGGTGGCGGCGACGATGAGGTCCTGGAGCATTTCTTTCTCCTCGGTCGAGACCAGAGCGTCTTCGATGGCGATCGAGAGCACTTCTCCGCGCCCGTTGACCGTGACGTTGACCATGCCGCCGCCGGCGCTGCCGGTGATGGTCTTGTTGGCCAGCTGTTTCTGAATCTCCGCCATTTTGGCCTGCATCTGCTGGGCCTGCTGCATTATGCTGTTTAAGTCCATAATTACTCTATTAAATGTCTGTGTTGCCGTTATCTGCTTCGTGGGCCTACGCGGATGTCGCCGAGCTGGCCGTTGAATATTTCCACCGCCATCTGCACCAGCGGATCCCGGGCAAGCTGCTGTCTCTGCCTGTGGGGGCTTTCGGCATCGTCGTCCTCCTCGCCGTTGGCGCCGGTCTCAGGCACTATAAACCGTACTGTGAGGTCTTTTTGGAAAAAATCAAGGACGAATTCGGTCAACAGCTTGCGGTTTTCCTTGTTTCTCAGCAGGGTGCAGACGACGGCATCGCTGTAGTGAAGGTGCAGCTCGCCCTCCTTTTCCTTGACGGTGTCGGCGCGCTGCAGGTCCTGGGCCATCCAGACCTTGCGTTCCTTGACATAATCGGTGAAGGGTATCCAGTCTTTGCGAACGTCACGGGTGTGGGCGTGCTGGATTATGCCGGGTTCCGGCTTTTCCTGCCGCGGGGGAGCTGCCCCGGCGCGTGGAACGACGCCATCGCTGTCGCCATCGCCGCCGGAGTCGCCATATGTTTCTGCTGCCTCCGGCTGGCTGCTTTCGTCCGGCGGCGGCGGTTCTTCAGGAAGCGGGGGCGACAGGGGTGCCGTTATCTCTGCGCTTTTCTTTTCAGGCTCGTGCTGCGGGGTTTTTTTTTCCGTCGCAGATTGCCCGGCCTGCTCGTCGGTTTCCGGAACTCCGGCGAGAAGTTCGTTTACCTTGCCGAGCAGCGAATGGACCGAGACAATGTTTCCCGCCTCGATTATTCGTAAAAAGGCGGTTTCCAGGGTCAGGCGGGGTTGAGCGGCATGACGCAGCTCCTCGGTCCCCCTCATCAGCAGGCCCAGTTTGCTGTGGATGGTTTCGAAGGAATGGCCGGATGCGAGATCTCCAAAGGCCTCAACCTCCTCCTGCGGCAAATCAAGCAGTTCGCCGCAGCCTTCCACCTTGACCAGCAGCAGGGTTCTGAAGCACTCGAGCAGATCGGCGCTGAAGCGTCTGATGTCCACTCCATAGTCGAATGCGCCTTCAAGTGATGTAAGGGCCACGGCGCGGTTTCCAGCAAGAAGGGCTTCGGTGATGGTCATCAGGAGGTTGCGGTCGGTAAGGCCGAGTACCTGAATAACGTCGTCATGGGTTATTTCAGCATCGCCGAAGGAGAACATCTGGTCGAGCAGGCTCAAACCGTCGCGGACAGAGCCTTCCGCCTCGCGGACAATAACGGAGAGTGCCGCCGGCTCGATCTTCACCTCTTCGGCGGCGGCGATCTTGGCGAAATGGTCGTTGAGCTCGGCGGCGGCAACGCGTTTAAGTTCGTAGCGTTGACACCGGGAGAGGATGGTAATGGGGATTTTGTGCAGCTCGGTGGTGGCGAACATGAAGTAGACGTGGGCGGGAGGCTCCTCCAGTGTTTTTAAAAGAGCGTTGAAGGCCTCGGTGGTGAGCATGTGCACCTCGTCGATGATGATGATCTTGTACTTCGACGATGTCGGCATGAAGCGCAGTTTTTCCTTGAGTTCGCGGATTTCCTGAATACCCCGGTTGGAAGCACCGTCGATTTCATGCAGGTCGAGCGATCTGCCCTGAGCGATCTGCTGACAGGACGGGCAGGCGTTGCAGGGCCTGTTTTCCCGCTGTTCACTGCAGTTTATGGCCTTGGCCATGATGCGCGCCAGCGTGGTCTTGCCCACGCCGCGGACGCCTGAGAAAAGGATGGCATGGGCAATGCGCCGGCGCAGGAGACTGTTTCTCAGCGTTTTGACGATAGGCGCCTGGCCGACGACGTCGGCAAAGGTCTGGGGACGGTATTTTCGGGCGAGAACCAGATAGGACATGAATCACCTGGGTTGAAAAGCTCTGTTCGAGGCAGCCAGCTATCCCCGCAAGGCAGTATCTGCCGGCGGTTGCCGCCTGCAGTGTTTTTGACGGTGCGGTTGAAGAAGAAAATACTCGATGGCGGGCGGGTCCGGCAAGAAAAATGATAGCCGGGCTACCCCGTGGCACACAAAGAGGTTCACTACCGTTGCTTCCTTCCGGACCTGGCGGGATTCGTGATTCTTTGTTGCCCAGGACCCGGCTATCAAACCGAAGTCTTGGCTGGCGAATTCTTGGCTGGCGGAGAGGGTGAGATTCGAACTCACGGTACTCTCGTACACACGCGTTCCAGGCGTGCACCTTAAGCCACTCGGTCACCTCTCCATCCCTGATAAGCAATATAAAATTGTGAGCCTGTTTGTAAACCGTGCGGTCAAAATTATCAATCAAAAAAAAATGGATCTGCCCAAAAAACTGCCGCAATTCTGGAAAATATGCCTATTTCCGTCTGGATGCGAAAAATGATCGCAGCAGTTCGGCGCACTCCTGCTCAAGCACGCCGCCGCGAATTTCCAGGCGATGGTTGAGCAGACCATCCCGGCCCAGCCGGTAACGGGATACCAGCGCACCGGTCTTCGGATCCGCTGCTCCGAAGACCACCCGCTTTACCCGGGCGTGGAGAAGAGCACCGGCGCACATGATGCACGGTTCCAGGGTGACATAGAGGGTCGTGCCGGGCAGCCTGTAATTGCCCATGCGGGCGGCCGCCCGGCGCAGTGCCACTATTTCTGCATGGGCCGAGGGATCGGTGGCGGTGATGGGGGCGTTGCCCGCCTGGGCCAGAAGGGTGTCGCCGGCAAAAAGTACGGCACCCACGGGTACCTCTCCGAGGTCTGCCGATTTTTTGGCCTGCTGCAGAGCCGTTGCCATGCGTTGGCAGTCGAGGTCATCGCCCGTCATTTCCGTGCTCCGCTTGCCGAAAGTGACGGTGAGAGACGAATACACACGAAGTCGTTTGCATTTGCGTCCGTATTTGCTTATAAAGAATGGAGAGGCCAATTACATATTGGAAACATATCTTACCCTGTTGTAATACCCTATGTACACAATTTTAATGTTCGAACCGCCTAGCGGCGGCATGCATATCGATCCGGTACTGTTCGGCCAGTCGGATCTTGTCTTTAAAACGGAAGCCAAAGAATTTCAAGCTGAACTGGATAAAAGGCAGTACGATCTGATCTTTCTCGAAGTCGGCTCGCACAACGGCTCGGGTATGGAGCTGCTCGAATATGCCCATAGAAAGAGCCCCTACACGCCGATCATCATAACCAGCACATCCGAGCGGGCCGATGTCGTCGTTCAGGCCATGAATTGCGGCGCCACGGACTTTCTGGTCCATCCGCTCTCGGAAACCCGCCTGCATGTGGCCATGCGCAAGGCCATCGAGGCCAAGGAACAGAAGTTCGAGATAGACTATCACAGACGCCGGCAGGACGTGGTCTATGATTTTCGTGAAGTTATCGCCCTGAGCAGGAGCATGAAGGACGTGCTGAAAAGCCTGCAGAAGTTCGCGCAGACCGATTCCACCATCCTCATAACCGGCGAGACCGGAACCGGCAAAAGTTTTCTTTCCGGTACGGTTCATTTCAACTCGCCGCGCAAGAAGAAGCCGTTTGTCAAGATCAACTGTGCCAATATACCGGAATCACTTCTCGAGTCTGAGCTGTTTGGTCATGAGAAGGGGGCCTTCACCGGCGCTGACAAGCAGCGGGTCGGCCGTTTCGAGCAGGCAAGCGGCGGCACCATCTTTCTCGACGAGATAGGTGAGATGAGCGTAGCCCTGCAGACAAAGCTGCTGCGCGTCCTTGAAGAAAAGGCTTTTGAGAGGGTTGGCGGCAACAGGACCATAACCGTTGATGTGCGGGTGATCGCCGCTACCAACAAGAACCTGGGCCGCCAGATTGAGCAGGGGCATTTCCGCGAAGATCTCTTTTACCGCATAAACGTCCTGCCGGTACGCCTGCCGCCGCTGCGGGAACGGAAACTGTGCATCGTTCCTCTGGCAAATGTTCTGTTGAAGAAGTATTGCCAGGCGACTCGAAGGGATATCATCGGCTTCGAGGCCGATGCCCTGGCCCAGATCCAGGCCTACGACTGGCCAGGCAATATCCGCCAGTTGGCCAATACCATTGAGCGGGCCGTGATCCTGGCCGAAGGAAAGAAAATTACTGCCGACAACCTCCTACTCCCCGGCAGCCGCCTCGAAGATCGGCAGATCGGCATTGGGGGCAATACCGCCGCAGCAGAGCGGGTGGACCGGCAGCTTGAGGACAATGATATTTCCCTTGCCGGTCAGGAAAAAGATCTCATTCTCCGCGTTCTCGAAGAATCCCTGTGGGTTCAGAAAAACGCTGCCGCCAAACTGGGCATAAGTCCGCGGGCCTTGAACTATAAGATACGCAAATTGGGCATCACCCATCCGCATTGGCGCCGCAATAAATGACGGCCTGCCGCGGTTTTTGAGTAAACTCTCTTTTTTACATGAGAAAAAATCACTCCCCTCAGTCTTTCCAGGGAAAATTACCTCTGTCTCCCGGCCAGCAAGAGCAGAGCTGAGAAATATACGTAATCACATTCTCTTTACTGATCACTAATGAAACTCAGCTAGGTCTCCTGAGGGACCGGATTGCTCATTTCACGGGACGCCATAAACCCGTCCATGGGGGCAAGGCTTACGCCGTCCTGGCTGCAGACACCCGTGAAATGAGCAACCCGGCCCCCTTGTTAGAGTTTCATTAGTCAACAGCTTCTCTTTTGTCTGCCCCATCATCTGGTGCCGTTCTCATATATCTGCGCCTTTCGATTTTTCCCGTTTTCCTGCCAAATTTACTCTCCGCTATATGGTCCTTGCCTGAAAAATAGAATGTTCCTACGGATGAAGAGGTGGTGCCTGTCTCATTTGAGGATGAGATCGGGCCGTGGGGCGGTAATGTGCCGGCGCTTGCAAGGAGAGCAAAAGAGGTTATAGCAATTATTGCACACCGCCCAAAACAGGACTTTGGCCAGGTATCTCCTTAGCCCGAATGATTGCGGCAATATTCCAGCAGGAGCGTGAGCCGAATAATTCCTTGACAGAGATGGAAGAATACCCTATCTTTTTTGTGTCACATATAAAGAGACCACGTCACACATTATGTGACACCCGGAATGGGCGGGTGATATTTTACGGACGTGCGGTGGAATACTCCCGGGTGGAGGAAGCAATTGCCTGGAAGGGCAAGTGGAGGAACTATGGCCTCGAAAAATGAAAAATATTATTTTGTTTCCTCCCTGGCCAAAGGGCTGCGGATTCTCGAACTGATAGCCGAAAAAGGCGAAATCACGGCCTCTCAGGTCGCCACCTGTCTGCAGACCAACAGGGCCGCAAGTCATCGCTTTATCAGCACTCTGCGGGATCTCGGCTATGTTGAGAAGACCGGGGAGGGCAAGTTCACCCTCTCTTTCAAGCCGCTGGAGCTTGGCATGCAGAAACTCGACCGTTTCGAGATTCGCCGGTATGCGCACCCCTATATGCAGGAAGTGGCCATGGCCTTCAAGGAAACGGTAAACCTCGGACACTGGGACCGGGGTTCCGTGGTTCATCTCGACAAGATCAACTCCACGGAAATACTGCGCATGGATCTCGGACTCGGCGCCCAGGCCCCGGCGTACTGCACCGGTTTGGGCAAGGCGATCCTGGCCTTCCTGCCGCAAGTCGAACTCGACATGTATCTGCAGACGGCCACCTTCGAAGCCTATACCGCCAATACCATAACCACGCCAGAGTCTCTGCTTGATGAAATAGGCAGGATACGCTCTTCGGGGTATGCCATCGACAACGAGGAGCTGAGTATCGGACTGCGCTGCATTGCCGCGCCGATCATTGACTATACCGGCAGACCGTCGTATGCCATGAGCGTCTCTGGGCCGACCCAGCGGATGTCGGATGAGCGTCTGCAAATAATCCAGGAGACCCTGCTGCCGGTCTGCCGGCGGCTGGCCAGGCAGACGGGAGCCAGAGAAAAACAGGAATGAACGCAAATATGCTTTTTGGGAGAGCAAACAACAGGAGGAGAAAAACATGAGTAAAAAGAAATTGTCGCGCATTCAACTCGACCAGATGAAAACAGAGAGAAAAACGGCTGTCTGGATCACCGCCTACGACTACTGGACGGCATCCTTTGCTGAAGAGGCCGGGATGGATATGATACTGGTAGGCGACTCTCTGGGCATGTGCATCTATGGCTACAGCGGCACGGTGCCGGTAACCATGGACCAGTGCATTTACCATTGCGAGGGTGTGCGTCGCGGTGCTGCCAATACCTTTATCATCGGCGACATGCCCTTTTTGTCGTACCAGGTCAGTGTTGAAGAGGCCGTGCGTAATGCCGGGCGCTTCCACAAGGAAGCCGGCGTCGATGCTATCAAGCTCGAGGGCGGCAAGCGCGTCTGCCCGCAGATCCAGGCTATCGCCGACGGCGGCATGCTGGTGATGGGACACATCGGCTTGACGCCGCAGAGCTCGGGGCAGCAGGGCGGCTTCAAGGCCCAGGGTCGAAAAGCAGACGCGGCCAAAGAGTTGATTGAAGATGCCAGGGCAATCGAAGCCGCCGGTGCCTTCGCCCTGCTGGTTGAAGCGGTTCCGCCGGAGGTCTGCGGCATTATCCGCGACACTCTGCAAATACCTGTATACAGCATCGGCGCCGGCGCCGAGGCCGATGGACAGTTGATGATCTGCAGCGACGTACTCGGTATTTTCCAGGCCTTTACGCCGAAGTTCGTCAAAAAATACGAAAGCCTCGGTGCCAAAACGGTGGAGGCCTTCAAGCAGTACGCCGACGATGCCAGAGCCAAGGCCTTTCCGGCGGAGCAGCATACCTACAAAATGGTCGACGGAGAACTGGAAAAACTGCAGAAACTGCTGGGAGAATGATTTCCGGGCCCCATCCGGCGCAGTTGAACAATAGGGGAGACAGATTTTTTTCACACAACCCGTGAAAAGAAATCAGTCCCCTCAGTCTTAAGAAAAATTACATCTGTCTCCCGGACAACGAGATCATAGCTGGGGATTATATGTAATCATACAATTTTACTCAACAGCCAGCCGTTGTTGCTGACGGCTTAAGGAGAATACTATGTCTGAGATGCTGAGCACTATTCGTAAATTTATGGAAAAACAAGGAATTCCAGGCCGGGACGGCTATGATCTGACAACGTCCCCGAAAGGTTTTGCCGATGGTGCCAACTGGAGAATAGAAATTGCCGGGGTCGAGCGTGCTTCGACCATGGAGGCAATGATCGCCGAAGCCAAAAAACGCCAGGTGGTTGTCCATCGTGCCATTGCCACCGTGGGCGGATCGAGCTACTGCGATATGGCCGAACTCAAGGACATCGCCCAGATGGCCAGGGACGAAGAGATTGAGGTGGTCATGACCGTGGGGCATCGCAAGGCCTGGGATACCGGGTCGAAGGAAATGTCCAACCCCGAGGGCGCCATGCAGGGATTCCGCCTGCGCGGATCGGATAATATTTCATATCATATCGCTGACATAATGCGAAACATTGAAGCAGGTTTCCGTGGCTTTCTCGTCTATGACGAGGGGGTGCTCTACCTGCTTGACAAAATGCGGCAGGAGGGGCTGCTGCCGCAGGAGACCATTTTCAAATTTTCGGTTTTCGGCGGCTACTGCAGTGCCGCCGGCGCCAAGGTTGTCGAATCCATGGGAGTCAATTCCATGAATCCCATCGCCGACGTCTCCCTGCCGATCCTTTCCAGCATCCGGCAGGCCGTCGACATTCCTCTCGATGTCTATATCATCATAGTCGATGAATTCGGCGGTATGTACCGGCTCTATGAGGCACCTGAAATCGCCCGCGTTGCCTCGCCGGTATACTTCAAGATCGAACCGGGAACTTCCGAGGCGGATATCTATAAACCCTGGGTGAGCGAAGATTTTCATGCCAACCTCATCCGCGAGAAGGTGAAGATGGCCTCGGTGATCCAGGAGATAATGGCCCGCCACGCGCCCGATCTGAAGACATCCCCCAAGGGGGCCGAGGACCTGGTGCTGCCGGTAAAGGAATAACTGTCGCTCTTGATGGAGCCGATGGGCGATACTCTAATTTGGAGATGTACTCTATGGATAATGTATTTGAAGTAGCTATAAAAACACTCAACCGTGCAGGTGAGCTGGGCGGCATCAACCCGCGGGTCCTTGAGGTTTTGCAGGAACCCAAGCGTATCCAGCAGTTTCGCATCCCACTGAGGCTTGAAAACGGCGGATTCGAGGTTTTCCAGGCCTACAGGGTGCATTATTGCGATGCCCTCGGGCCTTTTCGCAACGGTACCCGCATCCGGCCGGATCTTACCCTGGAAGAGGTCAAGGCGCTCGGACTGTTCATGACCGTCAAGCACTGCGCTGCAGCCATCCCCGCAGGAGGCGCCAAGGGCGGCATCAAGGCCGATCCGGCAAAACTTTCCAGGCGGGATATGGAGCAGCTGGTGCGGGCATTTATCAGGAATCTGCAGCCGAAGGGACCGTGGGCCGATGTGCCCGGAGCCGATATCGGCACCGGCGAACAGGCCATGGCCTGGATGCTTGATGAATATGAGCAGATAACCGGTCAGCATTGCCCGTCGGCCATCAATGACAAACCGGTGATCCTGGGTGGGTCGCAGGGCGGCGAAGAGGCAACCGGACGCGGTGTCTTCATCACGCTCATGGCCGCGGCTGATGATCTGAAAATGAATGTCGGCGCCTCCAAGGCCGTGGTCCAGGGTTTTGGCCAGGTGGGCTCGGCGCTGGCCGAGCTGCTCGTTGAAACCGGCTGCCGCATCGTCGCCGTCAGCGACGTTCATGGCGGCGTCCATAACGGCGATGGCCTCGATATCGGCAAATTGAAGGCGCATGTGGAACAGACCGGCAGCGTCGCCGGTTTCGCCGGCAGCAAACCGGTCAGCAATGAGGAGATATTCACCCTGGAATGTGATATCCTGGTACCGGCGGCCGTGCACAATGTCATCCATGAGGGCAATGCCGCAGCCATCAAGGCCGGTTTGATCGTCGAGGGCGCCAACGGCCCGGTGACCACCGAAGCCGACAGAATTCTCCACGACAAAGGCGTTACCATCGTTCCCGATGTCGTCGCCAACAGCGGCGGCGCCACCGTCTGCCACTTCGAGCGCACCCAGGGACTGTCTGATCAGTACTGGGAGCTGGAGAAGGTCAACAGCCAGCTTGAGAGGAGAATCCTGGAAGCATACAGGTGCGCCGCTCGGCGGGCCGAAGAGGGCGGCGGTGTGCCGTTGCGGGTCGGGGCCTGGATACATGCCCTGAAAATGCTGGAAAAAGCCATGGAACTGCGCGGCTGGGTTTGAACTGCTGCCCCTGACCCAGCCTGGACGATGCCAGACGGCAAAGACTTGGCTGCAGCCGTCACTGTCTGGACGGCAAATGAGGAAGGGGCAAATGGTCACGGGCATAAACTGTATGGTACATCAGGAGAGAAAGGCGTGACACTTTTTACAGAAGCCGAATACCGGAGCAGAATAGACAGGGCGCGGCAAAGTATGGTCAAGGCCGGTATGGAAGTGCTGGTGCTTGCCGATCCGGCCAATATGAATTATCTCACCGGCTATGACGGCTGGTCGTTCTATGTGCCTCAGTGCGTCGTCGTTGCCGTCGACGAGGATATGCCCTTGTGGATAGGGCGCGGCATGGATGCCGCCGGTGCCAGGCACACGACTTTTCTGGATAACGCCAGCATAATAGGCTATCCTGATAGGTATGTACAGGCAGTGGAGCGCCATCCCATGAGCTTTGTCGGCGACGTCATCCGGGAGCGCGGCTGGGGGAACAGAACCATCGGCGTGGAGATGGATGCCTACTATTTCACCGCCAGAGCCTATGCCGAACTCAGTAAAGCTTTAGGCGATGCCCGTTTCGTCAACGGCGACCTGCTGGTCAATTGGCTTCGGCTGGTGAAGTCCGATGCCGAAATAGCCCTGATGCGCCAGGCGGGGGTCATCGCCGGCAGAGTCATGCATACGGCCATAGAGAAGCTCGAACCCGGGGTGCGGGAGTGCGATGCCGTTGCTGCCGTCTACCAGGCCCAGATGTCCGGAACCGAGGAATTCGGGGGGGATTATCCATCCATCGTGCCGATGATGCCGACCGGAGAGAAAACCTCGGCGCCGCACCTGACCTGGACGGATGCCCCCTATGAGAATGAACAGATGGTCAACCTCGAACTGGCGGCCTGCAGACACCGGTATCACTGCCCGATCGCCAGGACCGCCTATCTCGGCAGCAAACCGCCGGAAAAGCTGGTGGCCCTGGCCGAGCACACGGTGGAGGGTCTGAATCTGACCCTGGACGCCATTCGTCCCGGCATGCGGGCAGAGGAGGTTGAGCTTGTCTGGCGCCGGCATATCGCCAAGGCTGGACTGGAAAAAGAATCGCGCATAGGGTATTCCATGGGGCTCAACTATCCGCCCGACTGGGGCGAACATACGACGAGCCTGCGGCCAGGAGACCGGACAGTCCTTGGAAAAAATATGACATTTCATATGATTCTCGGGATGTGGATGGATGATTACGGTTTTGAATGCAGTGAGTCCTTCCGGGTGGATGACGAAGGCTGTGAAACTTTCGCCGATGTGGAGAGGAAGCTTTTTGTCAAAAACTAGGACACGGGGGGATGCTGTCTGTCCGTGTCCCGGCAGTTGTAGACCATGCTGCAAAATTGAAGGTGCTGGAAAAAAACGGCGACGATCCCGGGGGAAGGGAGAGTGGGCTCAATGAGGGGGGATATGTGATCTATCGTACCAGCCAGGGGCGCATCAGCAGCGGCGAGGCCATAGGCATTCTTCTGCTGGATACCTCGGTTCCCTTTATTCCAGGCGATGTCGCCAATGCCACCACCTATGATTTTCCTGTTCGCTTTCAGAAGGTCGAGGGGTTCAGCGTCGCCCGGGCCGTCGGCCTCGATTCCACCATCTATCCGGCCCTGCGCCGGGCGGCGGTGGAGTTGGCAGGCCAGGGAGTGCGGGCGATTACCGGCGACTGCGGATTCATGGCCCTGCACCAGCGACGATTGGCCGACGAGCTGGAGGTGCCGGTGTTTCTCACCAGCCTGCTGCAGATCCCTTTCATTCTGTCCATGATCGGCGGCCGGCGCAAGGTGGCAATATTTACCGCCGATGGCCGGAGTCTTGATGATGGCCTTCTCGGCATCGCCGGCATAGGGGAAACCGACCGGCTCATCATCGAAGGTATGGAGACCCGCCCCGGCTTTCGCCGTTTTGCCCTCGAGGAAAACGGCCTGCTCGACAGTGCCGCGGTGGAGACGGAAGTGGTGGAGGCCGGCAGGAAAATTGTCGCCGACCATGACGATGTCGGTGCCTTTCTGCTGGAGTGCAGCCTGCTGCCTCCTTACGGCAAGGCCCTTCAGGATGCCGTCGGTCTGCCGGTATTTGATTATATCACCATGATCGATTACGTTTTCTCGGCAGTGGTGAGAAAGAGGTACTATGGGTTTCTTTAAGAATTGTTGAGTTTCAGTGACAGGCGATGCTGATACGTGATGAAATTGAGAGATGCCGCGATGAGGTTATCGCCCTGCGCAGAGACTTCCACCTGCATCCCGAACTTGGCTTTGCCGAGTTTCGCACGGCAACGGTTGTCGAGGCCTATCTGCAGGCGCTGGGGCTGGAAACCACACGGGTAGCCGGAACCGGGATCGTCGCCGTTCTCGAAGGGGAGAGACCAGGGGCCACGCTCATGCTGCGTGCCGATATGGATGCCCTGCCGGTGCAGGAGGAAAATCTGGTCGACTATGCTTCCAAATCACCGGGCGTCATGCACGCCTGCGGCCACGACGCCCATATGGCCATGCTGCTGGTGGCCGCCAAGATACTGGTACAAAACCGTTCGCAGATAGCCGGGGCTGTCAAATTCGTTTTCCAGCCCAACGAAGAGGTAGCCGGGGCCCTGCAGATGATCAGGGAAGGGGTGCTGGAAAACCCCAAGGTCGACGCGGCCATGGGCATTCATATCTGGACGCCGGTGCCCTCGGGTAAAATCGGCATCAATGTCGGCGCCGTCATGGGCGGCCTGGATGTGTTCAAACTGATCATAAACGGCAGAGGCGGACACACAGGCCAGCCGCACGAGGCCATCGATCCCGTTCTGGCGGCGGCGAGCGTTATCCAGAGCGTACAGATGATTCAGACCCGGGAGATCAGTAATCTCAAATCCACCACCATTATGTTCGGCAGAATAGAAGGCGGCACCAAGAGCAATATCGTACCGGACAAGGTTTACCTTGAGGGCTCCATCAGGTTCTTGTACCGGGGCGGTCCGGAGAGCCTGGAATGTCCCTCGGAGCGTTTTCAGCGCATCGTCCAGGATGTGTGTCACACCCACAGGTGTACCTGTGATATCGAGATTGAGCATGAAAACGTCCCTCTGATAAACGATCCCTATATGGTAGAGGTGGCCCGCGAAACCGTCGACAGCCTTTTTGGCGGCCTCGAGACGCTGGTGGACAACATTTCCATGGCCAGCGAGGACTTCTCCGAATTCAGCGAACGGGTTCCGGGGGTATTTATTTTTCTCGGCTCGGGCAATCCTGAGAAGGAAACAGATTATCCCCATCACAATCCGCGTTTCAATATCGACGAGGACGTTCTTGTAGATGGCGTTGCCCTGCATGTTAACGGAGCGCTTAATTATTTAAAACGATTCGAAAAATAATAAAGGAGGTGACCGGCCGGGAAAAGCATAGCAAAAAATCTTATAACCCCTAACATCTACGGCTCAGCTTCAATACGAGCCAAAGGAAAGGAGTAACACCATGAAAAAGTTTATGATGGCTTCAGTTACACTTTGGGCTATTTTTCTCTACGGAACAGCTATTGCCGCAAACTACACCGGTCCCCCGATTACCGCCAAACTCGCCTCGGAGGAGATCGAAGGGGACTTCATGACCGTCTGGGCCAACAATTTTTCCGATCATATGAAGGAGTGGTCGGACGGCAAGATTAATATCGAGGTCTACCCCTACGGCACACTCGGCACCACCGGCGACATCAATGAACTGGCCCAGATGGGCGTCGTCGATTTCGTGTTCTCCGATCATGCCTGGATTTCCTCCTTTGTTCCTCAGGCCCAGGCGCTGGCGCTGAACTATATATTCCCCACGCAACAGGTGCCTCAGGTGCTTGACTGGATGGCCAGAAACGGCGAGTTCCTGCCGCTCCTGGAAAAGGCCTTCCGCCAAAACGATCTGGTACCCCTTTCCATCATGTTTGAGGGCTGGCAGTGGGTTACCTCCGAGAAGCCGATCACTTCGCTTGAGGACATGGAAGGACTCAAGCTGCGGCTGATGTCCTCCAAACTGCTGGTGGAAGACTACAAGGCCTACGGCGCCAGCCCGACGCCCATGAGCTACGGCGAGGTCTACAGCGGCCTGCAGATGGGCCTCATCGATGCCCAGGTCAATCCGCTTTTCGCCATTTACTCCATGAAGTTCTATGAAGTTCAGGATTACGTCACCCAGCTCAAGAGCGAACCCTTCATCGGTATTCCCACGGCCAACCAGGAATTTTTCGACGGCCTGCCTATAGCGGTGCAGGATGAAATGCGCGATTACTGGATAAACGCCATCATCCCCGCAGGCGAGTGGATCACCGAGCGTAATGAGTCGGATATGGAAAAGATGAAGAAGGACAAACCTTCACTGACCTTCCATGTGCTTGACGATGAAGCAATCGATGAGTTCAAGGCAAAAGCCAAAACCGTCTACCCGCTCTATCCCGAGATCGGCGGCGAGGGAGCCGACAAGGTTCTCGACGCCATGCTGAGCGATATTGCCAAGGCCAAAAAAGCGCTTGATATTCAAGAATAACCAAGCGTTGTCCCGCCGGGACATCCCCGGCGGGACATGTCACTTCCTGCAGACGAAGGCAATACAATGAATACCGACTCTGAACCCCCCGTGAAAATCGGCCGGCTCCGCCGTATCAACCGGACGATGGGCAAGGTCACCAATGCCATGGAAGTTTCAATTTTAGTGACCTGCGTTGCCGCCCTTGCCGTTTTACTGATCACCAACGTTTTGGCCAGGACATTTTTTCAAAGCATCTATTTCGCCGAAGAGATCTCACAATTCCTGGTCATGCTGATAACCTTTACCGGCGTCAGCTACGCTGTCCGCAAGGCCCGGCACATACGCATGGGAGCCTTTCTCGATGCCATGCCGCCGCCGGTGGAAAAAATTTTCATCATCATCATTTCGGCCATCAGCGCCCTGGTTATGGCCATCATGGCCTGGGCTTCCTGGGAGTATTTGACCAATGCCATGGACATGAGTCATAAGACCCCCGCCCTGCGCATGCCCAAATGGACTTTTTACGTCATCATCCCCATAGGTTTCGGGCTTGCCTGCCTGCAGTATATCCGCACGATTCTCAAGAATATCATCGAAGACGATCCATGGCAGTCTCCTGATCAGCAGAGTGAGTATGAAGATGAGGAAATCGGAGGGACGCATATATGATACTTTTTGGAATTTCCCTGGCGTTTATGCTGCTCTTCGGTTTTCCCTTCATGGTGACCCTGCTGGGCTCGCTGATACTCTATCTGCTGGTCTACATGCCCGAATTCGCCCCGCGCATGATGGTCACCATGGTCCAGCAGGTCATCGCCGGAGTGTCGCCGCCGGCTCTGGTCTGTGTGCCCATGTTCATTCTCTCGGCCAGCATCATCACCTCCGGTGAGTCGGCCAAGCGGCTGATCCACATGCTCAAGGTTTTCGTCGGTCACCTTCCCGGCGGTTTGCCGATCACCACCAACGCCAGCTGCACGCTCTTCGGCGCGGTTTCCGGATCGACCCAGGCGACGGTGGCCGCCATCGGCGGCACCATGCGTCCCATGCTGCTGGAAGCGGGCTACAAAAGCCCCTTTACCCTCGGGCTCATCATCAACTCCAGCGACATCGCCTTCCTCATTCCACCTTCCATCGGCTTTATCGTCTACGGGGTGGCCACCAGCACCTCCATCGGCATGCTTTTTCTTGCCGGTATTTTCCCGGGATTGATGATCTTTGTCATGTTTTCTCTCTACTGCTATGTCTACTCGAAAATCAAGAAGATACCCACCCTGCCCAGAGCCGACTGGTCCGAGAGGCTGATCGCCATGAGAAGGGGTATGCCGGTCATGGGTTTTCCGGTGATAGTCGTCGGCGGCATCTATACGGGGATCCTCAGCCCCACCGAAGCCGCCGCCGCCGCGGTGCTCTATGCCCTCTTTCTGGAGACGGTGATTTATAGAAGTCTGACCTTTGAGCGTATAATCGACGCCTTTTTGCAGACGGGCGTCATCACCGGCGTTGTCTTTATTCTGGTGGGGGCCGGTCAGGCCTTTTCCTTTCTCATCGGCTTTCTGCAGATACCGGCGCAGGTGTTGCCGCCGCTGTTCGGCACCGATCCGTCGATGCTCTGGGTTATGACCATCGTCGTCGTGGTCTATTTTGTCGCCTGCATGTTCGTCGATCCCATCGTCGCCATTTTCATCCTCAGCCCGATTTTCCAGCCCTATGTGGTCAGCGCCGGCGTCGATCCGATTCTGCTCGGCACACTGGTCGTTTTGCAGGCCGCCATAGGCTCGGCGACACCGCCCTTTGGCTGTGATATTTTCACGGCTCAGCTGATCTTTCGCAGGCCCTATCTCGAGGTCATAGGCCACGCCCTGCCTTTTCTGCTGATGCTGATGCTGGCGACGGTAATTCTGATAACCTTTCCGCAGATAGCGCTGTGGCTGCCGAATATGGCCATGGGCTGATCCTGAGAGGAGAAATGAAGAATACGATGACCAGGCAATATATTTTTAGCTGATGCCCTCCGATATTCAGCAATCCATTTTTTTTACTCGTTACCTGGATAAGCTGAGTTTTGGCGGTAACCTGATAAAGCTATTGATCAGCGCTGTCACCAGCAGTTGCTTGCAGGGAGAGACGGAATGAGTGAGAACATACCAGGGCTTCGGGATGTCTATATGGCCCGGAGTCGCCTCGGCAATCTGGCATGGCGAACCCCGCTGGCTAAGGACGCTGTTTTGAGGGAAAAAACGGGAGCGGCACGAGTTCACCTGAAGCTTGAATGTCTGCAGCACACCGGCTCGTTCAAGGTCCGGGGGGCGACCAATAAGATTTTAAGCCTCAGCGACGAGCAGAAGAAGAGGGGGGTCGTCACCTTTTCCACCGGCAATCATGGCAAGGCGGTGGCCTATGTCAGCGGCAGCCTCAATATTCGAGCCGTGGTCTGCCTCTCTAAACACGTTCCCTCCTATCGGGCCGACATGATCCGGGCCCTGGGCGCCGAACTGGAAATACAGGGGGCCTCCCAGGATGAGGCGGAAGAGCATTATTATGCCCTGGCGGAAGAACAGGGCCTGACCATGATCGAACCATTCGATGATCCCCTGGTAGTTGCTGGGCAGGGCACCATTGCCCTGGAGATACTGGAAGAACTGCCGGATACCGAGGTGCTGATGGTGCAGCTCTCCGGCGGTGGTCTGCTGGCCGGTATTGCCATGGCGGCTAAATCCGTCAACCCCGACATTCACCTCATCGGCATCTCCATCGAACGCTCACCGGCAATGCTGGAAAGTCTCAAGGCGGGCAGGCCGGTGACGGTGGAGGAAAAGGATACGCTGGCCGACTCGCTGCTCGGCGGTATCGGCCGGAACAACCGTTTCACGCTGCCCATGGTGGAGAAATATGTCGACGAACATATCCTTGTCTCCGAGGAACAGATCAAGGATGGCATGTTCCATATATTCAATCATCACCGAATCATCGCCGAAGGAGCCGCTTCTGTCGGCCCCGGAGCCCTGCTGCACGGTCTAAGTGATGTCTCCGGCAAGAAGGTGGTTGCCCTGCTGTCGGGAAGTACAGTGAACTCTGAGCATTATTTGCAGACACTGCAGGAGCGGCTGCAGGCCGATACTCGGTAAGCTTTTTCAAAGGACGGTAGAGATGCAGGAGAATCCGCTGTTTTCCCTGGAGGAATATCGCCGCAGACTGACGCAGGTAAAGGAGCGGATGGATCATGCCGGCATTGAGGTCCTGCTGGTGGTCGATCCGGCCAATATGAACTATCTCACCGGCTATGACGGCTGGTCCTTTTATGTGCACCAGGGGGTGATCGTCACTCTCGAGGAGGAAGTTCCTCTCTGGTTCGGTCGGCAGCAGGACAGCAACGGCGCCCGGCAGACATGCTGGCTGCCTGACGACTGCATCTTCGGTTACGCCGATCACTATGTACAGTCGCGCTATACCCATACCATGCGCTATGTTGCCGAACTCCTGAGAGAAAGAGGGCTGGAGGGCAGGAATCTGGGAATGGAGATGGACGGCTACTGGTTTTCGGCGAAAATGTATCTGACGCTGCAGGAGGAGATGCCGCAGACCACCTTCGTCGACGCCACCAACCTGGTCAATTGGGTGAAAACGCTCAAATCGCCCCGGGAGATCGACTATATGTACCAGGCCGCGCAAATCTGCGAGAAGGTGATGCGCGCCGCCATCGAGGTCATCGAACCGGGGGTCTGGGAAAAGCATGCGGCAGCCAGGGTCTGCAGCGAGCAGATAGAGGGAACCGCCGGTTTCGGCGGCTCGCCGCCGGCAATCTTTCCGATTATGCCCTCGGCCAGGAGAACGGCGGCGGCGCACCTTACCTACGAGCCCGACAGGCAATATGAGAAGGGCGATGTGGTCATGCTGGAACTGGCCGGTGCCAGGCACAGATACAATATGCCCCTGTCGCGTACGCTCTACCTTGGTGAGCCGCCGACAGATCTGCAGAAAACCGCCGATGCCGTGGTCGAAGGGGTGCACAGAACCCTGGAGTTCATCCGCCCGGGGATTTCCGCAGAAGCGGTGGAGGAGCGCTGGCGCCGGACCATCGAACATACCGGCGTGGTCAAGCCATCCCGGGTGGGCTACTCCTTCGGACTCAACTACGTTCCCGACTGGGGAGAGCATACCATAAGTCTGCGCCCGGGGGATAAAACCATCCTCCAGCCGGGCATGACGCTGCATTTCATGCCGGGAATATGGCTTGACACCTATGGCTTTGAATGCAGTGAACCTGTGGTCCTGACGGCATCGGGCTGCGAACCCTTCGTCTCGTTTGAGCGCAGGCTGTTTGTCAAAAAATGAGCCAGGCGTGGGCAATATCCGAACTGATCGGCAATCACCCAGTCAATGTATCTGCAAAGGAGATATGATGGAAAAAGAGATTATCTACACCGACCAGGCGCCGGAGCCGGGTCCCTATTCGCAGGCGGTAAAATATGGTGATCTGATATTCGTTTCCGGCCAGACTTCAGAAGATCCGCTGACCAACAGACCCATACACGACTCCGTGGCGGCACAGACCAGGCGTATTATGGAGAACATCAGAACGATTCTCGAAGCCGCCGGCTCCAGCCTGGAGAAGGTGCTGCGGGTGGATATCTACCTCAGCACCATGGCCCACAAAAACGAGATGAACAGCGCCTATCTCGAGTATTTTCCCGACAATCGGCCGGCCAGGAACTGTGTCGGCGTCCGCGATCTCGACGACGGCCTCGATGTTGAGATAGAAGTGATTGCTGCAGCAGGTTCTTGAAAGGCACCGGGTGCACGCTGCCACTCACGCAGATCAGCTGATGATATTTTGCGGTTTGCCGGCGAGAAATGCGCGCAGGTTGTCGGCGGCTATGGCCAGCAGCCGCGACCGCGCCTCCCTGGTGGCCCAGGCTATATGCGGAGTAATATGGCAGTTTTTGGCGCCTATGAGCGGATTGTCGCCGCGGACGGGTTCTCTGGAGAGGACGTCGAGGCAGGCCGCCCTGATCCGGCCGCCTTCCAGAGCCCGGGCAAGGGCCTCTTCATCGATGAGCTGACCGCGGCTGCAGTTGACGAGTATGGCCGATTTTTTCATCAGGCCGATGGTCTCGTCGTTGATCAGTGCCCGAGTCGTCTCGGTAAGGGGACAGTGCAGCGTGACGATGTCCGCTTTGCGCAGCAGCTCTTCGCGATCGACGAGGCGAATATCGTCTGGAAGGGGATCGGGCGGTGTCCGCGTGGCGACGAGCACCTGCATGCCGAAGGCCCTGGCAAGAGATGACACTGCCCTGCCGATCTCGCCGAATCCTATTATGCCCAGAATCTTGTCTTTCAGCTCCACCTGCGGTGTGAGCCAGTAGCAGTAGTCATCCGTCTGGCTCCAGCCGCCGGCGGCGACGTCGGCGACGTGGCCGGCGACGTTGTTGGTTATGTTGAGAATGTGAGCAAAACTCATCTGGGCCACGGAATCGGCCCCATAGCCGGGTACATTGGTGACGGTGATGCCTCTTCGGGATGCCGCCTCGACGTCCACCACGTCATACCCCGTTGCCAGCACCCCGATATATTTCAGATTGGGCAGCGTCTCCAGGGCGGCGGCGCTCAGAGGCGTCTTGTTGGTGAAGACGATCTCGGCCTCACGGGCTCGCCATATATGATCAGGGGCGGTACGGTCGTAGATCTGCACCATGCCGAAGGCATAGAGCGGCGCCCAGTCGAGGTCGCCGGGGTTAAGGGTATAGCCGTCCAACACCACGATTTCCATGTTCATCCCTCGTTTATTGCTGGAATTATGTCTCTTCCACTTCCCGCAGCATCGAATCTATCAGCTCAAGGCCCTGGCTCCAGAAGCTTGCGTCGTTGAGATCAATACCCAGGGGAGCCAGCAGGGCATAGGGAGTGTCGGATCCGCCGGCGGCGAGCAGGGAGAAATACCTGTCAATGAATGTCTCTCCTTCCTCCTGATAAAGCCTGTAAAGGGCGAGCACCAGCAGTTCGCCGAAGGCATAGGAGTAGACGTAGCCGGGTGTCGCCAGAAAATGGGGGATGTAGGACCACCAGAGCCCGTAATCGTCGGTGAGAGTGACGGAATCGCCGAACATCCGGCGCTGGCTTGCAAGCCAGTATTCGCTCAAGGCGTCGCTGCCCAGTTCGCCCTGCTGCCGGCGTCCCTGGTGCATGGCTTGTTCGAAGCGGTTCATGGCGGTCTGGCGGAAAACCGTGGCAAAAATCGACTCGAGCTTCTGACAGGTGAAGGCCTTTTTGGCCTTTTCGTCTTTGAGCAGCTGCAGCTGTGACCGGAAAACCACCAGCTCGGCGAATACCGAAGCGGTTTCCGCCAGTACCAGCGGCGTGTCGCTGTAGAAATAGCCTTTGTCGGCAGCCAGCACCATGTGAATACCATGGCCGAGTTCGTGGGCGACGGTTGAGATATCCCTGAGAGTGCCGGTATAGTTGACCATGACGTAGGGATGGATCTCGGGAATGCAGGGATGGGCGAAGGCTCCGCCGCGTTTGCCCTGGATTACCGGCGCATGGATATAGTCATCTTCGAAGAAGCGCTTGCCGATATCAGCCATCTTTGGTGAAAAAGCGGCAAACGAAGAAAGAACGATGTCCCGGCATTCCGACCAGCTGAACTCCTGCGCCGGCAGTGCCGGCAGTGGGGCGTAGCGGTCGTAGTCATAGAGTGTTTCGAGTCCGAGCAGGCTCTTTTTGACCCGGTAGTAACGCTGGACGATGTCATAACGGCCGGTGACGGCGGCTATGAGCGCATCGACGGTGGCATCCTCTACCTGGTTGTCGAGGTTCATCGCGCTGACCCAGCTTGAATATTTGCGCTGGCGGTCGCTTATCATCTTTTCGGCGGCGAGGGTATTGTAAATGTGGGTGAGGATATGGTTCTGACTTTTCAGCCCCTCGGTCATTTCGGCCGCAGCCTTTTTGCGCACCTCCCGGTTGTCGTTGTAGAGATCGGAGAGCACCTCTTCCTCGGTTCTGTCGTTTTCTCCGAAACGGAGATTGCCGAAGACCTTTTCGAAGAGGGT
>JBEPWT010000021.1:0-29215 GCA_041642275.1 Desulfopila sp. | reverse complement strand
TCCTGTTTTTGCTTTTGCTTTTTTTTACTCTGTTTTTTATTCTTGGCCTTGTCTTTCTTTCCGCCTTTATCGCCCATAACACCACTCCTTGTTTAGACTCTATTGTATCTTCGGCCGAGCGTCCGCTAAATCCTTTGCCGTCCGTTCAGCCAGCCTTTTGATGCCAGTTTTTTGCTGGAGCAGTAAAGCCCACACCTCGGATCTCATACCATATCAATTCCTGATCACCCCTAAAGCTCAGCGTCCTGTTTATAGCCCTGGAGGCGCTTATCTCAAGGGACGCCATAAACCCATCCCTGGGGACAACGCTTACGCCGTCCAGGCTGCTAAGACCCGTGAGACACGCACCTTCAGGTCACCAATATGTGATAGGCTGAGGTTTCTAGGTAATGAGCATCCCAACCCGTGAAGTATCCAGGCTAATCTGAAACTCGCTTGCTGCAAAGATAGGCGACAGAGGCGACCATTGCGCAACCCGTGCAATGGTCAGGAAAAACAGCTCAGATGCCTCCGGTACTTTCCTCGTTTTTAATTCGGCTTCTCAGGGCATACATGGTCGTTGACCCCGAAGACCAGAACATCAGTTTGCCTTCCTTGACCAGATCGTTTGCCGCGTTTTTCAAGACACGCGGCTTCGTTTCAGGGTCACAGGCGTAGAAATCCTTAATATAGAGCTGAGATTTAGGTGATGATTCGGCTTTTTCCAGAATTGCGGTTTTAAGAGCTTCTAATGATAATTGCATGGTGAATCCTCCCGGAGGATGTCAGATGAGCAGTGGATCTGCAGTAATGGAAACAGGGTTTGTCCTGTACCCCCCCGTTTCAATGCTTCACTCTATATAAAGCAATCTTCATACCCGATGTCGCTGCAATTTGAGGTAGAGGTGCATGGTAGTGGTATTGGATGATAAATCACCCACACCACAATCATATTGATGAGGATCAGGGCTTTTGGTGGTGGTTAGATGTGGCCTATGGGTCATATATGACCACTTTGTCGTCTCGGGAGTTGCCGGGCTGCCGGGACGATTTACCGTCTCCAGACCGTCCTGCTGCTGGCTGTTGAGGATTGAACTGTTTTTGTGCTCAGTGAAGCTGGCTGCCCTCTTGTTCGTGAATGGAAATGGCCGGAGATGTTGGCAGTCTTCAAAATTTATTCCGTTAAAAAACAAGAAAATTTACGAAAAGTACACGATTTGTTGAAATATGGAGCATCTTTTGCTTGTCATATTGCAGAACCGGCGGTTATCAAGGTATTCTTTACCGGTCCAATGATTTGGAAAAAGGAGCTGCATGCAGACAAAAAAGGACAAAAAGCAAGGCAGTAATGATAACACTTCCTCCAATGAACCACTCAGCCCGGAACGGCAGCTTCGCCGGCAGGCCGAAGCCAGGCTTTTTGCGTGGGAAAAATTGCTGCCTGAACCCTTGGATCTGGAGAGCTCGCGGCGCCTGCTCCGCGAGCTTCGGGTACATCAGGTCGAATTGGAGATTCAAAACGAGGAGTTGCGGCGATCACAGGAGGAACTGGAGGCATCGCGGAGCCGGTATAAGGACTTGTATAACTTCGCCCCGGTGGGCTATTTGACCATCAGCGAAGCTGGGCTGATTGTCGAGGCAAACCTCACCGCAGCCGCGATTCTGCAGGAGGAGGGCGGAACATTGGTGGGCCAGCCAATATCACGGTTCATTCTCCCCGATGATCAGGATGTCTATTACCACCATCGGGCGGCGGTCTTTGAAACCAATGAGCGGCAGAGCTGCAGGTTACGACTGTTGAAAAAGGACAGCCCTCCCTTCTGGGCGCGCCTGGAGACCGTTCCGGTCGGCGAGAACGGCCCGGAGCCGCCGACATGCTGGACCATACTGAGCGATATAAGCAGTGGCATGAGGGCGGCGGAAAAGATGCGGCTCCAGGAAGACCGATACCGGCAACAGCAGAAGACCAGAAGCCTGGAACGCATGGCTGCGGCCATCGCCCATTACTTCAACAATAAGCTTACCGTTGTTATAGGAAATCTTGAACTGGCCGCCGATGTCCTCCCCCGGGACGCGGATAGCCGTGAATATATTACCTCAGCCCTGCAAGGTGCTGAGAAGTCAGCGGAAATGAGTAGCTCCATGCTGACCTATCTCGGTCAGGGACACGCAGATCGTGAGCCTGTCGATCTGGTGGCAACCTGCCGCAATTCTCTGGAAATGCTTCGTCCCTTCATTCCCAAAACCACCAGTCTGACGATTGATTCTCCCACCGACGGCATCATCGTCAATGGCAATGTCGATCAGATCCGGCAGGTCGTGAAAAACCTGGTGACCAACGCCTGGGAGAGCCAGGCAGGAAATGATGGAAGCATTCAGGTGCGGATTAAACGGACAAAAGCGGTGGATATCCCCACAGTACATCGTTTTCCGGTGGATTGGCAGGCCCATGACGAAGCATATGCCTGCCTGGAGGTAACCGATAACGGCTGCGGCCTCGATACCGCTGAAATCTACCAGATCTTCGATCCTTTTTATTCCAGCAAATTTATCGGCCGTGGCCTGGGCCTTCCCCTGACCATGGGGATTGTCCGGGCTCACCATGGGCTCGTCACGGTTGTTGCCAAAAGAGATAAAGGGAGTGTTTTCAGCGTTTATTTGCCGATTTACCCAGGAACAGGCGTGGGGGGTTCTTCCGTGCTTTTGGAGAAAAGCATCTCCGGGCTGAAGGCGAGCACCTATGGAACCACCATACTGGTTGTTGACGATGAACCGACTATTCGTCTCATCGCCAAAGCGGCACTTGGCCGTATCGGTTTCAAGGTGCTCACCGCCGCCAGCGGAGAAGAGGCCGTTGAGATATTCAGGCAACACCGGCAAGTAATAGGCTGCGTCCTCTGTGACCTGGTCATGCCGGGCATGGATGGCTGGCAAACACTTGCCGCCCTGCGACAACTCGATCCCGACATTGTTTTTATTCTCTCCAGTGGTTACAGCCAGGGCCGAGCCATGTCCGGTGACCAGAGTGACCGGTCCCAGTCATTTCTGGGGAAACCCTATGATATAAAAATGTTGCAGCAGAAAATAATCGCGGCCATGAGCAGCACGGAATGGACGGCGCGTCTGGGTGGACACTCGACAGCGGCCGGAGCCCCTCCATCAACAGGCTGTAACAGCACGAGATTCTAACCCGAACATTTCCTGAAAAAAGGATGCTGGGTACCCCTGAAAAAAATGCTATTGGCTTTAAATACCAGTTGCGGATGCAGTAATTTTTACCGGCCGGCACTGAATGGAGAAGGCTATGACACGCAGAAACAGCAAACATGACGACAAGACGGTATCGAAAGCCGGTATCCGGGTAAAGAAAAAGCGCGTATCACCGGCGGGGAAAAGGCAAAAACGTGTCAACGCCCCAGCTGGCGTTGAATTCCCGGTTGTCGGCATCGGCGCTTCGGCCGGTGGGCTGGCCGCTTTCGAATCTTTTTTCTCAGGCCTTCCGGTAGATACTCCTCCCGGAATGGCCTTTGTTCTCGTGCAGCACCTGGCGCCCGACCACCGCAGTATTCTCACCGAACTGATCAAACGCTGCGCCCCCATTGAAGTCTTCGAGGTTGCAGACGGGATGAAGGTAGAGGCTAACTGCGTCTATATAATTCCCCCAAATCGAGATATGGTTTTCCGCGACAACACTCTCCGGCTTTTTGAACCGGAGGACCCCCGAGGCCACCGGTTGCCCATTGACCGTTTCTTTTCCTCGCTGGCTGAGGATCTGCGTGACCGGGCAATGTGTATCATTCTCTCCGGCACCGGCAGTGACGGCACCAAAGGTATGCGGGCCGTCAAAGCCGAAGGAGGCATGGTCATGGTTCAGGAGCCGGAGTCCGCCAGCTTCGACGGTATGCCTCGCAACGCCATTGACACGGGGCTGGTCGATTACCAGCTGGTGCCGGAAGAGATGCCGGCCAAGCTCATGGCCTATGTTGCCCAAACCTTCGATAACCACCATCAACCGGGCGGCAGCACGCATCCATGTGATCAGAGTTGCCTGGAAAAAATCTTCACCCTGTTGCAGGACCAGACCGGTCACGATTTCAGCCAATACAAGCCAAATACCATTACTCGCCGCATCGAACGGCGACAGGCGATCCGCCAGATTGAATCCATTGATGAGTATATCACCTTCCTTGAGCAGAACCACTCTGAGACTGAAGCGCTTTTTCGTGATCTGCTGATCGGCGTCACCGGTTTCTTCAGAGATCCGGAAGCCTTCGCCGTGATAGAAAAACAGGTGGTCCCCGCTCTCTTTGCCGACAAGCCGGGAGGAAGTGTCATCCGGGTCTGGTCCATGGGATGCGCCACCGGCGAGGAGGCCTATTCGCTGGCGATTCTCCTCCATGAGCACATGGAAACCTTGAGCAGCAAGTATACGGCAATGGTTTTCGCCACGGATATAGACAGCCGGGCAATCGCCACCGCCAGAGCCGGCCTCTATCCCGCCGGTATCGCAGGCGACATGTCTCCGCAGCGGTTAGACAGGTATTTTACGGCCGAAGCCGACGGCAGTCTGTACCGAATTGATAAGCGCATCCGCGATATGCTGATCTTTTCCGAGCAGGACATTACCAAAGATCCGCCGTTTTCCCGCATAGATCTGATCAGTTGCCGGAATCTCCTTATATATTTGAGCGCTGAGCTGCAAAAAAAACTTATCCCCCTTTTTCACTACGCCCTCAATCCCGGAGGTTTTCTCTTTCTCGGAACTTCGGAAACGGTTGGTGAATGCGCTGATCTGTTTACAACCCTGGACCGGCAGGTGAAGCTCTATCGCCGCAAAGAGGAATCCGGCGACTTGCGGCGCCAGGCGCCGGGGCGGTTTTTGTCGCCCGCAAAAGCGATTCATACGGTGCAGCCAAGGCCAACAACCATTACCACCATGCCTGGAAGAATGTCCCTGCGCGTGCTGACCGAACAGGCGCTGCTGCGCCAGATCGCACCGATCGGCGCCCTGGTCGATGGGCATGGCGACATCCTCTATCTCCATGGCCGGGCCGGCATGTTCCTCGAGCCGAATCCCGGTGAAACCGGAGTCAACAATATCCTCAAAATGGCCAGGGAAGGGTTGCGAGGTGAACTGACATTGGCCCTGCGACAAGCGGTAGCCAACAAAGAACCGGTGCAGCGTACCGGTATACTGGTGAAAAGCAACAGCGAATTTACTCCGGTCAATTTGAGTGTTTGTCCGATGGCCCCCCGCCCTGATATGCACGCTGCAGGAGAGGCTCCCTCCACCGCCGGAGAGATGTCTCTTTTCCTGGTCGTTATTGAAGACACTCTCCCGTCTTTTTCCAACACGGCCGGCCGGGATACGGTAAACGATGCGAATAGCGATGCGAATACCGATGCGAATACCGATGCGGATATCGGCGAAAATGAAGCGGAAAACATGGCGATCAGGAAAGCAAACGCCACCATCGCCGCGCTCAGGCAGGAACTCTGGGCCAAGGAAGAGTATCTGCAAACCGCCAACGAGGAACTGCGGTCCACCAACGAAAAGATGCAGTCCGTCAATGAAGAATTGCAGTCCACCAATGAAGAACTGGAGACCTCCAGGGAAGAGATGCAGTCGATCAACGAGGAACTGACGACGGTCAATACCGAACTGCAGACCAAGGTTGCTGATCTCTCACGGGCCAACAACGACATGAACAATCTTCTCGCCGGTACCGGCATCGCCACCGTCTTCGTCGATCATGACCTGCATATTCTGCGCTTTACACCCGCCGCCACGGAAATAATAAATCTCATACCGGCTGATATCGGTCGACCGATCAGTCATATCGTTTCCAATCTGGTGGAATATGACCACCTGATCGCAGATGTGACAAACGTTTTGAGGACCCTGGTTGCCAGCGAGGTGGAGGTAAGGACCAGGGCAGGCAAGTGGTATACCCTGCGTATCCAGCCGTACCGCACCCTCGAAAACGTCGTCGAAGGGGCGGTAATCACCTTTGTCGACATATCGGAGGCCAAAAAAAACAAAGAGATGCTCCAGCAGACCAACACCGTATTCCGCCAGATTCTAGCCGGCCGCGATGATGATGATGCCGTTATCGTCCAGGACCTCGATGGCCGTATCCTCGCCTGGAACCCGGGTGCTGAAAAATTATACGGTTGGAGCGAGGCCGAAGCACTGGCAATGCATATCCATGACATCACTCCGGAGGAAGCGCCTCGCAAGGCTTTAACCAAAGCTCAGGAACTGAAGATGGCCAAAGGTATCAAGCCCGGTAGCGGTAAGCGGATAGCCAGTAAGCGCATACATAAGGACGGTACGGTCCTGGCAGTGGCGATAACCGCCACTGCCCTGATTGATGAAGCAGGAGAGACATATGCTATCGCCACCAGGGAGAGAGGCAGAGCCGAAGAGAACTGATATCGCGGTACTGTTAGCCCGGATATTTCATGAGTTGCGATGATCTGCCAGTCGAGCAGACCTGTGATTGACTATACTTTAAGGACCTTCCGTCTACAGCGAACCTTGCTTCTGTCTTTTATTGAAATAGGCGGCGGTATGCCGCATTTTCAATTATTTCAAAATATTGCCGTCTACCGTCATGCCGGACACCGATCCGGCGTCCAGGAACAATGACCCTGCGGCAGCAACCCTTTTTGTCTTCCGTCTTCTGCCTGCCTCGGGCATATGGTTCAATCCGGAAGAACCTGCTTTTTCCCCTATGATCCGGCACCAGGAGCTGGAAGTGCTCGAAGGGGGGAAACATAACTCCATTTAAAGATCAAGAGAGGTGTGATACACTTAATGGAAACGGTTTTTAGACGAATTGTTCAAAAGAGTCGGGGGTTTTCTCCAGTTTCCAGGGAGAACCTCCTCTTGATACCAGGCAGCAGCCTGTTGCAGCGAGTTTATCGGTAATGGATAATCGCATAATGGTCCCGGAAGACGAACAGTACAGCCTGCAGACGCTCATCAAGGTGTGTCACAATATTCTCGACTCCTTTCGCGAACCGTTGATCGTGCTTGATTCCGAACTGAAGGTGGTAAAGGCCAACCGTTCCTTTTACAGCACTTTCGCGGTCGAACCGGCGGAAACGGAAGGACGGCTGATCTATGAGATCGGCAACCGCCAGTGGGATATCCCCAGGCTGAGGAAACTGCTCGAAGAAATCCTGCCGGAAAATTCCGCATTCAATGACCTGGAAGTGGAGCAGACCTTTGAGGGCATCGGTCATAAGACAATGCTGCTGAACGCCAGGCGGATATATCGCCGGCCGGAGCAGACCCAGCTGATCCTGCTGGCCATCGAAGATGTGACCCAAGAGATGGAGGATCAAAGAAAAATTGAAGAGCTGGTCGAACGACGGACCGTCGAACTTATCGCCGCCAAGGAGGAGGCGGAGAGGAAAAAGGCCGCGGTCGAAGCGGCCTATGACGAAATTACCAAGCTGAAAGACCAGCTCGAGGCGGAACGGACCTTTCTCCAGGAAGAGATCAAGATAAAGTACAACCATGAAAAGATAGTCGGAGAAAGCGCTGCCATCAAGCATGTCCTCCACAAGATAGAGCAGATTGCCTCAAGCGATACCACCGTGTTGATTCTTGGAGAGACCGGCACCGGCAAGGAACTGGTCGCCCATGCCGTCCACAGCCTGAGTCTGCGAAAAAACAAGACCCTGGTCAAGGTCAACTGCGCCGCCCTGCCGGAAAGTCTCATCGAGAGTGAACTGTTCGGTCATGAAAAGGGCGCCTTTACCGGTTCGCATACCAGGCACCGGGGACGCTTTGAAATTGCCGACGGCGGCACCATTTTCCTCGATGAGATCGGCGAGCTGCCTATAGATATGCAGGCAAAGCTGCTGCGAGTGATTCAAGACGGCGAATTCGAACGTCTCGGCAGCTCGCGAACCACTAAGGTTAACACCAGAATCCTTGCCGCCACCAATCGAAACCTGGAAGAGGAGGTCCGGACAGGAGGGTTCCGCGAGGATCTCTGGTACCGGTTGAGTATTTTTCCCATAACCGTGCCGCCGCTGCGTGACCGGCTCGACGACATCCCTCTGCTTGTCGACTTTTTCATCAAGAAAATCTGTAAGCGAATGGGCAGGGTTGTTCCCCAGGTTTCCAAGGGTATCGTTGATGTGTTGCAGGGATACTCCTGGCCCGGCAATATACGGGAGCTGGAAAACGTTCTCGAGCGGGCGGTGATCAATTCACCCGGCCCCAGACTGCAACTCGCCGATGAACTGCGAAAAAAAACACCTGATGTCTCTTCCGCCCCGGAAACGCTTGAGGCCGTCGAGAGACGACACATTCTCCACATACTGGAGCGGACTGGCTGGAAGGTGAGCGGTAAAAACTCCGCCTCGGAAATCCTTGGTCTTAATCGCAGCACCCTGCGGGCCCGCATGGCCAAACTCAATATTGTCAAGCCTCGAGCATCAGCTGGTTGACTCCCCCCCCTTGTCCAATGAGCAGTTTTGCCCATCCGGCCGCTGCTCTTCCGGCATCGATGAAATCCAACCGAACAGGACATATATGACCATCGGTTAAATATGGCCATTTTTTCAGGGGGCGACAAGCGGCGGCCGCTGAATAGGGGTTAACTGATTACGTCAATATATCAAATCGATGGATGCTGTTGTCGCAGGTATCGGCTATCTGGCACAAAACTTGAATATCCATCATTGTAAACCGGTGAAAACCCGCATCCGTATTTTTTGGCGGGACATCTCAATAGCCGTTATCCAGCATGAGGTTAACCATGAAATCAGGCAACAGAGACAAGGTATTAGGCAAATGGCATAAAGTGAAGGGAAAGATCAAGGAGGTCGCCGGAAAAGCAGTCGGGAAGCGAGAGTGGCAAGTCAAAGGCAAGGCCGAACAGGTCGGCGGGAAAGTTCAGGAAAAAGCCGGCCAGGTCAAGAACATCGTCAAAAAGTAAACATCAACGTCTGCCAAAAGAATGTGGCGTAACAAAAGGAGAATATCATGCTTTGGACCGTATTTGTGATTTTACTGGCTTTGTGGGCTGTGGGACTGTTGACCGGCTACACCATGGGGGGTGTTATTCACGCTCTGCTGGTGATTGCCATTATTGTGGTGCTGCTTCAGGTTATTCAAGGTCGCCGGGGGATGTGATCGGCGCTGATACCATACCACACAAAATGAAACGATTTGAAAATAATCATGATTACGTATAATCCTCAGCTATGATCTTCGTTGTCCGGGAGACAGATGTAATTTTTCTTGGAAAGACTGAGGGGACTGATTTTTTTTTCACGGTATTTTGTGAAAATAAATCTGTCTCCCGTATTCAAGGAGAAAAATACAATCAGCCCCCTAGCTGCCGAGTTGCTGGAAGTGCATGTGATCTGGCTGAGTTTCGTACGTAATCAGCAAAAAATAAGGAATATCGATCATGAAAACGAAACGTACGCTTATCGGCTATTTGGTCTTGTTCGTCGTTCTATTTACCTTCGCCAGCTGCGCGTCGACATCGAAACAGGCAAGCACGGGGGAATATGTCGATGATTCGGTCATTACCACCAAAGTCAAATCGCTGCTGGCAGAGGATGATTTTCTCAAATCATTCCAAATCAGCGTCGAGACCTATAAGGGCGCCGTTCAACTGAGCGGTTTTGTCAATACGCAGGCTGCCGTGGACACTGCGGAGCAAATCGCCCGCAGCGTCAAGGGGGTTCAATCCGTCAAGAACGATCTGATCGTCAAATCCTAAAAGAGGTGAAACCGGTCGAGAACAACCTTGTCATCAAGGGATCCTGATTTCGGATCGGGCCGATGGACGGGCCCGATTCGATTTTGCCGCCTTTATGAAGATGACAGGATACATTGACAGGATACCTGCGACCATGAGCATTTTTCCTGGAGAAAAGACCGATTGTGCCTGCCGGCGAAGTACCATAGCTGGAGGTGGGCAATGAGGATCCCTCACATATCCTTTGGTGCGATCCGGCGCCAGTTATGGCACCGCTTCAAGTTCAGGAGTGCGCCGGCTGTTACGATGACCGCCGAGGAACCGCCGCTCCGCTTGCAACTCTTCAGCAGCGACCAGATGAGGCAACATGGCCGGCATCTGGCTGCCGGTCATGAACTGCAGACAGGACAGGTGTTGGACCGGCTGCTGCCAAGGCTTGCTGAAAACGAGAAGGTGCTGGTCGATGTCTGTCGGCAGCTCACCGAGGCAGTCAGATCTAACAAAATGATTACTCCTGCCGCTGAATGGCTGCTCGACAATTTTTATCTGATCGAAGAGCAGATCCGCACGGCGAAACTCCACCTGCCCAAGGGCTACAGTCGCGAGCTGCCACGCCTGTCGAACGGTCCATCGGCCGGGCTGCCGCGGGTATACGATATCGCCCTGGAGGCGATTTCCCACGGCGACGGTCAGGTGAGTTCGGAAAGCCTCAGGGGCTTTGTCGCCTCCTATCAAAGCGTAACCAAGCTGACGCTGGGGGAACTCTGGGCCATCCCCATCATGCTGCGCCTGGCCTTAATCGAAAACCTGAGACGGATTACCGCTGGTATCGCCCTCGAGGCAGATCGTTGGGATCTCGCCGATCACTGGGCCGATCAAATGATCCAGTCGGCAACCCTGGAGCCCAACAAGCTTATTCTTGTTCTTGCCGACATGGCCCGCTCAGAACCACCGATGACAGCTCCGTTTGTCGCCGAACTGAGCCGTCGTCTCAAGGGGCAGGGTGCCGCCCTGGCTCTGCCGCTTACCTGGGTGGAACAGCGTCTGGCCGAGTCCGGCCAGACCATCGAGCAGTTGGTATTGGCGGAAACCCAGCGACAGGCCGCCGAACAGGTCTCGATGAGCGGCAGCATCGGCAGTCTCCGCTTTCTCGGCACCATGGACTGGCCTGAGTTCGTCGAGGCCATGAGCGTGGTCGAGCATATCCTGCAGGAGGATCCTGCCGATATTTATGGCAGGATGGATTTTACCACCCGTGACAGTTATCGCCACGTCGTTGAGAAAATTAGTGCTTCCAGTTCCCGTTCCGAAGGCGAGGTGGCCTGCATGGCCATTGAACTGGCAGGTGAGGCGGCAGCAGGAAGCGGTGGCGACGACCGCAAGGCGCACGTCGGTTTTTACCTCATAGATGCCGGGGTGGCCGAGCTGGAGCGGCGGGCGGCAAAACATCTTTCTGTTGTCGAAATCGTCTGCAAAACCTGCCGTCGTTTCTCCCTGCCGGTCTATGGTGGCGCCATCGTGCTGCTGACGACCCTTCTTGCCGGATGTTTTCTCATACAGGCGGCAGCCGCCGGGCTGAAATCCTGGCCACTCGGTCTCTTCGGCCTGCTAGCCCTGCTGGCTGCAAGTCAGCCGGCGATCGCCCTGGTCAACTGGCTGACAACCTTGCTGGTGAAGCCTCGGCTGTTGCCACGCATGGATTTTTCCGAAGGAATCCCCCCGGACTATCGGACTCTGGTGGTGGTTCCGGCAATGCTGACCACTCCTGATACCATAGAGGAGCTGATCGAGGCCATGGAGGTGCGCTTCCTGGCCAATCGAAACGACCATCTCCATTTCGGCCTGCTCACGGATTTTGGCGATGCGGACTGCGAGACTCTGCCGGAGGATGAATCGCTCGTCGACTTTGCCAGCCAAAAAGTGGGTGAGTTGAACAGAAAATACCCATTGGCGGAGGAGGGTGATACCTTCTATCTCTTCCATCGCCCCCGCTGCTGGAATCCACTGGATGAAGTATGGATGGGGCGAGAGCGCAAACGCGGCAAACTCACTGATTTAAACAGACTGCTGCGTCGACGGGACGAGAAAGCCTTCTCCCATATCGTCGGTGACACCACCGTTTTGTCTGCCGTCAAATACGTCATCACCCTCGATACCGATACCCTGCTTGCCCGCGATTCGGCCTGGCGCTTTATTGGCGCCATGGCCCATCCCCTCAACCGGCCCATCTACGATGAAGAGAGCCAGCGGGTTGTGGCCGGCTACACCATTCTTCAGCCGCGAGTGGTGAACAGCCCCTCCGAGACCAATCTGTCGCGCTACGCGAGCCTGTACGGCAGCGATTCCGGCATTGATCCGTATACGCGGGCGGTCTCAGACATTTATCAGGACCTGTTCGGCGAGGGGTCGTTTATCGGCAAGGGCATCTATGATGTCGACGTCTTCGAGCAGGCATTGGCCGGCCGCTTTCCCGATAATCGCATACTCAGTCACGATCTGATCGAGGGCTGCTACGCCAGGGCCGGCCTGCTTAGTGATGTGCAGGTCTACGAGGAGTATCCCGCCAGCTACAACACAGATGTAAAACGGCGCTACCGCTGGATCCGGGGCGACTGGCAGATAGCCCGCTGGCTGTTGCCCCGGGTGCCGGGGCCGAACGGGCAGGTGTTGCGCAATCCACTGTCTGTTCTGTCGCGCTGGAAGATTCTCGACAATCTGCGGCGAAGCCTGACGGCGGTCTCCCTGACACTCCTGCTGCTGCTTGGCTGGACTGTGCTGGATGCTCCGTTTTTCTGGACCCTGGCGGTGATCGGTGTGCTTGTCATCCCCTCTCTTTTGACCTCGGTTATGAACCTGCCGCGGAGGCCGGCCGATGTAAGCGGCGGCCGACACCTGGCAGGTATCCTGAGGACGGCCTGCCACGATTGTCTCCAGGCCCTGTTTACTCTTGTCTGTCTGCCCCACGAGGCTTTCTACAGCCTTGATGCCGCCCTGCGCACCATATGGCGAATGCAGATTTCACACCGGAATCTGCTCCAGTGGAACATCTCGGGCACGCCGGCCAGCACTGCCACGGAGCTGCGCGGCTATTTCCGGTCTATGGGGAGTGGTCCTGCACTCGCCGTCATTGCAGCCTTGATACTCGGATTTGTGCAGCCGACGGCCTTTGCCGCCGCCGGACCGATCCTGGTTCTCTGGTTGTTCTCGCCGCTTATCGCCTGGTGGATCAGCCGGCCGGTCAGTCGCCGCAGCGTAAAACTGACCGGTAATCAGATACATTTTCTCCACAGTCTTTCCCGGAAAACCTGGTCTTTTTTTGAAACCTTTATCGGTGACGAGGACAATTGGCTGCCGCCGGACAACTTCCAGGAATATCCCGTCGACACCATTGCGCATCGAACCTCGCCGACAAACATGGGGCTGGCCCTGCTGGCCAATCTGTCGGCCTATGATTTCGGCTACATTTCCGCCGGCAAACTGCTCCGACTGACGGCGAACACCCTGAACACCATGGAGAGGCTTGAGAGGCATCGCGGTCATTTTTACAACTGGTATGACACAAGGTCCCTTGAACCGCTTTTGCCCCTCTATATTTCGTCGGTGGACAGCGGTAATCTCGCCGGTCATCTTTTGACTCTGGCGCCAGGTCTTCGAGACCTTGGTGAGCAGCCAATTGTGGGCGAACGGGTATTTCATGGACTGAGCGATACCTTACGCGTCATGGACGAGCTCGCCGATAACTCATTGGTGGACCGGCGAGTACAACTGCGGGGTGAGCTTGACCGGGCGCTGGCTGATCCGCCGCTCACTCTGATCGCGATGCGGCAATGCCTTCTGCAGATTACTGATACTGCTACCTTGTTTGCCCGTGAGGCAGAGGAGATTGAAGGCATCTCCGCCGCTCAGGTGGTCTGGTGGGCTCGCGCCTTTATCAGGCAATGCCGTGATGTTCTCGATGAGCTTACCCTGCTGGCGCCGTGGATCGGGGAGGCGTCATCTTTTGGTCCATTGAACAATTCTGTTCATGCTGAGGAGGTCCCCACTCTTCGCCAGGCGGCGGAAATGGTTGCCGGCAGGGAACAGAACAAAACAGCCGCAGACCGCTTGGCGGTAATCGATGATCTCTGCCGGCGCCTCAGCCGGCTTGCGCGGATGGAATACGGATTTCTCTATAACAAAAGCCGGCGACTTCTGGCCATCGGCTATAATGTCACGGAAAACCGCCTCGACTCCGGCTGCTACGATCTGCTCGCATCGGAGGCGAGGTTTGCCGGGTTCGTGGCCATTGCCCAGGGACAGCTGCCCCAGGAAAGCTGGTTTGCCCTGGGCCGACTGCTCACCACCTCCGGCGGAGAACCGATCCTGTTGTCCTGGAGCGGCTCGATGTTTGAATACCTGATGCCGCTGCTGGTCATGCCCTCCTATAAAAACACCCTGCTTGATCAGACCTGCAAGGCTGCGGTGGCCAGTCAGATGGAATACGGCAGGAAGCGCGGGGTGCCCTGGGGAGTTTCGGAATGCGGCTACAATTCCATTGATGTTCAGCATAACTATCAATACCGGGCCTTCGGCGTTCCCGGTCTGGGGTTGAAACGTGGTCTGGCTGAGGATCTGGTGATCGCCCCCTATGCCTCGGTGATGGCTTTGATGATAGCACCCCAAAAAGCCTGTGCCAATCTCGAGCGGCTTGTTGAGGAGGGCTTTGGCGGAACCTTCGGCTTCTATGAAGCAATCGATTATACGCCTTCCCGTCTGCCCTCCGGAAAGACAATGGCGGTCGTGCGTTCCTATATGGCCCACCATCAGGGGATGAGTTTCCTTTCCCTTGCCTCTTTACTCCTGGGTCAGCCGATGCAGCAGCGGTTTGAGGCGGAACCGCTGTTCCAGGCGACTCTTCTGCTGCTCAAAGAAAAAGTTCCCAGGGCGACAACCTATTTTGCCCATACCACGACGCTGGCCGAGGTGGAGAGCACCGCCGGTCCGGAAGAATCACCGATACGGGTGTTCAGCACAGGCGATACCCCGAGCCCCGAGGTGCATCTTCTCTCCAACAGCAGTTATCACGTCATGATCACCACTGCCGGCGGAGGCTACAGCCGCTGGCGGGACCTCGCCGTCACCCGGTGGAGTGAAGACTACACCCGCGACAACGCCGGCACCTTCTGTTATATCCGCGATCTGGCCGGCAGCGGCTTCTGGTCGACCACCTATCAGCCGACGCTGTCTTCCGGCACCAACTTCGAGGCGATCTTCTCCGAAGGACGTGCCGAGTTTCGCTGCAGGCATGATAGTCTTGACGCCTATACCGAGATAGTGGTGTCTTCAGAGGATGACGTCGAACTGCGAAGGACGATTCTTACCAACCGCAGCAGCAGATCACGGGAGATCGACGTCACCAGCTATGGTGAAGTTGTCCTGGCGCCGCCCATGGCCGCCGCCCTGCATCCGGCCTTCAGCAATCTCTTTGTCCAGACCGAGATACTGCCTGCGCAGCAGGCCATTCTCTGTACCCGGAGACCGCGTTCCCAGGAAGAAGAGACTCCCTGGATGGTGCATCTGATGGCCGTCGACGGAGCGGATGTGAAAGAGGTTTCCTTCGAGACCGACCGGATGCGGTTTATCGGTCGCGGCAACAGTGTCGCCAACCCGCAGGCCATGGCAAAAACCGTGTCGACGTTGTCCGGCAGCCAGGGTTCGGTGCTCGACCCGATCGTTGCCATTCGCTGTCGAATTCTGCTTGGCCCGGGCGATTCGGCGACTGTGAGGACAGTGACCGGAATCGGTGCCGACCGCGACGAAGCGAAAGGTCTGGCGGCAAAATATCAGGATCGCCATCTCGCCGCCCGCTCCTTCGATCTTGCCTGGACCCACGGTCAGGTGCTGCTGCGTCAGATCAACGCCACCGAGGCTGACGCCCACCTCTACGGTCGGCTGGCCGGCGCCCTGCTCTATGCCAACCAGGCGCTGCGCGCCGAGCCGAACATTCTTAAAAAGAACAATCGTGGCCAGTCGGATCTGTGGGGCTATGCCGTTTCCGGTGATCTGCCCATTGTTCTACTTCAGATTGAAGATCCCGCCAATATCGACCTGGTACAGCAGATAGTGCAGGCGCATGCCTACTGGAGACAGAAAGGGCTGGCAGTGGATCTGGTGATCTGGAACGATGATCAGGGCGGATACCGCCGGCTTCTCCACGAACGGATCATCGATCTCATTGCCGCGGTCAGCGGAGCCGGTATCATAGATCGTCCCGGCGGCATCTTCCTGCGTCCCGGTGACCAGGTATCGGAGGAAGACCGCATTCTCTTCCAGGCGGTTGCCAGGGCCATCTTCTCCGACAGGAAAGGGACGCTCGCCGACCAGATAGGTGGACGCAATCTGCCTGTACCGAGTATTCCCCGGCTCGTTCCCAGCAGAACCCTGCGGTCCGAGCTGCCGACAGTCGCCCCCCTGCCGCGTCCCGATTTGCTGTTTTCTAACGGTGTGGGGGGCTTCACCGCCGACGGCCGCGAATATGTCATCACCACGGGAGCAGAACACACAACCCCGGCACCCTGGGTTAACGTATTGGCCAATTCCTTCTTCGGCACGGTTGTCAGTGAAAGCGGTCCGGTCAACACCTGGAGCGAGAACGCCCATGAATTCCGGCTTACTCCCTGGCCCAACGACCCGGTCAGCGACGCCTCCGGCGAGGCGTTTTACCTTCGCGATGAGGAGCGCGGCCATTTCTGGTCGCCGACCCCGGCACCTTCCTGCGGCAAAAATCCCTACGTCACCCGGCACGGCTTTGGTTACACCGTTTTTGAATGCACCGAACGTGGTATCCGCTCGGAATTATGGCTCTACGTCGGAATCGATGCGGCTATTAAGTTTTCGGTGCTCAAAATCCGCAATATCTCGAAGAGGACCCGCAAAATCTCGGCCACTGGATATATTGAGTGGGTGCTGGGTGATCTGCGGTCGAATTCGGCCATGCACGTCGTTACTTCGATCGACCCGAAGAGCGGCGCCATTCTCGCCGGTAATCCCTACAACACCGAGTTCCGCGGACGAACTGCGTTCTTTGATGTGGATGCCCCCGGCCGCAGTGTGACAGGCGATCGGACGGAATTCATCGGCCGCAATGGGACGCTTGCAGCGCCGGCGGCGATGAAACGGACCCGGCTTTCCGGCAGGGTCGGGGCAGGCCTCGATCCATGCGGCGCCATTCAGGCGATTGTTACGCTGGCGGCAGGCCAGGAGGAAGAAATTGTTTTCCGCCTGGGTATTGGCCGTGATCAGGACGAGGCCCTGGAAATGGTCAATCGTTTTCGAGGTCGGACCGCCGCACGGAGTGGCCTGGATGCGGTATGGCACCACTGGTCCCACACCCTGGGGGCGATCAACGTCGAAACGCCCGACCAGTCGCTCAACGTCCTTGCCAACGGCTGGCTGCTCTACCAGACTCTCGCCTGCCGGCTCTGGGGACGAAGCGCTACCTACCAGTCGGGCGGGGCCTTTGGCTTCCGCGATCAGCTGCAGGATGTAATGGCCCTGGTGTACTCTCGTCCGCAGCTGGTCCGCGAACATCTGCTGCTTGCCGCATCCCGTCAGTTTGTTGAAGGGGATGTGCAGCACTGGTGGCATCCGCCGCTTGGTCGCGGAGTTCGCACCCACTGTTCCGACGACTATCTCTGGCTGCCCCTGGCCGTCTGCCGCTATGTTCTCGCCACCGGCGACAGCGGCGTACTGGATGAACAGGTCCACTTCCTCGAGGGGCGTCCGGTAGGCGAGGATGAAGAGTCCTACTACGACATGCCGATTCGATCCGATGAATCGGCCGACCTCTATGACCACTGTGTCCGAGCCATTCTTCACGGTCTCACCTATGGTGTCCACGGATTGCCGCTGATAGGCTCCTGTGACTGGAACGACGGCATGAACCTGATCGGTGAAGAAGGCAGGGGCGAAAGTGTCTGGCTCGGTTTTTTCCTCTATGAAGTACTCATGCGTTTTGCCGAGATTGCCGATCTGCAAAACGATATACCCATGGTTGAACGCTGTCAGCAAGAGGCCGAAGCCTTGCGGCGTAATCTCGAAGAATATGGCTGGGACGGGCAGTGGTATCGCCGGGCCTATTTCGACGATGGCACTCCGCTTGGCTCCGCGGAAAACAGCGAGTGCCGCATAGACTCGATATCCCAGAGCTGGTCGGTCTTGTCCGGGGCGGCCGGTGCGGAACGCCGTCGCCAGGCCATGGAGGCGGTTGACCGCCACCTCGTCCGTCCGGAGCATGGCCTGATCCAGCTTCTTGACCCGCCCTTTGACACATCGACGCCCAGCCCCGGCTATATCATGGGCTACGTGCCCGGCGTCCGCGAAAACGGTGGACAGTATACCCATGCCGCCATCTGGGCGACCATGGCCTTTGCCCGGCAGGGGGACAGTGAGCGCGCCTGGGAGCTTTTCTCGATGATCAACCCGGTGAACCATGGCCGTACGCCGGCGGAGACCGCCGTGTACAAGGTTGAGCCCTATGTCGTCGCTGCGGATGTCTACGCCGTTGCGCCGCACACCGGCCGCGGCGGCTGGACCTGGTATACCGGCTCGTCGTCCTGGATGTATCGGCTGATTCTCGAATCACTTCTTGGCTTGCGACTCGAAGTCGATCGGCTGTATTTTTCTCCGTGCCTGCCCGCCGACTGGTCAGGTTTTACCGTGCATTACCGCCATCGGGAGACGGTGTATCATATCTCTGTTCAGCAGCGCTCTTCAGACGAGGGTGCGGCAGAGATTGTGGTGGATGGCAAAGTACACGATGAAACCGGTATACTCCTTATCGATGACCATATTGAACACTGGGTCGAGGTGAAGACCGTGTTTGGGGGAGGCGATATGGGGGAACAGCCGGCATGATCTGCCGGGAAGTTGAAAAGCATACAATCAGTTGAAAGATGGTGAAGATGGCTACCCCCTTGCTGTGATTTATGTGTTAGAAAAGCGCATGAGATTTTTTGAGAAATCACCGGATATCTAGATGGACAACCTCTCCCAGCGAAGCAGGTGGGCTACTGCAATTCCGAATAGAAATCCTGCTGCCAGGTTGGCGGCAAGGGTGATGCCAAGTATGAGAATGGCGACAAAAAGCTCTTTGCGGCTTTCCAGGTCCATGATGGTCAGAGCGAGCTGTGCACCGGCAAATACCAGCAATACACCGAGGACTGACATCGGCAGCAGGTTGAAGAAGTCGACAATATTGCTTCCCAGTCCCAGAACCAGCAACAGGAAAATCATACCTATCATTATATTCGACCCCGCCGTTCGCGCCCCGAAACGGTAGTGGGCGGCAAGCCCTCCGGCGCCATGGCACATGGGCATGCCGCCTACTGTAAAACTGAAGATGTTGGCAAGTCCCATGCTGAGGCACGCCCTGCGGTTGGTGATCTTGGCTGCGCGCTCGCCGAAATACTCTCGGGAGAGGTCGGTGTAGGCTATGACGGCGTTGCCTACAGTCATGGGGAGCTGGGGCAGGACGAGAATGAGCAGCGCAAAGGTGAAATCGGCCGAGGCGGGAAAGGGCAGAGGCATGAACCCTGGCAAATGGACGGCCCAGGTCTCCGGCCATATGGCTATCTGCCTGCCCAGTGCCAGGCCGATGGCCAGTCCGGCGGCGACAACAACCAGGCCGGCCGGAAATTTCCTGTTATCAAGGAGCAAAAGTGCCAGGATAAAGCCGAGTACGCCGATAAGAATGCCGATGGGAAGGGGGCCGAGCCTTTGCAGCAAAAGATATGGTTCGGCGATGCCGTGTATGGCCTGGATGTTTGAAGTTCCCAGGATGAATTTCACTCCTCCTGACATAAGAAGCACCCCGGTTGCCAGCTGGACACCTCGCACTGCGGCTTTCGGCGTCCACTTTCTGATGATGTCTATCGCTCCGGTGGCACCGATGAACAGTAGAACCCCGCCGATAAGCAGCGAAGATGCCAGGATCTGTTCGGCGCTCAAGGCGGTGGTAATGGCATAGGCGCCGATTACTTTCATGGGCTGTACCGGTACCGTGAGCCGGAAATAGAGGCCCGAGACCAGATAGTAGAGGCCTATGCTGAAAAATACGCCCACGGGATCGAGGCCGTTGACCAAAACCATGGCGATGGCAATGGGCAGGAGGGTGCCCAGATCTCCTAGTGAGCCGGCAAGTTCCCTGCGATTAAAGGCGAGATCTCTGAACATGGCCAATGATGGAGTGATTTTTGGCTGTTGCGACACTAAAAATATATTAATCGTGATACTTTTTTGCCGGGGAAAAGTCAATATCAATATGTTCAGCACGGTTGTCCTATGGTAAAAGAAGGATGATCTTTTCGGTTTGACTTTTGAAAAACTTGCCGATCACAGAGAGTAATGACGGAGAGCACTGCTATTTCATGAAAAGAGCAAACACGAGCGGCCGGCAGGCTGTTTTGGCGCTCGACCACGAAAATGACTGTCTGGACAGCTTTCAACTCAACCGGCTTGAAAAGGGCTTTCGTGAGTGGGCCGCCGGAGCTGCACGGCAGGATGTCAGACTGTCGCGCCGGCGAATTCTGTTAATTTTTCTGCTGATCAGATATACTGCGGCAAAGCTGAACGAGGTGCTGGCGTTCAACCCCTATACCGACATTGACCGGCGCAGACAGGTCGTTTGCTATCAGGAGAAGTCAAAAGGGGATGGCAGCGTACGGGAGGTGCATGTTTCTCAGGCCTTCTGTGATCACATCAGCAAAATTTTACAAAGTCTGCCGCAGGACCCGCCTGAAGGCAGGGTCCTGAATGTTGACCCCGGTTTTGTCCGGCGAAAGTTTTACGAGCGGGCAAGCGAGTGCGGCTATCCCAAACAGAGCGGTGGGCCGGAAATGATCAGAAAGGCCCGGGCAGTGGAGATGTTGAAGAATCACGTTCCGCTGCCCGCCGTTCAGATGATGCTCGGACACTCCACTCCCCATCTGGCCTCATCCTATCTTGCCTTTTCCACCAAAGAAATCCATCTGATCGGCAAGCGGTTCATGGAACGGGAATCATCGCGCAAAACCAGCGCCCGCAATATGTTTCATGCCAAGATAACGGCAATCGAAGAGGGCGATATCCAGTCGCGTATATCCCTGGCGACGATCGATGGTCACGTAATCCATACGGTGATCACCAACGATAGCCTGCAGCGCCTCGGGCTGCAGGAGGAGATGCTGGTGGCAGCCGAGGTCAAGGCACCGCTGGTTCTGCTGCAAAGCACTGAACATAAACCGGCCAGCAGCGCCGACAATATATTGCCGGGAAAAATAAAAACACTGAACAGGGGCAGGATCAATACGGAATGCATCGTCACTGTCTCGGATACCACCGAGATTTGCGCTCTTGTCGCCACTTCCGCGGATTGGCTCAAGACGGCTGATCAGGATGAAAAACTCTGGGTGCTGTTTAGTTCATACAGTGTTGTCATTCATCTGGACTGATGCTGCCTTCGGTGGTACCCTGGCCGGCGGGCAGGATGCAGTTTGCCCAGCCCCTGTTTGGCCAAACAGGATCCTTGGCCCGCTACCGACTCTGAGCGAGATTTCGATCAATCAGCCTGCCATCCCCCGGGTTGGCGAGCAACCGTTGCAATCCAGGCCGCGTAGGCGGCGAATTCTGGTCGGCCGGTACGAGAATCGCCAGCGAGATTAAGAACGAGAGGATTGAGGTGGTGCGGCTGTTGCAGACCAGGGGCGACAGGTATTGTTTTGCCGCCATACATGTCCCCGGAATCATGATACAGTTGTCCTTGAGGAAACCCGATGAAAATTCTGCTTGTTGAAGATGAAATCAAAATGGCTGCATTTGTCAAGCAGGCCTTGCTGGAACATCACTACAGCGTGGATGTGGTTCATGACGGTAATGAAGCCTTGGAGCATGCGGGAGTGACTTCCTATAATCTCTTCATTCTGGATATCATGCTTCCCGGCAAAGACGGCCTGAGCGTGTGCAGTGAATTGCGCAATGAAAAAATCCGTGCTCCGATTCTGCTGCTCACCGCTAAAGGCAAGGTCTACGATAAGGTCAGGGGGCTCGATCTCGGTGCTGATGACTACCTGACCAAACCTTTTGAGATCGAGGAACTGCTGGCCCGGGTCCGATCTCTTTTGCGGCGCCACAAAAATGATACCTCGGCCCTCTTGCAGGTGGCCGATCTCACACTGAATCAAACCACCCGGGAGGTCAGGCGTGGTGGAAAAACCATTGATCTCACCTCAAAGGAATATGGTCTGCTGCGATATCTGATGTTGAATGCCAATGAGATTGTGCCCAGAAGCATGATCATCGAACATGTCTGGGATGTGGATTCCGCTGCCTTTACCAATGTCGTCGATGTCTATATCAATTACCTGCGCAATAAAGTTGATAAGAAGTTTGCGCAGCCTCTCATCCATACCGTGCGCTCGGTTGGCTATGTACTCAAGGAGCCTGACTCAGCATGATGCTTTCATGGAAATCAATCCGCCTGAAGATGAGTATATTGGCGACAATAATCCTTGGTGCAATCCTGGCGCTCTACAGTTCCTATCTTATTGTACAACTGGAAAATGTCCTCTCCCGTAACCTCGATGCCGAATTGAAAAACAAGGGGCTTGAGCTTGCCAAGACCATAAAGGCCTTTCAGGAAACCAAGACTCCGGGCGGAGATATATATTATGCGGCGATAAAGGTTTTGAACTTTAACGTCAATCCTGCCGACGACCGGAAACTCAGCCTGGTCGACAGACAATGGTTTCGTCTCATTGACCGCTATGATTTACATAAGGATTATGTGACGATTCTATCTCTGGATGGGAGTATACTCGCGGAAAGTGAAAATATGCCTTTGCAGGTCAGGGAAAAATTTGCTCATGAATTCACCGAGCGTCCGCAAGTAAAATCCACCTGGAGTATGCTTGATTACAAAGGGAAGGAGCTGCGGGCTCTGCAGATGACCATCCTGGCGCGCGACAAGCCTCATTATCATCTGCGAATCGCGACCCCGGTCATATCCGTCAGCGAATTTCTTCAGGGTCGTCTCTGGCCAATAATTGCCGGTATATTGGTTGCCGTTGCTCTGTTCAGCCTGGTCGGGCTTCTGCTGGCCAATCAGATTCTGCGTCCGGTTCGCAGGATCGCCGAAACAGCGCAATCTCTGACTCATGAGGATTTATCCCGCCGGGTTGAAGTTGCCGATGTCGACAACGAAATGATGTTTCTTGTGAACGCTTTTAATACCATGACCGAGCGGCTTGAAGCGTCTTTTAAGCATATGGCCGGCATGACGGCCGATATTGCCCATGAGCTGAAAACCCCTCTGGCCGTAATCAGGGGTGAAGGTCAGATGGCGCTGCGGCGGCAACGATCTGAAGAAGAATACCGGCAGGTTATCGAGAGCAGCATTGTGGAAACAGAAAAGATGCTTCAGGTTATTGATGATTTGTTGACCGCTGCAAATATCGCTTACGACCAAGAGATTTTCCAGTTGGAGCCAATCGTGCTGTCGGAGTTTTTGGCCGATATCCACCAGAAGAGCGAGATTCTCTCTGAGCCGAAAAATATCCGCATGGAACTGCGGCTGAACAATCGGGATTGCCTTGTTCACGGAGATCAAATTCATCTGCGGCGGCTCTTTTTTAATCTCATTGACAATGCCATTAAAGCCAGTCCCTCCGAAAGCACCGTCTCAATCAGCGTCTCTTGTGAAAATGAAGGTGTCTTTGTTGCCGTTGAGGATAAAGGCGAGGGCATCGCACCGGAGGATCAGCTTCACATCTTTGAACGCAGCTTTATGAGGAGAAAGAGAGGAAAAGCCGGTGAAAATGCGCGGGGTAGCGGACTGGGGCTTTATCTCTGCAGGGTTATCGCCGAAGCTCACCATGGCAGGATCACCGTGGCAAGCGAAGTCGGCAGAGGCTCTGTCTTTACCCTTTTTCTTCCGATAATGTCATGATATACGGCGGCTGATACATACTATTCACCATTATTTCCCCCTTCACTCTCGTTCGGCCGGCAACTATTAGAGAACTCTAATGTGTTTCTAATCTTCCTCTAAGACCCAATATGGTAGAGATCGTTTGGGTTTTTCATCTTGTAAAAAGATGGAAATGACAAGGATCGATTTATTACAAATCAATGTTCAAACAATCACAAGGAGGAGTAGATGAATTCAAGATTAAGTAAATGTGCGGCCCTGTTTCTGGTTTTTCTCATTGCTGCAGTCCTGGCGCCTGTGTCCGGCTGGTCCCAAAGTGAACAAGGTGCAAAAGGAGATGGCGCTCAGATCGAAGTCACTGATCAGGAAGTTTCGGCTTTTGCTCAAGCCCAACAGCAAGTTGCCGGGATTCAGCAGGAATACGCGCCTCTGGTTTCTCAGGAGAAAGATGTCGATAAGCAGCAGGAAATTGCTCAGGAAGCAAACGAAAAAATGGTTGGGGCCGTCGAAGATCAGGGCTTCGATGTTCAGCGGTATAATATGATCGCTAATGCCGCACAAAGTGATACCGACCTGCAGCAACGTATCATCGCTGCCACTGAGCAACTGAAGTAGGGGCTTTGCATGCAGCGATTCCCGTCGGCACATATCCGGGAATCGCTGCCTGGCAGATACTCCACCGGCGGCCATGTTTGACAAGTATATGAAGTAATGCTTACCTTCTAATGAATGCACAATTGATTAGTGAATCCATGGCTGAAAGGTGGTGGCAGACAGGCTGTCTGTGTGCAACTGAAAAAGGTGCGAGCTGGTCGCTTTGGCCTTAAGAGCGTATTTACATTTTTAAAAAGGAGATCACACATGTTTGCGAAAACAAAGAATGCCTCAATTTCTTTAGGGGCGGTTGTTCTGACTGCCATGTTCTTTATTGGCAGTGTATCAATCAGTCAGGCCGCTGCCGAAAATGATGGAATGGATATTGTCTATGTGGATATCGGCAAGATTTTTGAAGTACATCCCGCTTTCATAAAAGCCCAGGAAGAATTTGGGGTCGAGGTCGAGAGCATGCAGAAAGAGATGCAGGGTATGACGGAAGAAGAACAGGTCATGGCCCAGCAGCAGATGCAGCAGCAGATGCAGCAGAGAGGAGAGCAACTGCAGAAAACGGCCCTTGAGGAAATGAAAAAAGATCTGCAGAAGATTGCAGCTGAAAAGGGATACGACTATATCTTCGATGCCAACTCCCTTATAGTGGGCGGAAAGGATGTCACCGACGAAATTCTGGAGGAACTGAAGTAATATTCCCACGCTGACTCTTCATATACCAAACCATATTGTAGTCGGACAGATGCTTCACAGGTAAGACCGATGCAGGGTCAGGTTTGCGCTTGACTCCTGCTGAGCACCCTGCGGTGTGCAAGTTGGAGGCCCAGATGAACAAGCGTAGTCGTTTTGTAGTCGTTTTTTTGATAAAGCTTCTGTGGCCCCTGCCGCCTAGACAGTTTCAACCGCCTTGCGGCCTTTGATCATTTTTAAAAGCTTGGGAATGAAAAACGAGAAAATGAAAAGGCCAATGGAGAAAAAGACTTTCCAGCTCAGCAATTGCTCCCAATTGCCGCTGACCCAGACTTCCTTGATGGTGCCGATAAAGAAGGTGAAGATAAAGGTGCCCACCATGATGCCCAGACCCGTTCCGGCCATATAGTCCCGAAAGCGCACCCTGGTCAGACCCATGCCGAAATTCATCGGTGTAAAGGGAAAATAGACCAGCCGCAGGTAGAGGACCGTGGCAAAGCCGTTGCGTTCTATGGCCTCGTCAAAGCGCTGCAGCCTGTTGCCGATGATGGAGGCGGCGAAATCACGGCCCAGGTGGCGGCCGATGAGAAAGGCGAGTCCGGCGCCGAGCATGGCTCCAATCCAGACATAGACAAAGCCCCAGTAGGGGCCGAAAAGGGCGGCGCCCAAGGCGGTCAGGACCGTGCCGGGGATGAACAGGCATACCCCGGCGGCGTAAATGAAAACAAACAGCAGCGGCGCCCAGAAGCCGGATGTATCCAGCAGCAGACCCAGCTGGTGGGCGTTGAGATACTGCCTGGCCGGTGAGAACCGGACAAGATACACTGCCATGGCGATAAAGACCAGCAATGCAGCCATCTTCAGCAGGGCTTTTCTCCTCATGACAAATTGTCCTCCTCTGTGGAATCCGGAAGGAAATCCGGGGACGCAATACCGTTTATTTTTGGAAGAATTTTTACCCCCTGCAGTTTACTCCTGTGCATGTTTTTGGTAGTACTTACCAAATTCCATATCCAGTCCGGTGACGTGTTCTTTCAGCCACTCCGTCAACTCTTTTTGAACCGCCTGCACAACCGGGTGAGTCATTCCGGTTTCAGCCAGTTCCTCCCCCAACTCTTGGAATCTCTTCATGAAGTACTGGTGAGCATCTTGCTGCTCCGCCAACCCCGGATATGCCGATTCCGCCATATATTTTTCTTCCAACTGGAAATGCCTGGTCTTGTACTGGTCCAGTGTTTGTAGAATTCTTTCGAAGTCAGAACTCTTCAGACCCGTGCGTAGAGCTGTTTGAAGTTCGCCAATTATTTCGAAGAGCCGTTTGTGCTGTGCATCGATTGTAGGAATTCCGATTTTGTAGTTATCCGACCAGATCATGTTCTACTCCTTTTTTATGGTAATTCCTGCAGGACCGTCACAGTATTGCCCTCTCCCCTGACTGTCCAGGATCATTCGTATCTGCCGGGCCTTGGTCTGGCCGACCCCTGGTGTGGCCATCAGCTCTGATGATCGTCCCCGGTGATCAACGATGATGGTTGATCGAAGGTCATTTCTAGGGTGTTGTGAGGGGATGCCCATTTTTTTTCCCCGGGGTTATTCTGCCGACTGCGCCGCTTATCTCTTTTCCAGCCACTCTCTCACCTGAGCAAAGGGTTGGTCGGCCAGGATGCCGAAGGTGCTGTGTCTGTGCAGGCCGGCACGACTGATTTGAGGGGAAGTGAGGCCGCAGAAAAAGCGGGCTTTCCGTCTGGCGGTGACAAGCGCCGGATGATCTTTGGACTCGGCCAGAAATTCCTCTATGGCTTTTTGGGCGGAGGTATCCAGCCGAAGGCGGCGTCTGTGATCCATCGCCGGTCTGTCTTCCTTTGAGCCGTCAGAGAGGCAGGATTGGCAATGGCCGCAGTGCTCCGTCGGCCGCTCTCCGAAATATTGGAGAAGAAAGCCGGTTTGACAACCACCATGGCCGACAAGTTCGACGACCAGGCCCAGCCGTTTGATATCCCGTTCTTCCTGGAGCCTGAATTTTTCCTGAAGCCGGGCCGTCAACTGCGACACCTCCCCGGCGGGCAGTTGTTTCAGTTTTCGATAGCCCCTGCGAATTCCACTGGCCTGTAGTTCGAGCTCACCTGTTTCCTCCAGGTAATTGAGTGCGGTGATAATCCGTTTTCTCGGGCTTGTCGTTTTTTTCATGACCTCATCGATATCGAGGCTGAACCATTTTCGCGCCTTGTGGGCACAGGCGAACATGGCTTGCAAAAATGCGCCGCGCTCCTTGTCGAAACGGGCGAGAATCTCCTCCGATGACCTGTGAGGGATGAATTTGTAGCTTGTATAGAAGGGGCCGGTGGAGGCTATGATCTTTTCCAGCTCGAGATAGGTTAAAAGGGTGTTCACCACCAGGGGGCGCATATCGTACCGAGAGGAAAGTTCACTGGTGGAGACGGAAAAGTGTTCGGCCTGCTGGATGATCATCGCCGTCAGGTCGGAAACAGCCTGGTCGTCGGGTGTATCGCCATAACTGAAATTCTCTAGCACCGTCAGGTCGCGGCTGCTGCCGAGGAGCTCACATACCGCCTGCTTGCCGTCGCGTCCGGCCCGGCCGATTTCCTGGGTATAGTTTTCAAGGCTTTTGGGCAGATTGTAATGATAGATGTAGCGGATGTTTCCTTTATCGATGCCCATGCCGAAGGCGATGGTGGCCACGACGACGGCGTCGTCCGAGCCCATGAACCACTCCTGAACCTCCCGGCGCTCTTCGCCCGCGAGACCGGCGTGATAGGGACGGGCGGCAAAACCGTGGCCGGTGAGTTTTAGGGCGACATCCTCGGCTGTAGCCTGGAGGGTGACATAGACAATGGTCGCCCCCGCCTGGCGCTCGCTCAGGCGCATACGAAGCGTTTCCAGTGGTGCGTCCGATGGGGAGAAACGCAGGGTCAGATTTGAGCGGTACAGTCCGGTTTGAATGAAGTTCTTCCTTGCAATGGTGAAACCGTCGAGGATATCTTCCCCTACTTTCGGTGTTGCGGTGGCGGTGAGGCAGAGGCTGACCGGGATGTCGAGCTTGCCGGTAAGGCCGGCGAGCTTCAGGTAGTCGGGCCGGAAGTTATGGCCCCATTCCGAGATGCAATGGGCCTCGTCTACGACTATCATTGAGATGTCGACTCGTTCGAGGTCTCTTAGAAACCGTTCGTTGGAAAATCGTTCCGGAGCGACATAGAGGAGTTTGAGCCGGCCTGCGAGGAGGTCGGAGAGAAGTGCGGCGTGTTCCTCCCGGGAGAGCGATGAGTCCAGTCGGGCGGCGGGGATGTTCTTTTCCCGGAGAAAATCGACCTGGTCCTTCATCAGGGCCATCAGTGGGGAAACCACCAGGGTCAGGCCCGGCAGATGGAGGGCGGTGAGCTGGTAACAGAGGCTTTTGCCTCGGCCGGTGGGAAAGACCGCCAGGGCGGAGCGCCCCTCTAGCAGGCGGCCTATGACATCTTCCTGGCCGGGGAGAAAAGCTTCAAATCCAAAAACATCCTGTAATGTCTGTTGTATTTGCATAAGGGGAAAATTGTGTAGTGTTTGCAAGACGAAAAAAGAGCAAATCATCCAGGCCCATCATGTCCCGGAAAAGGGATGGCGCCGCCTTATATATCCACGGCCAACGGTGTGCAGAAAAAATACTTCCCGTGCTCCTGTTGTTAAAGAATTTTAGGCGGGAGGTCCTGGTTGCATGCAATCCTATCTTTTTTTTGCATTGCCCTCAATGCCTTTTTTCACCACCTTTCTACTTCACGCCGGGGTCGTTACTGGAAGTGATAAGGTGTTGGAGTTATCCTCTCCAAAAAGAGTGGCTGAATAGAGAAAGGTATTGAAAAACCAAAGGTGTATGGAATATGATCAGAGACGGATCACAGCGGCGCTGCAGCCGCGAAACTTTTTCTGATCATACCTTACATTGCCTGCATGCCATGAAAATATTGATCTACGGTACCTCCGATTCAGCCTATATGACTGTCGCCCGTCTATGTAAAGAGCACGATGTGACGATACTGGGCGACCAGGAGACCATTCCCGATGCCTTCAACAGCCTCGATGTAAGCTATGTGGTCGGCAGCGGCGCCGATATAGGTGCTCTTGAGCGGGCCGATGCCGGCAAGAACAAGCTGTTTGTGGCCTGCTCGCAACGCGACGAGGCAAATATCGTTGCCTGCTGGACGGTAAAACGAATCGCCGACATCGAAACGGTCTGCTTCGTTGGTTCCGTCGAACTCTATAACAACCT